>NZ_LXFF01000027.1 GCF_001655775.1 Candidatus Arthromitus sp. SFB-turkey
ATAAATTAAGTCAATAGTATTTTTATATTTTTTTATTTTTCAAAAAAGCAAAAGCATCAATTTAAGATACTTTTGCTTTATTCATATAGAACATTCAAGTATTTTTACATATAAATCTAATTTTTTAGAATCTTTTAAAGTAGATATTATTACATTCGGATAAAAAGATAATAGCTTTATAAACACTCTAGCAACAAAAATATTTTCTATACTCTTCTTATATATCTTACAAAGAGCATTCAAACTATTTTCATTGACATACTCATAAAATAAATTCATACTTTCATTATAGAATTTAGTTTCATTGGAAAGGATACTAATTATAAGATCAATATTTTGTGATATAAATATATTTTCATAATATTCATCCGCTTCTGAACTTTTAAATATTTTATTTATCTTTTTTAAAATTTCACTATATCTCATTTTAAAATTAGATTTTTTATTTATATCCACTTCATGGTTCAACTCTATATCTTTATGCTCTATTTCATTACCGTTTAATTTAACAAATTTATTTTCAAATAAATTATATATTTCTTCCAAAACTTCAAATTGTGTAAGCGACACAAAAGACTTAGTATATACTTCAAAACATTTGTTAAAAATCTCATATACTAGTACATCATTTTCTATAATTTTATTATTATCTTCCTTAAGCAACTTCATAATAGTCTTTAATTTTAAGGTGGTCATATTTACATCATTATAAATACTAGTACTATCTACGTGATCTAAAAAAACAATTATATAAACAAAAGCATACGAATTTAATTTTGTACCAAATCTATCTAAATATTTAAATATAATTTCCCTTAAACTATCAAGTTTTATATTACCTCTCACCATTTCCCATTTTATCACAAAAACATATGACTCATGAGAAGATAAAATGTATTCTTCATCTAAACACTTAAATTTTCTATAAACTTCATAAAAAATATCACCATAAGTTAATTTTGAAACAACATTCTTATAAACATCTTCATAAATTTTTTCATCTAATTCAAGCGAAAGCAATATACCAAATTTAAACCCTTCTTCATGTGGAGAATCATATATTAAAAAATCACATTCATCTTTTAATACACACTTATCAATACATAATTTCTTAATTTTTTCTAAAATATCAAATTTATAAACATCAAAATACTTGTTATTTATTAAAAATCTATAATAATCATCTCTATTTAAAGAATTTCTATTTTCAAAATAACTTTCTAATTTTTTTATTAATTCCTCTTTTTCATTTAAAACTTCAAAATCATATTCTTGATAAAAAATACTTTTAGCATGAAAATATTCCCTATCTATTCTTCTATAATAAACACCCTGCTCTTTTTCCAAAACAAACTTATAAAATGATTTCCCCTCAAAACTGTATGTATAAACATGTTCAATTTTTGAAACTAAATTTTTAATTAAGTTATACATTTGACTATTTTGAATTTTATTATTTCTACTCAATAAATTTATAACATCTTCAATTCCAGTAATATTAGTTCCACTATTTACTATATCATTAGTTATCCATAATAAATAATTAAATAACACCTCATCTCCATAAGTAAATTCTTCCAATATATTAGTATAAAATATCTTTATAAAATATATAAAATAATCTCTTTTATTATCAATTTCTTCAGATAATATAAGTTTCAAAATATATAAACATATTTCTTTATTAAAACCATACTTTTTACAATTATCACTAAACAAAATAACATAATTAAGTCCCGTTAAAAAAGAAAAACTTAATATATTTATAATATCCTGAGTGTTATTTGAAACCATAATACTTTCAATCTTGTCATACTTAAATACAGGTGAAACTAAGTATTTAACAATTTTTGTCACCTTTTTCACAACATCATAATCCATATAATCAAACATTAATCTTGAATATACACTTAAAATAACACTGCAATCTTCTTCATTAATCAGAAATTCAGTTAAATATTTCAAAAACGTATAAATAACATCTCTATTCTCTATAAATTTCTTATTTTTATCATCAATTTGCTCAATAAACACCAAATTATATTCTCTACAATAATTACTAAATAATTTTAGTGTAGCCAATATAAATTTCTTATCCTTTGACCAAAAATCATTCTCTGAATTTTTTGACAAATTAATTAGTGTTTTATTCAACTTAAATGTTAGAAACATAAGTATGGATATGTGCTCAACAGAATTATCAATAACATCTAAATAATCTTCTGAATATAGTATAAATTCTTTAACATATTTATCTAAATATTTAAATTCAACCATATCTTTCAAAAAATTTATGAGAAAATAAAAATCATCAAATGTTAAACTATTGTATTTTATAATATCATATATAAATTCCATAAATTTCTCTTGAGACAAATTTATAAAAACTCCAAAAATAGATATATAAAAACTTTCATAATCAAATATGTTTTCATTATATATATCCATAAAATCATCAAACATTAAAGATAATGATTTAATGGAAATTCCTCTATTATCTGAAGCCTCAGAATTTATATTTTCAAATAAAAATTTATTTAACTTCTGTTTATAAGAAATATTCTTTTCAATTATGTCATTTATATTTTTTATCAAATGATCTAATTCAAATATACAAAAATTAGAATTATCAAAAAATTCCAACAAATCATTAGAAGATATATCCCCATATAAATAAGATCTTATATTTTCAAAATAAATTAAATAACTATCCCCTTCATAATCACTTCCAAATTCATCAACCAATAATTTTGTAAACAAAGGAATATGTTCTGAATATCCAATATAAGCCATTAATCCCTAACTCCTTTCCAAAATTTTTTGGGCTATAAAATTTATATAACTACTACTTTCATCATAAAATTCTTGATAATCCATAATAATATTTAAAAAACTACTTCCAACAATTTCAAAATTAAAATCTTTATAAACTATACACAAGCTTCTAAACAAAATAATTCTAAAATCAAAATCATTTACAAGTTTAGTTAAATAAAACCTTTTCTCTAATTGACCTATAATAGAAGTAAAATACTCATAATCTCTAAATGCTCTTAAAATAAATTTTCCAAATTCTACAGAACTATACTCTTTATTAAATATTTCAGAAATTTTTTCACCTATATTAATATTTAGTTCATTATATATCATTATAATTTGTTTAACTTCTCTAAAATTTCTATCATAAAAAGCTTCTCTAAGTTTTACAAAAATAAAGTTTAAAAATTCATTCCCTAAATAAATTTCTTTTAAATCATCAAATAAATTTATATTTAAATAAATAAATTCCATATCAAGATTTTCATAATTTAAAAATCTTTCTTTAATAATATCTCTCATTTTATTTAAAACTAAATTCAAATCTTCATTTATATTTTTAAATTCATTAAATTTATCTTCAAATAAAAACCTATCACTAATATTATTTAAAGATTTTCTACAATTTGAAACATATCTAAGTAATATTTTAAAATTAAAATCATTTAAATCACGTAAATTTAAATCTTTAATATTAAACAAATAAAAACCCACAATAAATTTTCTATAACTATTACTATAAATTTTATTTAATCTATCTAATAATTCCGTAATATTCACATTCTTATAGACATACTTAAACAAATCAAAATACGTATAATTATCCTCAATATTATAATTTTTCAAAACAAAACTTGATATTTCTAAATAATCTATATCCTTACATAAAACATTTTTACAAAAATCAATAATTTGATTGAAATCAAAAACACTGAGAACAAAAATAGCTAAACTTATACTATTTACCGTTTCTCCTTTTTTTAATAACTCCATAAAAATAGAATATATTTTCTTAAAATTATTACAATCAATAACAACATTTCTACTTATGTAATCAAAAACTTTAAAAAATCTAAATTCATAGGAATCACATAAATAAATTAATTTTTCAAAATCAAAACTATTTATTGAAGTTTTAATATTCTCTAAAAACTCCAAATCTTCCTCATGAAAATCAAAAGCAAATTTTAATCTATAAAACCCATCTTTTATTAAAGATTGATTACTATTTACATTCTCAAATTTAAAGCTTTTTAAATATTTTATATTCTCTATTTCTTTCTTAACTTCATTACTAATTTTTTTATTGAATTTATTTCTTATGTAAATATCTTTCATTAAAAATTCTCCTAAAAGTAAATTTAGAAACCTTAGACCATTATATCAAATTAATTTATTATAACTAACTAGTTTTTAAATAAAATTTTTAATATTTGTTATTAATTACCATATTTATACTTAAAAATTAAATTATTTTAAATTACTGTACAATTTTATAACTTAAATGTATAATTTACTTATCACTTATTACAAATGAACCTATTTTCACTTTTTGTTTAGGAGAAATATTTATGATTAAGTATAAAATTCTTTCATCCTTGGAACTTCTTAATTTATCAAAACCAAGGGTCACATTAATATTAAAAGAGTTAATAGACAATCTCTTGCATTTAATTAATAATGGTTATTGTGAAAATTTATCTGATTTCAAAAATTTATGTGTACAATTAAAAAATAAAAATATCAGTGATATTTCTTCTTTTCTCACGCAAAATATTGTTGACTATAACATTAAACTAAATACATCTTCAAAAATAACTACAGCGGATATAGAACTTATTTTTAAAAATAATTTTCCTATAAATAAATTAAACATAAAAAATTTAGAATTATGAAAAAAATAGAATCACCTAATTAAAGATGATTCTATTTTTTGTATGAAAATCTAATATATTTTTAATAATTCTAACTTTCCTTTTATGGTATAATCCACATTTTGAAAAATATATAAAGTCTCTCCCTGATTTATAGAAATTTCATTTCCAAAATTATCTAATATTATCCCATCTCCACTTAAGCAAACGTAAACATTAAATTTATCTTTTGAATTATCTCTGTAAACATCTGAAACTAATATTTTTCCTACAACAAAATACGGAGTATTAAGTATTTCAAATTGTTCAATTTTTCCTGATTTTTCATCCCCATTAAAATTTATAACATCTAGTGCTTTATTTATGTGAACTTCTCTGTCTCTTCCCCAATCATAAATTCTATATGTTACATCACTACATTGCTGAATTTCTATTAATTTTATTCCTTTATCTATAGCATGTACTGTTCCTGCTTGTATGTATATCATATCACCTTTTTTTACATATTCTCTTTTTAAAAATCCCTCAATATCATTTCCACTATTAAGTATTTCTAAAAATTTTTCTCTATCTAATCCATCTTTTATTCCACAAATTAAACTAGCATCATCATCAGCTTCTACTATATACCAACATTCAGTTTTTCCATTATCATTTTCATGTTTTTGAGCATACTCATCAAAAGGATGAACTTGAACAGACAATGCATCATTTGCTTTTATCTCTTTTATCAAAATAGGTAATTCTTTTCCTAAATATTCAAATAAATTTTCTTCCTTCCCATCTATAAATGAATACCCATTTTTATGTGTGGACAGAATCCACTTTTCATATCCCCAAACTTTTTCAACATAATATGGTTTTAGTTTTATTATTTTATCCATAAACTCATCCCTCACTTTCTATAAAAAATAAAATAGCGATGTAACAAACTACAAACGCTATTTAAAATCATGGTGCAGGTAAAGGGACTTGAACCCATACGTGCATACGCACACTAGACCCTCAATCTAGCCTGTCTGCCAATTTCAGCATACCTGCAAATATACGTTAATTATAATTATAATTTTTACTATTGTCAATTAATTTATCTCCATAAAGAGCTTTATAAATATTATAATTTAAATTAATTTTCTTTATATAAAGTTCTGTTTCTTTAAACAGTATATAATCTAAATTCTTACCATCTTTTGAAAATTCTGGATTTTGTAACCATTTATTTACATTTCCTCTTCCTGCATTATACGCAGAAAGTATTAACATGTAATTATCATCAAACTCTTTTCTTAAATTATCTAAATACCAACATCCCATAAATATATTCTGTTCTGGATCATACAATTTATCTGGAGAAAATTCCACTAAATTCATTTGTTCTGCAATCCAATTTCCTGTAGATGGAGTTATTTGCATTAATCCTCGTGCATCTTTTACAGAAGTAGCCTTTTCATTAAAATTACTTTCTACCTTTATAACAGACATAACTAAATATTTATCCAAATCATACATTGCAGAATATTTTTCAATGTAACTATAATACTTAATAGGATACATCATCCTCAAAAGATTATTGAACACGAAAAACGTAATTATCAAACCAAATATTATTAAAAAAAACACCTTTAATTTACTCATAACTCATACCACCTATTTATAACGTTTTTAAAATAACACATAGGCGATGTATTTGTTGTCTTAAATATTCTTTTCCTTTTGAATTATCAACAATAAAATCCGCAAACTGTTTCTTAAAATCAATATCTATTTGAGAATTTATTCTTTTAATAGCATTTTCTTCATCTATTTTATCTCTATCTATAAGTCTTTTTAACTGTTCTTCTGCACTTACCCAAATCAATACAACATAATCCATTTCTTTATGTAAATTTTTTTCAATTAATAATGGAGCATCTAATATACACAATTTTTCATGATTTTTCTCGTGGAAGGAAAATTCTTCATTAATTTTATTAAAAATTTTATCCATTATAAAGTTCTCGTATCTAATTCTTTCATCCTCATAAGTAAATATATAATTTCCAAATTCTCTTTTTAAAATTTTATTATTATATACAAATTGATTTCCAAATTCCCTTTCAATATATCTAATAACTTCTTCATCTTCTCTTAAAATATTTTTCACAATCATATCAGAGTCAATAACTTTGAATCCATTCTCAAGTAGTATACTTACAGATGTACTTTTACCTGATGCAATACCACCAGTTAAACCAACTTTTTTCAAAATTAAACCCCCAAAATTTATTTAGCTTCAAACCAATTTTCACCATAAGATATATTGACAACAAGAGGTACTAACATATCTTTATAACATAATTCCATCTCTTCTTTTACAATATTTGAAACCTTATCTAACTCATTTTTAAAAACATTTAAAACAAGTTCATCATGCACTTGAAGTATTATTTTAGATTTTAAATTTTCACTATTTAATCTATTAAAAACTTTTATCATTGCAAGTTTTATAATATCTGCAGCACTTCCTTGAATAGGAGTGTTCATAGATAATCTTTCTCCAAGAGATTTCACTATTTTATTTGAAGATCTAATCTCTGGAATATTTCTAATTCTGTTAAAAATTGTTCTAACATACCCATTTTGTTTTGAAAATTCTATAATATTATCTAAATAGTATTTTACTCCAACATATCTAGCAAAATATTTATCCATGTATTCTTTTGCTTCTTTTCTTGAAATTTTCAAATCCTGAGAAAGTGCAAAATCGCTTATCCCATAAACTATACCAAAATTTACAGCTTTACATTTATTTCTCATTTCAGTTGTTACCTCATCTTCTTCAACAGAAAAAATTTCAGATGCGGTAATTTTATGTATGTCCAAATTATTTCTAAAAGCTTCTATCATTTGTTTATCTTCTGAAATATGAGCTAACACTCTAAGTTCTATTTGAGAATAATCAGCACTTAAAATAACACATTCTTCATTATCTGGAATAAAAACTTTTCTAATCTCTCTTCCTAACGGATACTTAATAGGAATATTTTGCAAATTAGGATCTGTACTTGATAATCTTCCAGTAACAGTTATTGTTTGATTAAAAGAAGTATGAATCTTTCCATCATTATCAATAACCTCAATTAATCCAGTTATATATGTAGATTGAAGCTTTGTAATTTGTCTATAATTAATTATCTCATTTATAATATCATGTTTATCTATTAAAGCTTCAAGCACATCAGCATTTGTTGAATAACCTGTTTTAGTCTTTTTTATAACAGGTAAATCTAATTTCTCAAACAAAATTTTTCCTAATTGTTTAGGAGAATTTATATTAAATTCCTCTCCTGCTAAATCATATATCTTTTCAGAATACTCTTTTATTTTAATTTCAAACTTTTCTTTTAAATAATTCAAAGTATTTAAACATACCTTAAATCCTTCTAATTCAGTTTTAGCCAAAACTAAGGACAAAGGATTTTCTATTTCAAAATATAAATCCTCCATATTATTTTCTTCTATCTTGTTTTTTAAAATATTATAAATTTTTTCAAAACAACAAATTCCTAAATATTTTTTATCTTCATTTAAATATGTATTTGCATAATTGCTACACAAACTAAGAACATCACATTCTTTACCTGGATTTATCAAATATTCTGCAAGTATTATATCAAAAATAACATTATTAATTTCTTTATTGTGTTTAAACATAATTTTATAAATAATCTTAGAATTAAAACAAACTTTTTTAACTTCACAGGAAAATATTTTTGAAATTAAATCAAAATTTTCCTCTATTAATTCTCTACATATTAAATAACTTTCATTATTAAAATTCAAATATATATTTTCAAAGTCAAGATTAGATACCTTATCTCCTCTTGTATCACAATCTAAGTATAAAATTCTTGCATTTTTATGTATGTTTTTTACTAAATTCTCTAATTCCTCAATATTATTAACTTTATTTATATGTAAATTTTCATTTTCACTACTTGTTTTATCTCCAAAACCAATTTTACTCATAATTGATTTCAGTTCATACTCTTTATATAATTCAACCACTTTATTTAATTCAAAATCTTTATAAATTTTAAGCTCATCAAAATTAAATTCAATAGGAACCTCTCTATTTATTCTACTTAATTTCTTAGATAAAAAAGCTAAATCCATATGTTCTATTAAATTGTTTTTAACTTTTCCTTCTTTCATAGAATCTATATTTTCATAAATATTTTCGATAGATTTGTATTCCTTAATTAAATTTATAGCTCCCTTTTCTCCAATTCCAGATACTCCAGGTATATTATCAGACTTGTCTCCCATAAGAGCTTTAACATCAATAAATTCACTTGATGTTACTCCATAAGTCTCAATCATTTTCTTATTATCATAAATTTCTTTATCTGATATTCCCTTTTTTGTTATAATTACTTTTGTTATATCAGAACAAAGTTGAAGAGCATCTTTATCTCCAGTTATTATTATAGGTTCAAATCCCATCTCTTCAAAAATTTTCGAAAAAGTTCCAATTAAATCATCTGCTTCAAAACCATCAAGTTCAAAAATATTTATGTTCATAGCTCTTAAAATTTCTTTTAAAGGATCTAATTGCTCTCTTAATTCATTTGGCATGGATTTTCTACCAGCTTTATACTCTTTATACTCTAAATGTCTAAAGGTTTTTGCTTTTCTATCAAATGTAGCAACTACATATTTTGCATCAAACTCCTCTTGCATTTTAAAAAACATAGTTAAATATCCAAGTATTCCATTTGTATGAATACCTTTTGAGCTTGTTAAAAGTGGAAGTGCATAAAACGCTCTATTTAAAAGACTGTTACTATCAAGTATTAAAATTTTTTCCATAGTTTACCTCTTTAAACGTAAATACTTATCTTTAAATTTACAATAATTAAAAATAATTTTCAATTTTATAAAAGGAGATTTATATGTTAAATATTTTTTTATCTATAGGTATAATAATCATAATTTTATTAAACATATTTTTGATTTTATGTTTCCGAGAATACATATACAAATTTCAAACAAATAACTATTTAAACAAAATATCAAACATAGAAAACATAATTTCAAAAATTGATTCTAAAATCACGAATTATGTTTCAAATACTGAAAAAAATCTACGTGATGAAATTAGAAATCAAATTATGGCATTAATAGAAATTTTAAATAATAGGTTAAACGAAATTAATATAAATTTAAACTCTTCCATAAATTCATTAAGAAATCAATCAAATATAGATTCGAAAATGAATAGAGATGAACTTTCAAATTCATTTGAAAAAATTTCTACAAACCTTGAAAAACAATTAAATATTATTAACACCACTCAAAATAATCTTATTATATCTACAGAAAAAAAACTTGATATAATGCGTGATACCGTTGATGAAAAACTTCAGAAAACTCTTGAAAATAGAATATCAAAATCTTTCGAATTCGTAAGTAAAAGATTAGAATTTGTACATAAAGGAATAGGTGAGATGAACACTCTTGCAGTTTCAATAAACGATCTTAGAAAAATTTTATCAAACGTAAAAACTAGGGGAATAATAGGAGAATATCAATTAGAAAATATACTTTCTCAAACACTTAATGAAAATCAATATTGTAAAAATGTTATAACAAAACAAAACTCAAAAGATAGAGTTGAATTTGCTTTAAAAATACCAACTAAAAATTCTAATGAACAAATACTACTTCCAATTGATTCAAAATTTCCAATTGAAAACTACGCTAATTTATTAAACGCATATGAAACTTCAAATAAAGAAGAGATTTCAAAATTTTCAAAATTATTAGAAACATCTATTAAAAAATTTTCAAAAGATATAAGCGAAAAATATATAGATATAAACAACACAACAGACTTTGCAATATTATTTCTTCCAATAGAAAGCCTATACTCTGAAATATCTAAAAGAGTACATTTAATAGAATTCATACAAAGAGAATACAAAATAATTATAACTGGTCCTACAACACTATACGCATTATTAAACAGTTTAAACTTAGCATTTAAAACAATATCCATAGAAAAACATTCGAGCAAAGTTTGGAAAGTATTAGGAGAGGTAAAAAAAGAATTTGAAAGTTTCTCAAATATACTAGAAAAAGCAAAAGATAAACTAGAACAGGCAACAAACGATTTAAATTCTCTATCAACAACTAAAACAAAAAAGATACAAAATAAACTTAAAAACGTAGAATCTTTACCATACAATTAAAAATTTAACATGAGTTCTAATTTTAGAACTCATGTTTTTATATGTACACTTAATTGTGAAAAAATGAACATTCCTCAAGTTCCTTTAAAATACTATTTGGTATTTCTCCATATATTTTACATTCATTGTTTTCACCTCTATTTTTACAATCATAACAATTAATGCTTCTTATTATAACATCAATATTATTGTTAATTATGTCATTATTGTTCACTTAGACACCCCTCAAAATTATAATAACTTAAAACACAAATAAACTCTTCATCAACAACTTAAAAATATTATACTATATTAATTTTAAAAAATTTGTTTTTTTATGCCTTAAATTTGCAAATATTTTTCTTAATTTCTTCAAATATCCATTCCAAATTTATATTTTCAAAAGTATATTCTATAAAATCTTTATTCCTATCAAGCTCATTTTCAAAATATATAAGCGTGTAATATTCCTGATTATTTTGTGGCACAAAATTAATTACATTGTTAAATAATTCATTAAATTTATACTTTACATTATTAAAAAGCTCTTCTACATTTTCTAAAAATATAAACTTAACATTGAACTTTTCAATTAAAACTTTTAAATCAATTAAAGCTTGTTTAATTTCATTACTTAAACTAAAATACTCTAAATTAAAATATGAATTTATATTATTTAAAATTATGTTTACAAGTCTATCAAAATATTTTTTTATATCCAAAAATTCCTCATCATCTATAGTATCATACAAATTATAAAACTCACTTACAAATAAAAAATATTTAAAATTATAATTATAAAATTCAAAATCTCTTAAAGAATTATAACTATACATTAAATTAAAAAGCTTATTTTTAAATATCTCATTCTCTATTAAAATCTCTTTAAAATCTTTTATAACACAAAAATAATTTATAGCGTTATCCATATTAACATTTGAATAAATTATTCTAATATTTAAATTATCTATTATAGAAAAATCTCTTACTCCTATAATATCAAACAATTCTAAACTAAATTTTAAAAGCCCTATAACATCCTTAATATTATTTGAACATATAATTTCAAACAAATTACACTTTAAATTACTTTCATATTCTTCCTGTGTATAACTAACTTTTATATTTAATTTTTTCAAAATTCCTACAAAGTTTTTCAAATTAGAATAACAACTTATATTATTAAACAAGTCTTTAACAATATTAAGTTCATTTTTTAATTTACTTAATAAGAAGTCCTCAACAACTAAATTTTTTATACAAAAACTTCCATCTTCACATATAGAAATAAATTCATCTTCAAGTTTTTTAAATGATTCCAAAATACTCTCATTAAAATCTTTATTTTCCCTTAAAATATGTTTACCTAAAAAATAATTTTTCGTAATTTTTAACCACATATCTATATGATTTAAATTATTAATAACTACAGAAAATAAAATAAACTTATCCATATAGAAAAATCTAGAATATACATCTTCAAAAGTATTAGTTACTTCTTTTAGGTTACTACCTAAAATATTTAAAATATCATCTTTATAATCATTTAAATTTTCACATAAAGCAAAATGAGAAATTTTATCTTTTGTAAAATCTCTTATATTCACAATTAAAAACTTATTTTTTGAATTAGTTATTCTATCTAAATAACTTTTAAATTTTAATAATTTAAAATTAATTTTTCCAAAAAAATCATTTAAATAAAATATCTGAGCTTTATCACCTAAATAAATTTCATCTAATTCATCCACGCAACTTATTTTAAAAACACTCAAATCTAAATTTTCATTACCATAAAAAAACCTATAAATAACTTCAATACAAATCTCTTCTCTAATTTTGTTATCAAATCCATAAACAATCAAAACATTTTCATTACGAATTTTATTCAAAAATTTATCAAATAAATAACTCTCACTACAACCAAATAATTTATTCCTAAAACTACCATTTTTTATATTAAAAATGATTTCCTCACTTATATTAAACTTAAACATATTATCTCAAAATACCTTCTATAATTTCGCAAAAATGTAACTTCTAATTGATTTCATTAAATTAATTTAACATATTTCAAAAAAAAAATAAACACTTATAAAACCATATAAGTGTTCATTTTTAAATTCTATGTATTAACATTTTAACAAAATTTATACTTAAAACTAAAGGAGTAATAACAATAATTAAAATTAAAGTGTATATAATTCCAACTAAATTCAAATTTATTCCATTTAAAAATTCACCACTCAATATAAAACTAAATACACCTTCATTATAAAGTATGTAATAAATAGGCATATGAAAAGCAAAATAATACAATGAATTTCTACCAATAAACCTTAAAATATTTATCCATTTTAAAATATAAGATAAAAACAAATAAGTAAATACCCCTGTTAAACTTATAAATACATGAAAAAGATATGATATTAAAGCGATCCAAAAACCAAAGTCGTAATATATAATATCTGCATGCTCTATTAAATTAAATAAATTCATAACATTAATTGTTATAGATACAACAAAAACTAAAAATAAATTTTTAAAAAAATGTAAAAAATCTCTATTTGAATATGTAACAACATTTGCAAATAAATCCCCAATGAAATAATAAATAATAAAATACAAAGAGGCATCAAAGCTCCAAGGAAGAGTATACAAAGATCCTGTAGTCCTAAAAATTACGACTCCAATAAATCCAAATACAAATACTAAAATAAAAATTACATAATTATTAAATATACATTTCAAAACATAATAAATAATTTCTACAGTAAAAAACGAAGTTAAAAACCATAATGGTACATTAATATAAATTTTATTTCTTTTAGATATTAAAAGAGAATTCGCTATATCTAAAACATCATAACTCTCCCCCAAATATCTGTTATATAAAATATATACAATAGATGACAATATTCCTAAAATAAAATAAGGAACAAGAACTCTTTTTATTTTTTTCTTTAAATAATCCCAAAATGAATTAATTAAATGAGCATCTCTATATAAAAAACCACCAACAAAATAAAATATAGCTAATTGAAATGAAAAAATATAAGAATATATCTCTCCTTTAATCGGCATATGTCCAAGTATAACAAAAAACACACCAAAAGCCTTAAATACATCTATAAAGTCAAATCGTCTCAAATTTTAATCATCCTTAATCTATTTTAAAAACTCTTCTTAAAAAATAAAAATGCAATACTAACTAATTATAGTATTACATTTTTAATTTTTATTATAACTACAATCTATGTACAATCTCACCATTAATTATAGTATATAAACATTTTGAATCAGAAAATAATGCACTTTTATCAAAAATTACAATATCTGCATCTTTTCCTTTTTCAATACTTCCAACTTTATCTTGTATATTTACAATTTCAGCTGCATTAATTGTAATTGCTTTAAGAGCATCTAGTTCGCTTAATCCTGTATTTTTAGTTGCAAGCCCTGCACAAATTGGAAGATATTCTTGCTCTATTACTGGATGATCAGTAACTATAGCAACCTTTACTCCTTTATTTATTAAAACAGATGGTGTATCAAAAGTTTTATTTCCTAATTCTATTTTTGATGCGTGAGTCATTGTAGGACCAACTATAGCTGGAAAACCTGACTCTTTTATTTTATCTGCAATTAAATGTCCTTCAGTGCAGTGATCTAAAGTTAAATCTAAATCAAATTCTTTTGCAATTCGTATAGCTGTTAAAATATCATCTGCCCTATGACAATGAGCTTTTAAAGGAATTTCTTTCTTAAGAACAGGTATCATAGCTTCATATTTTAAATTAAATTCTGTAAATACTTCATTTTTTGATTCTGCTTTTTCCTTTTTAGCTAAATAATTTTTTGACTCCACTATTAAACTTCTTAAAAGCGCCGCAGTCCCCATACGAGTCATTGGCATTTTAGATTTTGAATTGTAAACCCTCTTTGGATTTTCTCCAAATGCTACTTTCATACCTATAGGATTTTTAACAACCATTTCATCTATACAAGTTCCATAAGTTTTAAACGCTCCAAATGTTCCACCACAAACATTTGCACTTCCAGGTCCAGAAACAACTACAGTAACCCCTCCTTCTCTAGCATGCTTAAAACTAATATCCATAGGATTTATTCCATCTATTCCTCTCATGTGCGGAGTTATTGGATCTGTCATTTCATTTCCATCAGCTCCTTCAAATCCCATTCCCCATTCATACAATCCCATATGTCCATGTACATCAATAAATCCTGGATAAACAAATTCTCCATTAAGTTTTATAACTTCCTCATTATTTATAGGTGATAAATCATTTCCAATCTCAACTATTTTACCTTTATCTATTCTTATATCTCCAGAATTTAAAATTCCAAAATTACTCATAGTATAAACTTTACCATTTTTAATTAACATCTCAAATCCCTCCTATATATAACTAATTTTTACATTTCATTATACACCCATATAAAATAATTTAATAGTCCTGCATAACTTAACCATAATAAATATATCAAAATAATTAATGATGCAATTTTTGAATTTTTAAAAAACCTTATTCCTAAATAAATACATAAAACAATTAAAACTATTATTATTAAAAAACCTATGCCATAAAGTCTTTGTGCAAAAAATATATAACTCCATGAAAAATTTATAAACATTGATATAAAATATATTAAAAAATCTCTTCCACCTTTTTTATAATTTAAAAAAATTGCAACAGCCAGTAAAAAATATAAAATACTCCAAACTATCGGAAACACAATACTAGGTGGTGAAAACCAAGGTTTTTCTAAAGAATTATATACTAACTTTTGATCTCCTGAAAGTAAGCTTGATATGTATCCTCCCAAAAAATTAAATATTAAAATAAAAATCAAAACTCTTAAATTATTTAATTTTTCTTTCACAAATATCACTACCTTTTTTTATTTTTTAATATATTATTATAATCTAATTGCTTTTATACAAAAAAATAATTGGAAGCTAAACCTCCCAATTATTTTTTTATTCTCTATGTTCATGATTAAATATATGTTCACTACAATATTCATAACTTCCATTACATTTAGAACAATATCTAAACTCTAAATTTTCATCATCTTTTTCAGTCTTTTTACATTCACAACATCTATGTCTTGAAATTTTAGAATCTTCAAATTTTAAAACCTTGGACTCAAAAACTTGTCTCCTTTTTGTAGCTTTAATTCCACTTTTTGTATTTTTCAAAAAATATGGCAAAAAGAATATTAAAAAATTTAAAATTGGAGCAATTACTATAAATTTAATTTGCCAAAAACTAGTTGTAAAGAATTTATAACCTAATATAGTCAAAGTAACTATAGCTAAATATTTCATTTTTATTGGAAAAACCATAAATAAATATAACATATGATCTGGATTTAAAACTGCATAAGCCAAAAATAAAGACATATTTAAATCTGAAACTCCAACAACTGGTATATTAAATATCATTGCTGTTACACTACTTATCAATACCCCTGAAAAATAATATAAATTAAATTTAAATGTTCCCCAATAATTTTCAAGTTCTCTACCAATATAAAAATAGAACATCAATACAAATATTAAAAAGAATGGATTAAAAGTTGGAGGTATAAAAATATAACTTATAACTCTCCAAATCTCTCCTTGAAGCACACGACTAGGAATAAGTGCAAGTGCTAAAGACAAATTAATGTTTCCAAACATAGATAATAAATAAACCAAAATATTCGCAGAAATTATTACAAACATTAAGTTTTTAATTCCAAAGTTTCTGTACTTATGTTTAATTTTTGAAGCCTTCATAAAAAGCCTCCTTCCTGAAACTAGCTATCACATTATAACAAAACTACTTTATATCAGATAATATTGCCTTTAAAAATTCCCAAACTTTTTTTGTTGAACCTATAGAAACCCATTCACCTGGAGTATGATTATCTTTAATGATTGGACCAAAGGATACCATATCAAGATGTGGTAATTTTTCCTTTATAAGTCCACATTCAACTCCTGCATGAATAGCATAAACTTCCATTTCATCATTAAACATTTTTTTATAAACTCTTTGAGCAATCTCTCTAATTTCTGAATTTTTATCATATTCCCAACCTGGATATGATGCAGATTCTTTTGTTACAGCTCTAAAAGCACGACTTAAAACATCTATTTCCCTAACAACATTATATTTTGCAGAATCTATAGAACTTCTAATAGCATTTTTAAAAATTACAGTATCTCCATCATATTCAATAACTCCAAAATTATTAGAAGTTATAACCAAATCTTTTATAGCAATACTTTGAGTTTTTACTCCATTTGGAATTAAGTACATTAAATCTATTAAATCTTTAGAATCTTTAACTGTAATCATATTATTTTTTAAAGGTTTATCATTTTTAGAAACTATAACATTAAATTCTTCTTCACATTCTAACTCTTTTTTTATAACTTCTTCTACAGATTTAACAGCTAAAATTATATTGTCAACATCACTAGAATCAACAGCTATTTGACAATCTGCTTCCCTTGGAATTGCATTATCTTTAGCACCACCGCTTAAAGATACAATATTTATGTTAGTATAATTTTTCTCTATATTTATCAAAATTCTTCCAAGTATTTTATTTGCATTTCCTCTTTCTTTATTAATATCAATTCCAGAATGTCCACCTTTTAATCCTCTTACTTTTATTGTAACAATCTCTCCTTGAATCTCTTCATGATTAACCTTTTTTGTCACAGAAGCTCTAAGTCCTCCAGAACAACTCACTAAAAGTTTAGAGTCATATGTTGAATCAATATTTATTAAATATTTACCTCTAAAAAAACTAGGATCAAAAGTTTTAGCACCATTCATAGAAGTTTCTTCATCAACAGTTATTAAAGCTTCTATTTCAGGGTGAGGTATATCTTTTGATGCCATAAGTGCCATTATATATGCTACAGCTATACCATTATCTGCTCCTAATGTTGTATCTGTTGCATAAATTTTTCCATCAATAACTCTAAGTTTTAAAGGATCTTTTTTAAAATCGTGTATTGTTCCCTCATTTTTTTCACAAACCATATCCATATGACCTTGTAAAATAACAGTTTTTCCATTTTCATATCCAGGTGTTGCTTTCTTTCTCATATAAATATTTAAATTTTCATCTTGTACTACTTCTAAATTCAATGTTTTTGCAAAATTTAATAAATAATCACTAATTTGTTTTTCTTCCTTAGATGCTCTTGGAATTTTACTTATATCCTCAAAATATTTTAAAACCTCTTTAGGCTCGATATTTTCTAAAACCCTACTCATAATATAAATTCTCCTTAAACAATTATTTTAACTTTGAAAAAATATCCTTAAAAACATCTCCAAGAGTACTATTTGAAACTTCATTATCTACATAAGTAGAATCATTTTCTTCTTCAAAAACTTTTTTATAACTTAAAGATATTTTTTCATCTTCCCCGTTTATAGATAAAATTTTAGCTTTTATTTTATCTCCTACCTTAAATGATTTATTCAAATTTACCATATCATCTGAAATTTCACTTACATGTATAAAACCTGTTAATTCGTCATTTAAAGATACAATAATTCCTGAAGATACAATTTTTAAAACAGTAACATCATATATATTTCCTTCTATGAAATCATTTTTATATTCTAAAAATGGGCTATAATTTGAATCTTTCATAGTTAATAATACTTTGTTATTTTCCTTATCATAATTTAAAACATAAACATTAACCTTGTCCCCAACTTTAACCAAATCATTAATATTAAATTTTTGCTTGTGAGTCATTTCAGATTTATGTACAAATCCTTGAACTCCTCCAATATCTAAAAAGATTCCAAAATCCTTTATATTTTTAACTGTTCCTAAAAATTTATCTCCAACATTTATTCTACTTAAAAGTTCTCTCTTATTTTTTTCAATTTTCTCTTGCTCTATTTCCTTTCTTGAAAATACAACTTTATTTTTACTCATATCAAATTCAATTAAAACAACTTCTAAAACTTTATTTAAATAATCACTCAAATTAACTTTATTAATTGAAACTCTTGATTTTGGAATAAATCCTCTAACTCCTTTAAAGTCACAAACAAGTCCTGCATTTACTTCTTCTTTAACAAAAACTTCAACCTTTTTACCATTTTTATAAATTTCTCTAAGCTCATTAATAGCATTCTCATAATAAGCTTTTTTCTCAGATAATAATACATTTCCAAATCCATCATCTAATGAAACAACAAACACATCTATTTGCTGACCTTTTAAATATGTTTCTCCAACTACTATATCTTTTAAAAGTTCTTCTTTCCTTACAATTCCGTCACAAAAATAATTTATATTAACAACAATTTCATCTTTTAATGAAGAAATTATTTCTCCTTTTAGTATGCTTCCCTTTTTTATTTTTTTAAAACTTAAAGAATCATCCATTAGTTCTTCCATTATTTTTTTATCTCTATCCATAGCTAAAATGTATTTATAAAAATAAATTTATATAAATACATCCCCACCTCCTAAAACAAACTTCTTTATACATTTTAACACTTTAAAAAAAAAATTAAAACAATTTAAATTTGTATTTACACATTAAAATTTTTATTAAATGAACTAAAGACATTTATTTCTAAAACGACAATAAATACTATAGTTAAAAAAATTACTAAGGAGAGTGCTTATGGGAAGAAATAATCGTGATTATAAAATTAAGGATAAGAATTTAACTAAAAACAAGAAAAATGCAAAATTAAATAAAAGTATTGCTCTTACATTAGCTGGTATGGCTGCTATTGGAGCAGGGGCAGCAATTGGAGGACAAAATCAAGATGCTCAAGCTATGATGGGAAGAGTTGGAAGTATGGCAGCTAAAATGGTTAAAGGAGGAACAATAACTAGAATTCCTGGATCAACTGGAAAAATAAGTTCTTCTTCTGGAGTTAAAATCGGGACTTCAAGAGTATTACACGGAGCTCCTGGGTCTATAAATTCTGGAAGAATAGGATCTAATGGAACTCAATTTGCAGGACTTCCAAAAACTTCTGAAAGTTCAGGAATGTTAAATAAAAACACTTCACCTACTGCTCCAAAAACTCAAACTTCAACTTTAACAACAACAACTTCAACTTCAAGCTCAGCTGGATCATTAACGTCAACAGGTGGTAAAGGAACTCCAAAATTATCAAATGTAGGTTCACTTGGAGATAAAACAAAACCATTTCAAGGTGGAAATGCTAGTAGCTTAACATTAAAAGACGGAGGCTTAAATCAACAGGCTTATAGCCAACAGAAAAATACTGGAGGACCTGTTTTTACTACAGAAGGATTTCATAGAAAATAATTAAACTCAAACTTTATCTATAAATTTCAAAAATAAATTAAGGAGAGTTAGCCTATGTCAAAATATAATTCTTACAAACACAATATACAAGACTATAATAAAAGCTTAAATAAAATAATGGTTTTAGGTCTTACTGGCATGGCTGCTCTCGGAGCATCAATGCTTATTATTGAATCTAACAGAACAAATGCTTCTACAATTAATAAAACATCTGAAACTTCTACCCATTCATCAAATACAAAAACACATTTAAAATTACCCACATTAACCCCCAAAACCATTCAAACACATGAAACTAATCAGTAAATCCATTAAAAAAATCACCAAAATTCACCCCAAACAAATTCTATAAAAAACAAATGTAAAATAATAACAATACCAACTTAAAATTAAATTATCACTTTAATACAAAAAAATAGTCCTCATGAAAGAGGACTATTTTTAATTTGTTTTTTGTAAAATCTAGAGTAAATAAACAAAACCGTTCCAGCTATTACTAGTATTAAAGAAACTATCTGTGATATTCTAAAAATTCCTAAATATAAACTATCTGTTCTCATACCTTCTATAAAAAATCTTCCAATACCATAGAAAATTCCATACAAGTATGTTACTTCTCCAGAATTTTTCCTAAACTTATTGAAAAATATCATGAGAATTATAAATACTACAACATTTAAAACACTTTCATATAAAAAAGTTGGATGAACCGTTACAAACTTTCCATTTTCCATTATAGTCATTGCAAAAAGAGAATTTGTCTCATATCCATAAGCTTCTTGATTTACAAAATTTCCCCATCTACCTATAGCTTGAGCAATAGCAAGAGCTGGAACTATACAATCCGTATAATCTAAAAATTTTTGTTTCTTTACCATAGTATATATTAAAACAGTAAGAGCACCAAAAATTATAGCTCCATATATTGCAATTCCGCCTTCTCTTAAATTAAATACACTTAATAAATCATCTCTATACAAATCAAAATTAAAAACTACATAATAAATTCTAGCTCCAATAATCCCAAATATTATCATGTAAAAAAATACATCCATAAATAAATTCGTATCCAACTTCATCGCTTTTGCATTTCTATATGAAATCATCATGGCTACAATAATTCCAAAAGTTATTATTATAGCATACCAAGCAATATCTATTCCAAAAATAGAAAATGCTATTTTATTCACCATAAATTCTAGCCCAAGATTTGGGAACGATATTTTATCCATTATACCTCCAATTTTTATTGTCTATTTTTTTCCATAAATTCTTCAATTTCTTCAACGGTTTTAATTATACCTTTTGATAATACTTCATAACCATCTTTTGTAACCAAAACATTATCTTCTATTCTAATACCTATTTTTTCATCTTCTATGTAAAGACCTGGCTCAACTGTTACAACCATACCTTCTTTATAAACAACATCTCTTCCTCCAACGTCATGAGTATCAAGTCCTAATAAATGACCTATACCGTGATAATAATATTTAGAAATTTCATCACGCTCATTTATTTTTCCAATTTTTTTAAGTCCTAAATATAAATTCTCTTTTGCAATTTCATTTAATTCTTTTTGAGTAACACCTGGACAAATAGCTTCAATTACTTTAAGTTGAGCATTTAACACTATGTTATATAATTCTTTTTGTCTTTCTGAAAATTTACCATTTGATGGAAAAGTACGAGATATATCCGCTTTATAACAATCTTTTTCTGCTCCCAAATCAAATAAAACTAAATCTCCATCTTTAATCTTACTATCATTTTCTATATAATGTAAAATTGTTGCATTCTCTCCTGATGCTACTATAGATTTAAAGGAAGTATTCTCAGCTCCACTATATTTAATCATAAAATCGAAATATGACTCTATTTGGTATTCATACATATTAGGTTTCAAATTTTTCAAAATATTTATAATACCGACTTTTGTAATATCAATAGATTCTCTAATTTTTAAAATTTCAACTTCATCTTTTACCATTCTCAAATTTGATAAAATAGGATAAATATTTTTAATTACTAAGTTTGGATACTTAAGTTTTAAATTATTAGCATAGTTTTCAGAATATAAAACATCATGTCTATAATCATCACGATCAAAATCAAAATAAACAGTTGGACTCTCTTCTTCTAAAAATATTTTATTTAAAAAAGTATCAAATTCATCTAAGTACTCTACTTCTTCAACAGAACTTATAGAAATAGCCTCATATTTTAAAATAGTTTTTCCCACCCATTTTATTTTATCTTTATCTCTATTTTCAATAAAAAGCGTAGACTTTATTTCACCATTTATTTTTTTCATAAAAAGAATTAAATTTTCATTTTTAAGTCCTGTTAAATAAAAAAAATTCTTATTTACATTAAAATCATAATTTTGATCCCTACTAAGTCTTATTTCTTTACCAGAAAAAATAATGCACATATCACCATTTCTCATGGTATTTGATACATTATTTCTTCTTAATAAATAAATATTTTTCATAAATTCCCTCCTTATTTAATTTTCTTAGAAATTTTATCAATCATATCAATTGTCATTTTATTTAAATCATACTCAAATTTAAATCCCCATTCATCCTTTGCACAAGAACTATCAATAGAGTTTGGCCAACTCTCTGCAATTTTTTGTCTAACAGGATCTACTTCATACTCAATTTCAAAATCTTTAATGTGCTTTTTAATTTCGCTATAAATTTCTTTTGGAGAAAAACTCATAGAGCTAATATTGTAAGCATTTCTATTTATAAGCTTTCCTTTATCTGCTTCCATTAAACTTACTATAGAATTTAATGCATCTGGCATATACATCATATCCATATAAGTATTTTCATCTATATAACATTTATATTTTTTATCACAAATAGCCTTATAATAAATTTCAACAGCATAATCCGTAGTTCCTCCTCCAGGAAGAGTCATATAAGAAATAAGTCCTGGAAAACGAACACCTCTTGCGTCTACACCAAATTTTTCAAAATAATAATCACAAAGAAGTTCTCCTGAAACTTTTGTAATACCATACATAGTATTTGGTCTCATAATAGTATTTTGAGGCGTATTATCTTTAGGAGTGGTATTTCCAAATACAGCTATGGAGCTTGGAACAAATAATTTTAAGTTCAGTTCACGGCAAACTTCTAAACAATTTAAAATACTTCCCATATTAATATTCCAAGTATTTTTAGGATTTTTCTCTCCATTTGCAGATAAAAGGGCTGCAAGATGTATTATAGTATCAACTCCATATTTTTTAGATACTTCAAAAATTTTATCTCCATCTAAAACATCCAAAATATGAAAAATCCCATCACCTGTAATTTCATTATCTACACTTTTAATATCAGTTGAAATAACATTAGAAATTCCATATTCTTTTCTTAGTTTAAGAGTTAATTCACTTCCAATTTGTCCAAGAGATCCAGTAATTAATATTTTTTTCATTTTAAAAACCTTCCATAATGTAAATTTATATAACTTCTAATTCTTTTCCAATTTTCTCATATATACTTAAAGCTTCATCTAAAATATCTTTAGAATGCTGAGCTGTAGGCATATTTCTTATTCTTCCAGTTCCTTTTGAAACAGTTGGAAAAACTATAGCTTTAGCATAAACTCCATTTTCAAATAATTTCTTAGAAAAGGCTTGAGTTTTATTTTCATCACCTATTATACATGGCGTTATAGGAGTCTCACTTTTTCCTATATTAAATCCTAAATTTTTAAGTCCTCTTTTAAAATAATTTCCATTTTCCCAAAGCCTTTGTACTGGTTCAATACTAAAATTTAATATTCTTATAGCTTCAAGTGCTGCAGCTGCACTAGCTGGTGTTAAAGATGTAGAAAATAAAAATGGTCTAGCCTTAACTTTTAAATAATCTATTAAAAGTTTACTTCCAGCAACATACCCTCCAACAACACCTATTGCTTTAGATAATGTTCCCATTTGAAAATCAATTTTATCTTGAAGTGAAAAATGCTTACAAGTACCAGCACCATTTCCCATAACTCCTGTTCCATGAGAATCATCAACATAAGTTATTAAATCATATTTTTCAGCAACTTTAACAAGCAAAGGTAAGTTTACAACATCTCCATCCATAGAAAAAACTCCATCTGTTATAATCATACCTTTGTTAAAATCAAGACTATTTTTTGCTTCTAATATTTTTTCCTCTAAATCTTTCATATCATTGTGTTTATATCTTACAATTTTAGCACCAGATAACCTACAACCATCTATAATCGATGCATGATTTAATTCATCTGAAAATATACAATCTCCTTTCATCATAACAGAAGAAATAACTCCTATATTACAATTAAAACCAGATTGAAATGCAATCGCATCTTCTGTTCCTTTAAAATTTGCAATTTCTTTTTCAAGCTCATCATGAATTAAAAGTGTTCCATTTATAGTTCTAACAGCACCAGCACCAACACCATATTTTTCTATGGCTTCTATAGATTTTTCCATTATAGTTTTGTGAGTTGTAAATCCCAAATAGTTATTTGATGATAAATTTATAAATTTTTTCCCATCTATATTTATTACACTTTCATTTGAACCATTTAAAATTTGTATCTCATTGTATAATCCATCTTTTTTCAAAGAATTTAAAGAATCTTTCAAAAATAAATTAAGAGTTTTATTTGACATAAAATTATCCTCCAAATTTTTACTGTTAACTAAATACTATTACATTATAGCATGTCTTAAAATATTTTTTTATAATATAAACTAAAGGAGGTATTAAAATGTTTTACGTAAGAAAACGAATTATGTTATCTTGTTCCCATAATTTAAATCTTCCTTACGAGACACCTTGTAACAATCTTCATGGACATAACTACGTAATATACATTCACTGTAAATCTAAAAATTTAAATGAAAATGATATGGTTGTAGATTTTAAAGAGATAAAATCTAAAATACATAATAAACTAGATCACAAAAATATAAATGAAGTTTTAAACTTTCATCCTACTGCTGAAAATTTAGCAAAATGGATATGTCATGAAATTACCAATTGTTATAAAGTTGAAGTTTATGAAACTGAAAATAATTTAGCAATATACGAAATTGATTAGAGGTGATTATTTGGATAAAAACATAAATTTAGAAAATGCGGTTAAAACCATATTAAAAGAAATTGGAGAAGATTTAAATAGAGAAGGCTTAATAGATACTCCAAAAAGAGTTTCAAAATCACTTAGGGAAATTTTAAATGGATATAATGAAAATATTGAAGAAATAATGAGTAAAAAATTCAAATTACATAATCATTCAAAGGATATCGTAAAAATTAATTCAATTGAATTTTTTTCATTATGCGAACATCATCTTCTACCATTTTTTGGACACGTTAACATTGAATATATTCCAAAAGAAGAAATACTAGGATTATCAAAATTCGGTAGACTAGTAAACGCCTTTTCAAAAAGACTCCAAGTTCAAGAAAAGTTAACTAAGCAAATAGGGGAAACAATAGTTAAATATTTAAACTGCGATTATGTAAAAGTTCATATAAAAGCATCTCATATGTGTATGACTATGAGAGGAATTTCAAAAACTAGTTCTTATACAGAAACAGAATTTGTATACAAAAAATAAAAGGCATAGAAAAACCTATGCCTTTTTAAAATATAACTGCTAATATAAAAAACAATCCAATACCTACTGTTACATAAAATTGAAGCCTTTCTTTTGCACTCATTTCACGCAACCCTTGTTCTATATCATTTTTTATATCTCTTAAAGATATCATACAAACCACCTTAAATATTAATAACTAAACTCTCCTAGAGAATCAAATTTTATAAACCAATCTGCGTTTGCAATACTAAGCATTTTTTCCTGATCAATAACTTTATCATCTGCCTTATCCTCTCCAGCCATTATACTTGTATGTATCGCTTCATTTCCATTTTCTTCTTCTAATAAACCACTACTAGAATTTTTTGTTTCATCATTTTCAACAGTTTTATTATCATATTGCCTATCTATATTTAAACCATATATATCAACAAGTTGTTTTTTTAATAGTTCTTTAAGTTCTTCAACTTTTAAAATTTCAGAATCTAAAGTTTCTTCCTTAACCTTAAGAGAGTTTAAAGTTTCATTTAATTGCTTATTCTTCTCTTCATATTCAAGTTGTAATTTCAAAAGTTTGTCATTTTCTTCTTTAAAAGTTTTTTCCATAGAAAGTCTTTCTTCTGCCAGTTTTTGTTTTTGAAAATTTAGATTTTCTTCAAAACTCTTAACATTTTCAAATTTATCTTTAATAAAAAATATTCCACCAAATATAGTAAGAGATAGAATTATAAAAATCGTAAATCTTATTAAATATTTTTTCTTCTTTAATTGTTCACCATTTATTCTTGAATGCACATTAAAATTTTCATTTTTAATTACTTGTAATCCACTATTATTCATATCAAACTCCTAATACTCTTCTCATACTAAATGATACAAAAGACATTAATATAAAACATGATATTGTAGTTTGAAATATTTTTATAATAAATGTAACAAGTAATTCCCTTCCACTTGTTAAAAATTGTTGTACTGGTTCAACTCCTATAAAACATGTAAGTAAACCGACTATCATTAAAAAACCTTTTACTATTCTCAAGAAGAATACAACTCCTTAAATTAATTCTCCTTCGTATAATATATTAAAAAACCTTAATAAAAATTTATTCATTTTATTTATTTTTTATGTTAATTAAAAAATATTATTTTTGTAATATTTATAGCGAGTATAACTCCAATTATTTCAGATAAAATAGCAGTCCAAAGTGTATGTCTTATTTTTTTTATTTTTACCGCCCCAAAATAAAGAGCAATAGTATAAAATATAGTTTCAGTAGATCCCATTAAAACAGAAGATAATACACCTAAAAATGAATCTGGACCAAAATTCTTCATATTATCTGTAAAAATTCCAAGTGCTCCACTACCTGATAAAGGTTTTATAAAAATTTGAGTTATAACTTCTTTTGGTACTCCCAAAACATTTGTAAACGGTTCAATAAAATTAATTATGTACTCAAGTATTCCAGATTCTCTAAAAACTTTTATAGCTAAAAGCATACATAAAAGATAAGGAAAAATATTTTTACATATTTTAAGCCCATCTTTAGCTCCTTCAACAAATACTTCATAAACCTTAACTTTCTTAAACACACCATAACTTACTATAAACAAAATAATAATTGGAATAAATGAAGATGATATTAATGACATTTTTTCACCTCCAATTAAAAAATTCTTTGAAGAATTTTACAAATAATAACTGAAATTATACTGGTTAAAAAAGTTGTAGTAATAATTCCAAACATAACTACTCCATGATTAGAAGACCCCTCAATAGCTCTAATAGATAAAATTGTTGTTGGAAATAATTGAATACAATTAGCATTTAACACTAAAAAAAGTGCCATATCATTAGAAGCAATGCCCTTTTTTTCATTAACAACATCAAGTTCCTCCATAGCTTTTATACCAAATGGAGTTGCAGCATTTCCAAGTCCTAAAATATTAGCAGTTAAATTCATAACCACAGGTCCCATAACCTTTTCATTATTCTTTTCTTTAAATAAAATTTTCAAAATTGGTTTTAAAATTTTAGAAATTTTATTTGTAAGACCACTTTCTTCTGCAATTTTCATGATTCCACACCATAAACACATAATACCCACTAAAGAAATTACAAATGTTACAGTAGAAGAAGTTGAATCAGTTATAGCTTTAGTAATTTTTTCTCCACTTCCATTAATTAAAGAAACAATTAATCCAGATCCTATCATAAAAAACCAAATATAATTTATCAAATAATCACCCCAAATAACTTTTAAGATAATTTTATTTTTCTTATTCTCTTTTTATGTTAAAAAAGAAAAAAAGAGCACAATTACCTTGTGCTCTCTCTCTCTATTAAATTATGTGATACCACGTAATTTAAATTATCAACATGCTCATTATTAATAATTTTTAAAAGCATTCTCATGCCTATTGATCCTAAATCATAACTTGAAGGATCAACTGTTGTCAATTTAGGATAAAAAACCGATGACATTAAAGTATTATTAAATCCTATAACTTCACAATCATTTGGAACTTTTATATTATTATCTCTTAAAGCATTTATTGCTCCCATAGCTAATTCATCACACGTACAAAATACTCCGTTAAAATTAATACCTTGAGATATCTTCTTTTGCACATAATTATAGCCATTGTTTAAAAACGGCTTACAAAAACAAACAAGCTCATCTAAAATCTTTAAATTATTTTCAAGTAAAGCTTCTGTATATCCCTTAAATCTATAAGCAGAAGCATTTAAAACATCTTTATGATCTCCTATATACAAAATCCTATCTCTTTTATTTGAAATAAGTTTATTAACCGCCTCTTTAGCTGCTTCTACATTGTTTATTGTAATATTTGGAATATTTTTATTATCAAACTTTGTTTCAATTAAAACAGTTTTCATGTTAAGTTTTTGTATAATACTTAAAACATCTTCATCTAACGAATTACTCATAAAAAGTAAACCATCTACCATCTTTTCTTTTAGTATATATACATATTCTTTCTCTTTATCAAGATTCAAATCTGAATTACACAAAATTATATTATAATTATAAATATTTGCAACATCTTCAATCCCACGTACTATCTCTGGGTATAAAGAATTCGAAATATCAGGAATTAAAATACCAATAGTTCTTGTTCTTTGAGTCTTTAAACTTCTAGCTATAATATTAGGTCTATACCCTAATTTCTCAACAGCATCTCTAACTCTTTTCTGTGTTTCTTCATTTACAACTTCAATTCCATTTAAAACCCTAGACACAGTTGCAATGGATACTTTTGCTTCTCTTGCAACATCTTTAATCGAAATAGCCATAACTACATTTGCTACACTTAGTAACTGCTCCTCTCTTAAAATTTTATATTTTCAAAATATCTAACGTCAATATTTCTCCATTTATATTTAAATCAATATAATTTAAATTGTTTTCTTCAAATAATATATCAACTGTTAAAGTTTCCTTTTTTATATTATCCTTATACTTTTCAATGACATTAATTAAACTTTCACTATTTTTTATATAAATTCTTATTTTATCACTTACTTCAAAACGTTTTTCTTTTCTTAGATTTTGAATTTTACTTATAATTTCTCTAACAAATCCTTCTTCTTTCAAAGTTTCATCTATACTCGTATCAAGTATAACTCCTATAGATCCTTCTCCAGAAAAAGCATACCCTCCAAGTCCATTCATATTTATTAATAAATTTTCTTTACTAAGTAAAATACTTTCTTCTCCTAGATTTAACTCTACACTTTCACCTTTATTTAATTTCAAAGCAAGATCCATTTGATCACTTTCATTTAAAAATTTACGTATAGTCGGTATATGTTTTCCATAAGCCTTACCTATTATAGGTAAATTAGGTTTAATATCAAAATTAACATACTTGCTTATATCGGCATTAAATTCAATTTCTTTAACATTCAATTCTTCTTTTATAATGGAATGATAATATATTTCTAAATTTTCCCCACTAACTAATATTTTATAAAGCGGTTGTCTATTTTTTATATTAGCATTATTTCTCGCACTTCTTCCAAGTTTTACAATTTTATAAGCCAAATCCATATGTTTTTCAAGATCTTTATCAATTAAATTTTCATTACATATTGGAAATTTACATAAATGTATACTTTCTGGAGAATTTTTATCAATATTAACAACAAGATTTTGATAAATCTCTTCTGTAATAAATGGAATAAATGGAGACAATAATTTTGATAAATCAACCAAAACTATATAGAGAGTCATAAATGCACTTATTTTATCCTCATCTACACCACCTATCCAATATCTGGATCTATTACGTCTAACATACCAATTTGAAAGCTCATCAACAAAAGTTTCAATTTTAAATGCAGCATTTGTTATTTTATAAGATTCAAGTAAAGAATCTACCTCTTTAATCAAAGTATTTAATTTAGATAATATCCATTTATCCATAATGCTTACAATTTTAAAATCTCTATGTTTTGAAGGATCAAATTTATCTAAATTAGCATACAAAACGTAAAAAGAATAAACATTCCAATAAGTTGATAAAAATCTTCTATGAACTTCTTTTACATCATCTTCTGAAAATCTAGATGGAAGCCATGGATAACTTGATGTATAAAAATGCCATCTAACAGCATCTGCTCCCAAAGAATCTATAACTTCATTTGGATCTACAACATTTCCTAAATGTTTTGACATTTTTTTACCATGTTTATCTAGAACATGACCTAAAACTATACAATTTTCAAAAGGACTTTTATCAAAAATCGCAGTAGAAATAGCCATTAATGTATAAAACCATCCTCTTGTTTGGTCAACAGCTTCTGATATAAACTGTGCTGGAAAATTTTTCTCAAATAATTCTTTATTTTCAAAAGGATAATGATATTGTGCAAAGGGCATGCTTCCAGAGTCAAACCAACAGTCAACAACTTCTTTAGTTCTCTCCATTTCCTCTCCACACTTTTCACACTTAAGTTTCACATTATCAATAAATGGTTTATGAAGCTCAATATCTTCTGGAACATTTATTCCCTTTTCTTTAAGTTCAGAGATAGAACCAATACATTCTCTATGTGAGCATTTACATTCCCAAATAGGAAGAGGAGTTCCCCAATATCTATCCCTTGAAATACTCCAATCTATTACATTTTCTAAGAATTTTCCGAATCTTCCAGTTCTAATATTATCAGGATACCATGAAACCTCATTATTATTTTTCAAAAGATTTTCTCTAATAGCAGTAGTTTTAACATACCAACTATCTTTTGGATAATAAAGAAGTGGAGTATCGCATCTCCAGCAATGTGGGTATGAGTGAGTATATTTTTCAGATTTAAATAAACTATTTTTATCTTCTAATAGTTTTATAATTTTTAGATCACAATCTTTTACAAACATACCTTTGAAATCTGTTATTTCATCTATAAATTTTCCTTGAAGATCTACTGGATTTATAAAAGGTAAATTATATTTTTTTCCAAGTTTATTATCATCTTCACCAAAAGCAGGTGCAATATGTACAATACCAGTACCATCAGATAAAGTTACATAATCCCCATGAACTACATAAAAACCTTTTCCCTCTGGTTTTATATAAGAAAGTAATTGTTTGTACTCAAGATTTAAAATTTCTTCCCCTTTAAACTCTTTTAGGATTTCATATTCTATATCTCCTAAAACCTTTATTAAATCCTTAGCTAAAATAAAAATTTCATCTTCCACTTTAATTTCAACATAAGTGTAAGATTTATTAATAGCAAGAGCAGTATTTGAAGGAAGAGTCCAAGGAGTAGTTGTCCAAGCTAAAATGTATTTATTTTCAAATCCTTTAACTTTAAATTTAACAACAACAGTATTATCTTTAACGTCTTTATATCCTTGGGCAACCTCATGTGAGGAAAGACCAGTTCCACATCTTGAGCAATAAGGAAGAATTTTATGACCTTTATAAAGCAAATCTTTCTCCCACATTTCCTTAAATGCCCACCAAACAGATTCTATATAATTGTTGTGATACGTTACATATGGATTCTCCATATCTACCCAATATCCAATTTTTTTAGACATTTCTTCCCACATCTCAACATATTTAAAAACGTTATCTTTACATTCATTTACAAATTTACTAACACCAAATTCTTCAATTTCTTTTTTACCAGATATTTTTAATTTTTTCTCAATTTCAAGCTCTACAGGAAGACCATGAGTATCCCATCCTGCTTTTCTTAAAACTTTATATCCTTTCATAACTTTGTATCTTGGAATTATATCCTTAATAACACGAGTTATAACATGACCTATATGAGGCTTTCCATTAGCTGTTGGTGGACCATCATAAAAACTAAAATACTCACCATCTTCATTTAATGCAAAATTTTTACTTACAATATTATTTTTTCCCCAAAAATCGAGTATATTTTTATCTATTTCACTCATAGAAACACTAGAATCAACTTTTTTATACATAAACTCCTCCAACAAATTAATTTCTCCCTAGAAACTAAAAATACTTCACTCTAAAATTTAAAGTGAAGTATTTTAAATCATTTTTTAAAATTATAAATTCATATAGTAAAATTGTCAATTACGTACACTTCCTATTAATTTAAAAAAATAATTTTAGTTTCAATTCGTATATGAAAACAAAGATAATTATTTATGAAGTAACTCACATCTTAACCTATCTATCTTAGATTTTATTCTAGAGTAATCACTAAGTTTAAAGGCAGGATCTAATCCTACAGTTCCTACTATAACGATGATAAACTTATTCCTACACAACCACCAATTACTCAGCGATTCATAAAACCCTCTTCTATGTAAAACTCTATTTAATCCGCTTATAACACTTAAAACTTATATAAATTTTAAATATTAGTTTTCATATCCAGGTGAAGGTAATGAAGGCCCAGTTCTTGGTAATACTCTAGACTCTGGTGGAATAGGTGGATAAATAGTATCATTAATTTCATCACTTAATCTATCTATTTGACTGGGCTTATCAAGATTAGAAACCCCAACTCCAGCAAGTCCTCCTACCAATCCTAAAACTGTAACCATACCTGCTCCAACAACTAACCAACGCAATTTCATAAAATTCCCCCTCCTTTTTCTTTAAATTCAATTTACTTACCTAGAATTAATAAATCCTTTTCCGCCAGGTGGATCTATATTTATATCATCTGCTATTAATCTACTTGTCCTTAATTCATCTTTAAGAATTTCAATTTTTTCATCATAAACAGCTTTTTTGCTACCTTCAATTCCAAGTCCAACACTTAAACCAATTACTGTTGCTAAACCTAAAGTTCCTCCAAGTAAAACTTTTCCAAGTCCAACACCATTACCAGGATTAAACCCCACGATACACACCTCCTAAAAACACAAAAAAATTTATTTTAAAAACCATGATGTAAATTCACAATATATTAATAATATTATATAATAATTTACATTTAAACACAATACTTTTTAAACTTTATTGTAACTTTTTCTAATCTTGAAATTTAAAATCTATATCTTTTGTATTGTTTATTCCATTTAAAATTCTAAATCTATAACCTAAATGATCCTCATTTCTTATTGAAATAAGAGTTTTTTCTATACCTTTTAAATTTCCATAATTAGTCGTAACTACCATATCTTCAATTAAATTATCTCCACTTAAAAATAAAAACTCCTTATTTTTAAGCACAATATACTCATCTATACTCTTTAAACTTTGGTGTTTATCTTCTAAAGTTACTTTATTTAAAAACACTTCATCTTTAGGCTTCTTTGAAGAAAAGGAAATATAAAACCCAGAATTTATATCCTCTAAAGTTTCAAAATCAACCATGTAAATTTCAAAAACATCAAAATTATCTTCAACATTAAAAAACTTTTTCAAAAATCCAGATGAAGTAACCTTTGCAAAATTATCCGATTCATCAAAAGCTAGATAACTTCCATAATCATCTTTTATTTTAAATTCATTATCTCTTCCATCATTTTTTTCAAGAACAAATCTAACTTTATTGTCATTATTTTTATCAAATATTAATTTATTATTTAAAAATCCATAATCAGTATTTAAAGATGTTCCCGTAGCTTTGCTGTATAAATTAAAACTGGTAAGTTCATTATTATATGGACGTATTTCAAATAAAAAATTACTTAAATCACTAACACCTTTATTATAATTAAACTTAATATTTAAATAAGAATCATTGTATAAAGTTTGATTTATAGCTTCAGATGACTTTAAATCAACACTTAAAAATTCATCTGTTTCTTTATTCTTCAAAAGAACTTGTATGTAATTTCCAGAAACTATTTCTTTTTTTATTTCATCATAACTAACTTTTTTAAATAAAGAGGATGTCATATTATTAAATTCAAAAACATGTCCATTTTCAAAATTACTATCCCCTATATAAAAATAATTTTTATTATTTCCTTCATCTCTTTTTAAAAAAACTCTATTTGAAATATCAAAAATTTTATTATCATTTGTTATTACAAATTTACTTCCAATTTCTTTATCAACAAATTTATTTGTTTCTTCGTTATAAGATAAAAATTTATCTTCTTTAAAATCATAAAATCTATATAAACCAATGCTTTTATTAGGAGCAAAAACATAATTTCCATCTCTTAAATCTCTATAAATTCTAAAGTTAATTAAATTCTCATCATCAATTTCTCCTTCATCTTCATAAAGTTTATAAGTTTTCATCATATTTTCATCAAAATATATTTTGTAATTATCAATTAAATTAATTATATCTACAGAATCATCTTCTCTTTTGCTGATTTTAAAAATATTATCTTCATTCGATTCAAACACAAATACTTGATCCTTAAGCTCAATATCATATACATTTGACAAATTATAATTATTTATAACCCTAAGTTCTGAAGAATTTAAAACTCCTATAGTTATAAAAGGATTTCCAAACCTATTATACAAAGTGAAACTAGTATTTTCTTTGAAAAAAGTATCCACATCTTTACTTTCTAAAGAAACCTTCAAATTATTTACAATAGGAATTTTCACATTCTTATTTACATGACCAAAACTATAAATAAAATTTTGGGAATTATCGCTATAATAACTAGTTTCCACTTTAAATTCTTTGTCATAAAAATTTGATATGTAATTTTCAAAATTCAAATATAAAAAATTAGAATCTTTTGAAAAACTAAATCTAAACTCAAAAGAATCAATTTCTATGTTGTAAAAAATATTATCATACCTATTATAGACAGTTATAACTTCCGTTAATTTATTTGTGTTATTTTCACTAAATTCACTAATTGGAATTTTAAAAATACTTTTTCCATCTTTAGTTTCAACAACTTCAAAATCATAATTTAAAAGTGGAGTACCATCTATTATTATTTCATTTAAAATTACATCTCTTAAAACATTTCTATCTTTAACAATAATATTTAAACTTTCATAAGTATTTTTAATTTCATAAATATCTTTAACCCCTTGTGATGAAACCTTATTTAAAGAAGAATTCCACCATTCTAAATAAATTTTTTCAATTAAATTTGTATTTTCTTTTAATTGACTTATGGTTCCATTAGCCATTTTCACATCTTTATCTTTCAAAAAAATTTGAAGAATCCCCACAATTAAAAAGAATATAACTAAAACAAACCCAATTAAAAAATAAATAAACTTCCTTGTCTTTATATAATCCCCCATATATTCCCTCCTAATTTAATTTTACACTAATCAAATATGTTATAAAATATAAAAAAACTGACAATTTACAAGAAAAATCTCATAAACTTGCCAGTTTTAAAAATCTCTATTCAATTTTATCTACATCAAATCCGTAATCACCTATTGCATTAATTATCTCTTCATTAGATTTATCAATTTCTACATTTACAATTTTATTTTCTAAATCAATTTCTATAAAACTTGCACCAATATCTTTTAAAGCATTCTCTATTTTACTTTCACAATGCTTACAGTTCATACCGCTTATAAATATTTTTTTCATAAACTATACTCCTATAAAATCAATTTTGCTTTTTAAATCCGCTATCAGTAACATATCCTTCTATACTCCAAATATTTTCACCTTTAACTTTAGCATTTTCCTGAGCTAAATTCAATATTTCTAAATGTTTAGCACCTTCAAAAACATACGCAACACGTGCCAAGCCCTCACCAACGACATCTTCATTTAACATTTTAAGTTTATCTCCATCATAATACCAAACATAAGCAAGAAGTCTTCCATAGTTATCTCTTTCTTTACCATCCATCTCCAAATAAACATATTCATCATCAGAAAGTCTACGTTCTAAAAATTTTCTAGCTTCACTTGAATAAGGATAACTCCCTCTAAGCTCAGGTGCATCTATAAGAAGTAACCTAACATTTTCAAGTTTACCATCTATTGAAACTTTTATTGTATCTCCATCTATTACTCTATTTAAAGATACCTTTTTTAAATTTCCATTATATCCACTTAAACAAGACAGTAAAATAAAACAGCTAAAAATAATTATAAATAGATTTCTGAATTTAAATTTCAAATTAAACCCTCCAAAATATTTAACTTATTTTTATAAATTTAAGCCTTATTGCATTTAAAATAACCGATACAGAACTAAAACTCATAGCAAGTGCTGCTATCATTGGATTTAATAAACTTCCTCCAAATAAATAAAATACTCCCATAGCAAAAGGAATACCGATTACATTGTACAAAAAAGCCCAAAATAAATTTTGTTTAATATTTCTAATAGTATTTTTTGAAAGTTTGAAAAACTTTGGTATATCAAACAAGTCATTTTTCATTAAAATAACTGATGCAGATTCTATAGCAATATCAGTACCAGATCCTATAGCAATTCCTATATGTGCATTCATAAGAGCTGGGGCATCATTTATACCATCTCCTACCATACAAACCTTATATCCAATATCTTTTAATTTACTTACTTCTAAAGATTTATCCTTAGGTAAAACCTCAGCTATAACTTCTTCTATTCCAACTTCTTTTCCAATACTTAAAGCAGTTTTTTTATTATCTCCAGTAAGCATTAAAACCTTTATTCCCATTGATTTTAATTTTTCTATAGCTTTCTTAGAGTTTTCTTTAACAGTATCTGCAACTGCTATAATTCCACCAAATTTATTATCCACAACCATATACATTGGCGTTTTACCTGAATTAGCGAGAATATCACTTACATTTTTAAACTCTCCGATGTTTATATTATTCTCATCTAAAAGTTTTTTATTACCAAGTAATATTCTTTTAAAATTTACTGAAGCTGAAACACCCATTCCTTCTATATTTTTAAAATCTTCAATTTCAAAAATATCTACTTTTTTCTCAATACCATACTCTAAAATAGCTTCTCCTAAAGGGTGCTCAGATCCCTTTTCAATACTAACTGCATAACTTAAAAATTCTTTTTCATCATTAAACACATCACTATTTATAAGTAAATCCGTAACTTTAGGCTTTCCCTCAGTTATAGTTCCTGTTTTATCTAAAACAACAACATTAGTTTTATGAGCAATCTCAAGAGCTTCTCCTGATTTTATAAGTATACCATTTTCTGCTCCAAGTCCTGTTGAAACCATAATAGACGTTGGTGTTGCAAGACCTAAAGCACATGGACACGCTATAACAAGTACAGACACAAAAATAGTAAATGCAAATTCAAAATCTCTTCTATAAAATATCCAAAACAAAAATGAAACAATTGCTATAAAAATTATTGTTGGAACAAAATAATAAGATACCTTATCTGCAAGCTTTGCAATTTTAGATTTTGAATTTTGAGCTTCTTCAACAAGTTTAATTATTTGAGATAACATTGTATCTTCACCGATTTTTGTTGAAACATATTTTACAAATCCGTTTTTATTTATACTAGCACCTATTACTTTATCATTTATTTTCTTTGAAATAGGAATACTCTCACCTGTAATCATAGATTCATCTACCAAACAAGAACCATAAATTATTTCACCATCTACAGGAAATTTCTCCCCAGACTTTACAATTAAAATATCTCCAACCTTAACATCTTCAATTTTAATCTCCACCTCAACTCCATCACGTTCAACTAGTGCTGTCTTAGGTGAAAGACCTATTAATTTTTTTATAGAATTAGATGTTTTTCCTTTAGTAACCTCTTCTAAATATTTTCCAAGTGTAATTAAAGTAAGTATAGTGGCTGAAGATTCATAATAAAGATTCATGGCTGAAGCATGATTTCCACTAATAACTTTTACACTTTCATAAAGAGAATATAAAAACGCAGAAATAGTCCCAATAGTAATCAATGAATCCATATTGGGTTTAAAATTTATTAAACTTTTTATTCCCTTTTTAAAAAAAGGAGTACCTACAATTAAAACTGGTATAACTAATATAAACTGAGCTATAGTAAAATTCAGTGGATTTTTTTCATGATTTAAAAAATCAACAACCTCATATGAAAACATATGTCCCATGGATATATATAAAAGTGGAACAGTGAAAATAAGTGAAATTATAAATCTAATCAATATTTTTTTTGTATGAATATTTTTATCTAAATAACTACTACTTTGTGATTTATCAATTCCATATCCAAGTTTTAAAATTATTTCCTCTATTTGATCAAGTAAAATAATATTTTCATCAAATTCTACAGTTAACCTTTCTGTTGAAAGATTAACCATAGCACTTTTAATTCCTTTCTTCCTTGAAATTGCTTTTTCAATAGATGAAGAACATGCAGCACATGTCATTCCCGTAATTTTTAAATTCTTCTTCATATAATTTCCCCTATGAAAACAATTTTCTTATAATTATAAATTTTTAATTTGATTCACATCCCTATCATAAATTAAATTAAATTCCTTTAATTTTTCATAAAATTCATTTACTTCTATAGAAAAATAAGAACACAAATCTTCTATATCACTAAAAGAATCTCTAAGTTTCATATTAACTATACTTAAAAACATATTTTTATCCATTTTTAATAAATCCATAAAACACCTCACAAAAAATTTAACTTCCTTAAAAAATTTAAGAAAGTTAAAAAATTAAATCATTTAAAATTTTAAAGTTAAATAGTAGCCTCTTCAACTACTATATTATTTGAGGATTCTTCCTGTACATTTTCATCTGAATCATCAGCACAATCAAAATCACATTCTGCATTTCTTTTCTTATCTAAAATAATAACTGTAGCCACTAATGATAAAGTCAAAGCCAATAAACCTAATTTGTATAACTTCATAAAATCACCTCAAAACTTCTAAACTTTTTATTTAATTATACCACAACTAAATACATATTAATATAAATTAATAAATTTAAATTTAATATTCCCTTATATATCCTAAAACCTTACCCAAAACAATAACATCATCATCCATACGTATTTCTTTAAATATATTTTCACTTGAAATGAATTTAAATTTATTTTCATCTTCAATAAATTTTCTAGCATAAATATATCCATTCTTTAAAATTACAACAACATCACTATTTTCTATATTAGAGCTCCTATCAATCAAAACAATATCTCCTCTAAATAAATCATATCTTCCCATACCCTCATCATCTATTTCTACAAAACACAAATCCTCTTTATAATTCATCCATTGTTTAAAAACTTTGACAAAACCTTTAATATTTAACTCTCTATTTAACAAACAAACATCTAAACTTTCATTTGTCACATTATGTAAAAATGTACCTTTATCTATATACAAATTTCTACATTTTGTGTAATAACCATTTATTTTCTTCGTACAAAAATCTACATATTCTTTATAAGTATAATTTAGATACTTAATATCTGGGGTCATACTTATTTGAGTAAACTCATCTCTATCTCCATTATCTATTACATATCTAAATTTAAATACTCCCTCACGTACACCTATTAATTTTCTTGAACATTCCAGTATACTTAAAACATTTTCAATATTATCAATTGAATTTTGTATAAAATAAACTTTGGAATAAGAACAATTTTTAAAAAGTGAAAACACGTATGTTATCTTATTTTCATCCATTTTTTCAATATTATCAATTATCACATGAGCATAAACCTTGTCCATTTTTAATGAAACAAGATCTTCATATGATAAAACATGAACTTCAATATCATCTGATGGGATTATTGATTTATATAAATCACTTCTATTTATGTAATTAAAAATATCTGCAACATTTCCACACTCTTCTTTTGATGTTAAAAATAATATTTTATCTTCTTTTTCGAAACAATAGTTTCTTTTTAAGTATAAAGTTTTAAATATTATCGAAATTGTTTTTCCTGAATTTCTGTGTCCTTTAACTAAACAAAATTTATCATTTTTATGTTTAACAAATGTATCCTGCGTATTATTTAAAAACATATCTAAAGAAACTACTACCATATGTCATCCCTTCCAAGTTTTAATCATCTTTTGTTATTCTAAGTATTTTATAAGTATTATAATATATATTTATAAAAAAGTATATTTTAATATTTCATTTTTTGACAAATTTAAATAAATTTTCGCAAATTTTAACATAAAAAGGAAGTGTTTTATCAAACACTTCCTAAATATCTTTTATATCTAAAAATGAAATTATACTTTTAAATATTGCTTGTGAAATATTTTTTTGATACTCTTCATTAATAAGATTTTTAAGTTCTTCATTATTGGTTATAAATCCACATTCTATAAGAGTTGAAGGAACTATATTCTCACGTAAAACAACAAAATTTGAATTTTTTATACCTCTATCAAAAGCGTTTGTTTCACTTATTAAATTTTTCTGTATAAATTCACACAATTCTTTACTAAAATTTTCCTTTAAGTAATAATACGTTTCAATACCATTAACTTTTTCATTATCAAAAGCATTTTGATGTATTGATAAGAATATATCTCCTCCTAAAAATGAGCATAATTTTACTCTATCACTTAAATCAATTTTTATATCATTTACACGTGTATTTTTAACCTTAACTTTTTCAACATTTCCTAATAGTTCACTAATATAGTTACATATAGATAAATTTATATCCTTCTCTAAAATTCCATCAAAACTTTTAGCTCCAAGCTCTTCTCCACCATGTCCAGCATCTAAAACAACAACATATTCATTTTTAACCTCAAAATTTAAATAGGATTTTAAAATATTTTCTCTATCTTTATCTTTAGATATGAACACATTTAATTTATAAATTCCCTCTTTTTCTGGAATAAAGGAGTATAAATTTTCATTTCCAAATTCACTTTCTAATAAAAACTCTCCATCTCTTTCAAGCAAAAATTTAATCTCATTATTTTTACTATATGAATTTACCATAAATTGAATTTCATCATTAATAACTCTAGGTTTATCAACTAAAAATTTCTCTTCAATAAGTCCAAAATCATCATTTAAAATAAATGCTGAAACTATTTTGCTTTCAATAGAATTATAATTTAATTTTGTAACAGCATAAACACCATTATCTTTTTTAACATTTAACTTAGTTAATTTACCACCACTAGGTAATATATCTTCTATGTATTTTCCATTTTCAAAATTTAAATCATCATATGGAAACTTATATACAACAAAACTTTTTGTATTTTCAAACCCTTCATCTAAAACACTAAATTCTATATTTTCTCCAACAATCTTTGGAGTAACTTCAACATTTGTAGCAGTATAATAACTATCAAAAGATTTAAACCTTGGAATCAAAGCTTTTTCACTTAATAAATGTTTAATTTCATTATTATTTTCAAATTCCTTAAGTACAAACCCATTTATAAAAAAATTATCTCTAACTTCATTTAAAATATTTAAAATATTTTTATTTCCTTGGACAAAAACATCAACTAAATGTATTCTAAGTTTCTTTTCCCACCAAGAAATAATATCTTTTATATTATCTTCTTCTACTATACTATCATCAATTTTAACAACAATATAATTAACATACCCCATTTTACTTATATTTAAAGAATCAAAAGAACCCCTATCATAATCAGAATATCCATCATAATTTAATCCATTTGAATCATTGTGAATAGTCCTCCAAATGTAATTAACACCAACTCCAAACTTCAATTCATTTTTATAACTTTTAAATTTTTCTCCTAAAATTTTCATAAAATCATTTATATTTTGGCGTCTCCAACTATCTTTTGAAAGTTTATCTTCATTGTATTTAGCATAACTGTATGAATCATTAAAAACATATCTATTAATATTTTCAGGATAAATAGTATCATTTAAATAAACACCATCAAACTTAAACTTATTAGATAAATTCACTATTAAATTAATAAAATAATCTCTAACCTCATGTACCCCTGGATCTAAATAATACTTATCATTAAATTTTACAATCCACTCTCTATTATTTTTTATAAATGATTTCTCTGGAAGAGCAGTTAAATACGCTTCTATATTTTCATTTTCTATATTTTTTAAAGAAAAATCAAAAAAAGATGCATGTATATCTAAACATCTTTTTAAACCTTCTTTAACAATAAAATTTAACATATTTTCTTCTCTATTGTTAAATTTTTCAGTGATATGTAAATCAATAAATTTTGATAAATCAATAAATACAGTATTAAAACCGTTATTTTTAAATTCATCATAAGAAGTTGTTATATAATTCTTAAATTTAACTAAATCAAATTCATCTAAATAAAAATCAAATTCATCTAAACTAAGAATTGCTCCTCTCATTTCATACTTAATTTCTTTAGTTAAAACTTCATAAGAATAGAACAATACGTGAGAAAATGTACACAAAAAAAATAAAAGTAGCTTAAAAATTTTTTTCAAACAAACCACCTACAAAAGAAATTAATCTTATATATGTTTTGCATTTTGAAAAAAACTATACTTCCAAATAAAAGCTACTTTTATAAAATTTTACTTATTTTAATTTGAAAGAACTCTTAAGAGATGCTATTCTATTAAAAACTAATTTATCTTGGGTTGTATATTTAGGATCAACTGAAAAATATCCATGTCTAAATATTTGATATTTATCAAATCCCTTACTTCCTTTAGCATTATCTTCTATAAATCCCTCACAAATCCTTAAAGAATTCTCATTTATATTTTTAAGAAAATCAGAGTCACTGCTCCCATCTAAAATAAGAGGTTCAAATAATCTAAACTGAGCAGGTATTGAAGAAGAAGAATCAACAAAATGTATTGTTCCTTTAACCTTTCTTCCTGAAAAACCACTTCCACTTTTAGTTTCAGGATCATAAGTACAATGAAGCTCAATTACTTTTCCATTTTCATCTTTTATAACCTCATTACACTTTATAAAATAAGCTCCCTTAAGCCTTACTTCATTTCCTTTAAAGAGTCTAAAATATTTAGGAGGTGGATTTTCCATAAAATCATCTCTATCTATATAAATATATTTTGAAAAAGTTATTCTCCTAGTTCCCATAGATTCATCATCTTTATTATTTTCAATAAATAACTCTTCAACTTTTCCCTCTTCATAATTAGTTATAACAACTTTTATAGGATCAATTACTGCCATAATTCTCTTACATTTTGGATTTAAATCCTCTCTTAAAAAGTGCTCAAGCATTTGATAATCAACTAAACTATTTGCTTTAGCAACCCCAATAGCACGGCAAAAATTTCTAATAGATTCTGGTGTAAACCCTCTTCTCCTAAATCCAGCAATAGTTGGCATACGCGGATCATCCCAACCATCTACAATATTTTCATCAACTAAAGCCTTAAGCTTTCTTTTACTCATAACAGTATTTGTTAAATTAAGTCTCGCAAACTCAATTTGTCTCGGAACATTTTCCATTTCACACTCACGAACAAACCAATCATAAAGAGGTCTATGATCCTCAAACTCAAGAGTACAAATAGAATGAGTAATTCCTTCTATTGCGTCTTCTAATGGATGAGCAAAATCATACATTGGATAAACGCACCATTTTTCTCCTGTGTTATGGTGTGGAGTGTGAGAAATTCTATAAATAACGGGATCTCTCATATTCATATTACTAGAAGACATATCAATTTTAGCTCTTAATACCTTTTCCCCATCTTTAAACTCTCCATTTTTCATACGAGTAAATAAATCTATATTTTCCTCAACACTTCTATTTCTATATGGAGATTCAACTCCAGGCTCTTGAAGATTCCCCCTAAACTTTTTAATTTCTTCTCCTGTTAAATCACAAACAAAAGATAATCCCTTTTTAATAAGAAACATTGCCTTTTCATACATAATTTCAAAATAATCAGATGCAAATATAACCTTATCCCACTTATATCCAAGCCACTTTACATCTTCCTCAATTGAATTAACATATTCCACATCTTCTTTTAAAGGATTTGTATCATCAAATCTTAAATTTGTTTTTCCTCCAAACTCCTCAGCTAAAGAAAAATTTATTTCAAGAGATTTAGCATGACCAATATGTAAATACCCATTAGGTTCTGGTGGAAACCTTGTTATTATAGTTTCATATTTTTTATTCTTTAGATCATCAATAATAATATTACGAATAAAATTCGATGTTTTAAATTCACTTTCCATAAAAAACCTTCCTTAACCTTATATTTTATTTTACTATAGCATATTTAAATATTTTAGTGTACACTCTTTAATATTCCCTATTTAAAAAGCTTTTAAAAGGAGGTCAATTTGGTAAAAAAATTTACATTAACAGAGATAATAAATTTATCCCTATCAATTATAATTCTGATTTTAGCTTTTTTTACTCCAAATAAAAATTTATATTATGGAGGAGTATCTTTTTTAATTGCAGAAATACTTAGCATACTTTTTGTTAGAGTACTTCCTCTTCCTTTCACATCATTTGAAGTAACTATATTACAATTTCAAATTTTTATATCAATTTTTTTAGGGACAACCTTAAACTTTTATGGATTAATATCTGAATTTGATTTTCTCCTACACATATCCTTTGGAGTTGTAGCATCTGTTTTATCCATACCATTTATAAAATTCTTCATAAATAAATTAAATCTAGATATAAATAAAACACAAATATTATTTATAATTTTTATAATTTTTTGTTTCTCAACAACTTGTGGTACACTTTGGGAAATTTACGAATTTTCCGTAGATAAATTATTGGGATTAAATACTCAAAATAATAGTCTGTTAGATACAATGTCAGATATTATAGCAAATACCATAGGAACACTTTCCTTTTGCATTATATATTCATATAAACACAAAAAACAGGCCAAATAATGCCTGTTTTTACTTTTTTTGGTAACTTAAAAACAAATTATATATAAACTCCAAATTATCCTTATCATTAAATTCATAAGAATTTGTAAAAAGTATTATTGACATAAACAAGGATAATGCTATTCTTCTTCCTATGTTCTTATAATCATCGTTTATAAAATTTACAATATGTCTTGCTACATCATTTACTATTTTATCATACAAATTATTTACGTTATTTGCTTTCTCAATTGGTATACTCTTAAATGTTAAACCAAATCCCTTATTGTTCCTAATATAATAATAAATCTCTTCTATAAATTCACCTAACACCTTCTTACGTTTCAGTGTTTTAAAAAACAAATTCCAACTATCACTTATAATTTCACAAAATATTTCTTCCTTATTTTCATAGTAATTATAAAAGGTTCCTACTGCCATTTTACATTCATAAGCAATAGTCTTTATATCAACCCCCGAGTAACCATTTACAAGAAATAAACTTTTAACTCTTTCATAAATTTCTTTTTTGTCGCACAAAACCGATTTAGGCATCCACATTTTGAAACTATTCAAATTTAAAAATTTAAATAGCTATCTCCTTTCTCAAAAAATGAATTTATCCTCAATTTCTTTACCTCAAAAAAATTATAACTTAATAAATATTAAATTAAAAAACATAATTTAATCTACATATTAAATTACAATCTGGTAAAAATAAATCTCAAATACTATACTATTATATAATTATTTTAGTGTTTTAGAAATAACTTTACCAATTTTTAAAACTTTTAATACACTTAACATTTATACAATTTGTTAAATTAACAAAATTTATAAAAATATATAAAGTTTTTAATAAATATCTTTTATATAAAGTTGAATATCTATTTCACTTATGATAAATTCAATTTGTACTTAAAGTACTTAAACTTTTTAAATTTATATTTAAAGGAGATATTTTTATGGAAAGAATTGTTGGACTTAAAGCTCCTGATTTTAAAATGACTGCAATATCAGGAGACGGTTCTAAAGAATTAACTGTTTCTTTAAAAGATTATTCTAGAAAATGGCTTGTATTATTTTTCTACCCACTAGACTTCACTTTTGTTTGACCTACTGAAATAAGAGCCTTCAGTGAAAGGTACGATGAAATTAAAGAATGTGGAGCTGAAGTTTTAGGAGTAAGTATAGACTCTCACTTTACTCACGGAGCTTGGATTAAAAATGGTCTTGGCGAATTAAAATTTCCACTAGCTTCTGACTTAACTCACGAAGTTTCTAAAAACTACGGAGTTTATATCGAAGATTTTGGAGCTGCTCAGAGAGGAATATTTATAATTGATGATGAATCTATCATAAGATATGTATCTATTTCAGATCTAGGCGCTGGTAGAGATGTTGACGCTGTTGTTAATATTTTAAAAGCTGCTCAACAAGCTAAAGCTGGAAAATTAGTTCCTGCTAACTGGAAAGAAGGAAATTCTTTCTTAAACTAAAAAACAAAAAAGAGATGAATTTTAAATTCATCTCTTTTTTTAAAATGTTTATTCATACTCATCTAAATAAGAAATTTTTTCTCCATCTTTTACCCAACCAAGTATACTATCCATATTTACATTTTGAGCCGCCGAAAAAATAGATTTATCTACATGTTTATAATTTTTCTTCATACTAGAAATTAAATCTTTTATTTCATATCTTTTATTTCCAATTCTTTTCGCCGCAACCATACAAGCACAATTTAAAGCTAATATACCAGAATTTTTTATAAATGTAATAATAGATTGCTCTTCTATAAAATACATCGGTCTTATAAGCTCTATATTATCAAAATTATCTGATCTAAGCTTTGGAAGCATTGTTTTAAAATTTCCTGAGTAAAAAACATTTAAAAGTGTTGTCTCAATTACATCATTAAAATGATGCCCTAAAGCTAACTTATTACATCCAAGTTCTCTTGCTTTTGCATACAAAAAACCTCTCCTCATACGTGCACACATATAACATGGATACTCTCTAGCAATTTTATCTACAACTAAAAACACATCTGACTCAAATATTTTTACAGGTATATTCAAATGAGCACAATTATCCTCCAATAATTTACGTATATGTTTATGATATCCTGGATCCATTGCAATAAATTCAAGTTCAAAATTATTTCTTCCATGTCTTTTTAACTCTTGAAATAATTTAGCAAGAAGAAGAGAATCTTTTCCACCTGAAATAGCAATTCCAATTTTATCTCCATCATTAACTAAATTATATTCATTTATTGCTTTAGTAAATTTTGTCCAAATCCTCTTTCTATATTTTTTTATTATACTATTTTCAATCTCTTCTAAAGATTTTCTTTCCCCTTCCGGAATATGAGATTCACAATGAGAAGCAATTGTATTTCTATCGCTCATAATAAATTTCTCCTTATGTGGAATACACAAAATAATTTAAATTTATATATTAAAAAATAAATTTATTAATTTTAATTTTAAATACTTTATTTTTTTATATTGACTACGAAATAAATTTATTATATATTTTAAGTCAGATATATTGCAAGTCAAAGTTTAATATACTATACTTCAAATTGATTTTCACAAGTCATTATTATATTTAATTAGAATTAGTTAAATATTGTAGTGACTTGAATTTTTGTGTTATAGAGTTTAATTATACTAAACTTTATATATTTATTAAGTAAACTTTTATTGTTTTAAGGGAGGGTGTGAAGTGCATACTATTAATGCATTAGGTCGTCATATTTTAGTTGAATACTATAACTGTAACAGTGAACTTTTAAAAGATCCAAAATTTATAGAAACTCATATGAAAGAAGCTGCTATTAAAATGGGAGCGACAATCGTTGAAAGTTGCTTTCATCATTTTAACCCTTACGGCGTAAGCGGTGCTGTTATCATATCTGAATCTCATTTAACTATTCATACATGGCCTGAATATGGTTACGCTGCTGTTGACCTATTTACTTGTGGAACTATTGACCCTTGGGTTGGGTTTGATTATCTAGAAGAAAAACTTGATGCTGACCTTAGCGAATCAACAGAAATTCCAAGAGGACTTACTCAAAAAATTGCAAAACATGGAAAATTTGATATAAAAACTATTTATCATAAACCTAACGATTAAAATACTGGAGGACAATAATGAACTGGTTTACAGAAAAATATGATGAAAATGTTAAAATTTCATACAAAGTAGATAAACACTTATTTCATACTCAAAGTAAATTTCAAACAATAGATGTATATAATAACGATTTATTTGGAAATTATCTAGTAATAGACGATATAATGATGGTAACAGAAAAAGATGAGTTCATATACCACGAAATGATAACTCACGTCCCAATGGCATGTAATCCTAATATTAAAGATGTATTAGTTATAGGAGCTGGAGATGGAGGTACTGTTCGTGAACTTTGTAGATATGAATCAATAAACTCAATAACAATGGTTGAAATAGATGAAGAAGTTGTTAATGCATCAATAAAATTTCTTCCAACAATATCTAAATCTCTTAAAACAGATTCAAGAGTAAATCTTTTATTTAAAGATGGTATTGATTTTGTTAAAAATTCTTCTAATAACTCTTACGATTTAATAATAGTTGATTCAACTGATCCTATAGGACCAGGAGAAGGATTATTTAGTATAGAATTTTATGAAAATTGTTATAGAATCTTAAGAGAAAACGGTATTCTTGTTAACCAAAGTGAAAGTCCTTATTATCCATTTAATATAAAAGAATTAAAAAGATCTTGTAATAAGATAAATAAAATATTTCCTATTTTAAATTATTATCAAGCTTTTATTCCAACATATCCTTCTGGACATTGGCTATTTGGATTTGCATCTAAATCAGTTAATCCTCTAAATGAAAATATAGATAATTGGAATAAAAACAATATAGACACCAAATATTATAATACAGAACTTCATAGAGGAAGTTTTGCTCTTCCTAATTATGTTAAAGAAATTATAAAATCTTCAAAAATATAGCCAAAGGGAATTAAATTTAATTCCCTTTGGCTATTAAAATTTAAACTCACCTAAAGAAACACCTTCAAGATTAAAAACTTTCAAACAATCATTTGTAAAAATAAATATATTATTTTTATGTAATTTTATATAATCAATATCTATATAATCAACTACCTTAAATTCTTTATTATTATCAATTACAAATTTCAAGTCTATACCCGCTTCATCATTAACATCAAAAACATATACTCCATTAAATAATTTTTCATAATTTAAAATAAAATTACTATAAAAATTATGACTAACTTCCATAGCACTATTTATATCAACATCATTATTATAATTATTAATATCTAATGGAAGAACTAATATATTTTTATCTCTTAAATATAAAAGTTTGCTTTCATCCATAAATGAAGGTGAATAAACTTGCTTACCTTTAATTAAATATTCATCAAATATTTTAGGATTAACTTTATCACAAACATCTATTAACATAACCTTAATTCCTATATTTTTAATAATTTCATACACTTTATCACTTTGTAAATTCTTATATGTATCTCCTCTATTTTCACTTCCTATAGCAAGAAATTTATTATCACTTAATTTATAAATATTATTAATAGAAGAAGATAACTTTAATTTTCCAACTTCTTTAAATTCATTACTTTTTAAATCGTAAATATAAAAATACCCATTTTTAAAAAAACCAGATGCATAACACATATCTCCATCAAAATAAACGTTATTTATATTCTCATTTTCAAATATTCCATCTATAGAATTTATAAGTTTTAAATCCTCATCAAAAAAATAAATCTTATTTCTATCATTATCACAAGAAACTAAAATTCTCAAATTATCCATATGTTCATTCATAAATTTTTCATTCAAAATATTACCATCAAAAGATATTTTATCAACATAAGTCAAAATATCTTTATCAACATGAAATTTATGTAATGTTGTAAACTTTTTATCTATCATATCCTCATTGCAAACAATATATAAATCATCAAAAGACAAATGCATAAAATTAATTTTAGTTCCATTAAATTCTTGCATTTTAGGATAAATTCTATCTTTATTTAAATCTACAGAAACTACACTTATTTTATTTTCTTCTTCCTGAACTAATAAATGTATAATCCCATCCTTTTCTTTAAATAAATAATAATTCCCATCAATTGAAAATTCATTTATTTTAA
>NZ_LXFF01000028.1 GCF_001655775.1 Candidatus Arthromitus sp. SFB-turkey
GATTCCTGCTCTAGCCACCAAAATTAAAAGCAACGTGTTTATCGCGTTGCTTTTAATTTTTTACAATAATCATTTACAAAAATTCTAGTTTCTTTATCTAAATTTAAAATTGTATCTAGATCTGGATTGTTTATTTTATTATGAGAATTTAATGCTTCATAAATTAAAATTTCTATATCTAAAAAGGAAATTTCATTATTTAAAAATAATTTTACGGCTTCTTCATTAGCTGAGTTAAAAATTGTTGTTGCACTTCCTCCAAGCTTTCCAGCATCAAATGCCATTTTTACACAAGGATATCTATCAAAATCTAATTTTGAAAAATTGAGTGTAGTAAGTTTTTCAAAATCTAATGGAGAAAAATCTTTATTAAAAATTCTTTCAGGATAAGTTAAAGCGTATTGAATAGGATTTTTCATATCAGGTGTACCGAGTTGGGCAATTATTGTCATGTCATTGAATTCAACCATTGAATGAATAATACTTTCTTTGTGAAGTACAACATTTATTTTGTCGTAATCTATGTTAAATAAAAAATGTGCTTCAATTACTTCTAAACCTTTATTTACCATCGTTGCTGAATCAATCGTTATTTTAGCGCCCATACTCCAATTTGGATGTTTTAAGGCATCTTCGACTGTAACATTTTTAAGTTCTTCTCTTGTTTTGTCTCTGAAACTTCCCCCAGATGCTGTTAAAATTAATTTATTTATATTTTTTTTATTTTCTCCGTTTAAACATTGAAAAATTGCAGAATGTTCACTGTCAACAGGAATTAAATTTACATTATGCTTTTTTATTTTTTCATTTACGATATGTCCAGCAGTTACGAGCGTTTCTTTGTTTGCAAGAGCTATGTTTTTACCGTTTTCTATAGCAGATATTGTTGGGATTAATCCAACATTTCCAACTAAACCATTTATTATTGTATCTGATTTGTGAAATGTTGAAACTTCTATTAATCCTTGAAGTCCGTATGAAAATTTTATATTTTGATATTCATTTGATAATGTTTCATAGTCTTCTTTGTTTTTTACACAAACTAATTCTGGAGAAAATATATTTAAAATTTTTCTAAGCTCTTTTATGTTTTCACCGACAGATATTGCGTTTAAGTTAAATTTATCTTTATTATTTTTTATAATTTCAATTGTCTGTAATCCAATTGACCCAGTTGCACCTAAAATCGAAATGTTTTTCATTAATATCTCCTTTAGCATATAGAAATTAAAGATTGTATTTTATTGATTATACTTTCACAATCTAAGTTACTTAATTTACGTAAATTAGCTGTATCTCCATGATGAAAAAATGAATCTTCAATTCCAAATACTTCTATGTCATTTTTATATTTATGTTTTATTGCAAATTCACAAATGCTTGTACCAAACCCACCTATTTTACAAGATTCTTCAATTGTTATAATTGGCAAATTTGATTTAAATACTTCATGAAGAATTTTTTCGTCAAGTGGTTTAATAAATCTTGCATTGATGATTTTAACACTTATATTTCTATAAGAAAGTTTTTCTGAGATTTCATGAGCTGTTTCAAGCATTGTACCAAAAGTTAGAATTATTAAATCTGTTCCTTCTTTTTCAACGCTCCATGTACCAAATTCAATATTTTCAAAATTCTTAACATGAGTTAATTCAGTGTATCCACGTGGATATCTAAAAGCAATTAAACCTTTATCTGAATAATTGTACAAAGAATTATACAAAAGATTTTGAGCTTCTATTTGATCTTTGGGCATAACTATAGAAATGTTTGGTATAGGTCTTAAGAAACTTATATCGTAAATTCCGTGATGAGTATCTCCATCTCCTGTTGCAAATCCACATTTATCTATTGCTAAAACCATATTTAAATTTTGTCTAGCTATATCGTGAATTATTTGGTCATATGCTCTTTGAAGAAATGTAGAGTAAATAAAGAATATGGGTTTTAAGTTTGAAAGAGATAACGCACCAGAAAAAGTTGCGCCATGCTGTTCAGCAATACCAACATCAAAAATTCTATCAGGAAATTTATTTTTAAAAAATTCTAATTTTGATCCTTTGGTCATTGCAGGAGTTATACAAACAATTTTTTTATCTTTTTCAGCTAATCTTTCAATTGTTTCTGAAATTACTGATCCCCATGCACGCTCATTGACCTTTTTATTTTTAATTTTTAGTCCAGTTGATGTATTAAATGGACCTATTCCATGCCATGAACCTGTATTATCGTTTTCGGCAATTTTTAAACCCTTACCCTTTTTTGTTATAACATGTAAAATACAAGGTCTATTGATTTGTTTTATTTCGTTTAAGTTATTAATTAAATCTTTTATGTTGTGTCCATCAATTGGTCCAGTATAATGAATGTTTAAATTTTCAAAAAAGTTTTTAGTAATTTTATAATGGTACAGATTTATATTTTTTAAATTTGTAATTTGATTTGAGGAATCATATATATTTAAAAATTTTTCATCATTTTTTGGTCTTAGAGCACAAATATTTTTAGAAATTGACATTTGATTATCGTTTAAAATTATAATTAATTTTCTTTGTTCATATCCGATATTGTTAAGTGCTTCTAAAGCCATTCCTCCTGTTAATGCTCCATCTCCAATAATTGTTAATATGTTTTCATTACCATTTCTAAAATCCCTTTCAACTGCCATACCTAAACATGCTGACAAAGATGTTGAACTATGACCAGTTTCCCAAATATCATACTTACTTTCATCTTTTCTAGGAAATCCTGAAAGACCATTAAACTTGCGTAATGTTTTAAAAAATTTAGCTCTTCCAGTAAGAATTTTGTGAGTATAACATTGATGTCCAACATCAAAAATTAATTTATCTTCATTCATGTTAAAAACATAATGTAATGCTATTGTCAATTCTATTACTCCGAGATTTGATGAAACATGTCCACCTGTTGAACTCAGAGAATGTATTAAAAATTCTCGTATATTTTCTGATAACGAGTAAAGATCTTCTATAGATAAATTTTTTAAAAAAGAAGGTTCAACAATATTGTATAAATAATCAAAATTTTTCATTTTTTCCCATCCTAAATAATGTTTTAAGAAACAAAACATTATTTAATTATACCATTTAAAAATAGAATTAAAATTAAAAATTAATTATTTTTATTGATATTATTTATGTATTTTTATTTATATCGAATTAATATATTTAAATTTTAAACAATCAAAAAAATATTTTAAATAATTAAAAAAATATTGACTTTTTACTAACAAAATATTTTAATATTGGAAAGATAATTTTAAAAGGAGATTATTAATGAAAAGATCACTTATAGGTGCATTATTAATTGCGTTAGTTCTTTCTGGATGTTCATTAACTCAAGATAAAAATGTTACTACTTAGGGTAGCAATAACGTTTCTCAAGTTGTTGAAATGGAAAATACTAAACCTGATGCCTTTGATGCAGATATAAAAAATAATTCATTGGCAATTAGTTCAGATGAAAAAATTGCAATAGTTTCAAATAGTGGAATAGATAAAATTAAAGTTTATAATTTGGAAACTAAAAGCGAAATTGGTGAGTTGGATGAATTTGTAACTCCAAGACATATTGCATTTTCAGAAAATGGTAAGTATTTTTACATATCTGATAGCTCATACGGTCTTATAAGAGAGTTTGAAACTGAAACATTAAAGGAAGTTAGAAGTTTTGATGTAGGTAAAGGTGTATTTGGATTTACTTTAACTAATAGAGGAGATATGATATTTGCTAATAATCAAGATCAAAGCACAGTTACAGTGATAAATTTAGGAACAGGAAAAATAGAAAAGGTAATAGAAGGATTTAGTCAACCACGACAAGGTATAGTTGTTGATTCAAATGATGAATTTGTTTACGTTACAAACTTTGAAGGAAATGATGTAAGAGTTATTAATACAGAGACTTTAGAAATTGAAAAAACATTGTCTGGAATACCATCTATTAGGGCTATTTCAGTAGATACTGAAAATAATTTATTGTATGGAGCATCAAGCAGTGAGAATACAATAAATGTAGTTGATATTAATACTGGAGAAGTTTTAAAATCAATACCTGTAGGTCAAGAACCATATGGAGCAGCTCTTTCACTAGACAAAACTGTAATATTATCTGGTGAAAAGTGAAGCAATCAAGTTAGTGTTATAGATACAATTAAATAATTTAAATTTTGCAGAGGAAAGTATTTGTTTTCTCTGCATTTATTTTTTAAATTGAATATTAAAAAAATGTTTTTAAAATCATTTATAATAGAACTAAGTAGTATTAAAAATTTTTGAAAGACGGTGATCTTATGAAGTTGAGGATAAGCAATAAAATAGTTGATGTTTTTATAAAAATAGGTTTATATTATTTGATAGCTTATTTGGGATTTTTATTTATAAGGAAAGGATTTGGAGTAGATTATTTAAGTGATAAACTTTTTACCTATGGGTTAGGTGTAATGATTTTGTTAACTATTTATGTTGCATATATAAACAAAGATAGTAGAATGTTTAAATTAATTCATTTTACAAGTGAAAAGAAATCGTTTGTAATTAGTATGTTTTCAATATTATTTATAGGTGCGGTTATTGCTTTTAATGTTGAAATTATTGAAACAAATGTGTTTACACCAAAATTATTAGCAATAATTATTGCTTCTTTATTAATAGGGTTTGGTTTAGAAATAGTTATTTCATTTTATATAAAAGGTAAGAAAACATTTAAAATAAGTGAATTTATAAATGAAAAGAAATCCTATATAATTAATACATTTTCAATATTTGTTCTAATTGCGATGATTGGATTTAATATTGAAGCTATTGTTATGAAATCATTTGTTCCTGAAATGTTAGTAGTAACTCTTCTTTCATTAACGATAGGATTTTGTGAAGAAGGAATGTTTAGATTTTATATATATGAAAAAATTTGATTGTGAAAAAAATGGAGAAATGATAAAAGCGTTTATAATTTCTGTTGTAATGTTTGTTTTACTTCATATGGTAAATGTTGCTCAAGGGATGACTTTAATGGATGCTTGGATACAAAGCGTTGCAACAATTAATGTAGGAATTATATTTTCTATAATTTATCTTGCAACTAAAAATTTTGCAATTATTGCATTTTGGCATGCTTATATAGATTTTAATTTATTTATTACGAAATTTGGTTCGTTTCCTATAACTCATAAAATTTCTATTATCTTAGATGTATTAATTAGAATAATTTTTGTAATGTGTTTAATATGTTTAGGAATAAAAATTTATAAGAATTATAGACGTAAAAAAGTTGGTAAAAATTTTTAAAAAAGAGGATAGATTTTTAATTTGTGAAAATCTATCCTCTAAATTTTTTATGGAAATTAAAAATAAATTTATCTATTTATTAACTAAACAAGAAAATTAGACACAAATTTTTATAATTTGAACAAGTTAGTTTTTTATTGAAATCATAATAAAAAATATTAAAACAGAGAAAACTTACTATTAGTAAAATTAAGGAGGAAATTAATTTGAGAAATAGATTTACTAGAATGATAGTTGTTTTTTTTATAATAATGTTTTTTTGTTTCAACAATGTAGTAATTGCATTCTCAATGTCTTTTTCAAAAAATAATATTAAAGGATATGAGCTTTTGAGAACAGATTATGTTGATACAATAAAGTCAAAAATTTTATTGTATGAGCATAAAAAAAGTGGAGCTCAAATTATTCACATAAAAAATGATTCCAAAGTAAAACTTTTTGATATAACTTTTAAAGTTCCTACAGTTAATAACAAAGGAACTAATCACATATTAGAACACATATTTTTTTCAGGCTCTGAAAAATATCCAATAAGAGATGTTTTTCCAGCGTTATTTTATCTAAATAATTTAGAGTATATAAATGCTGCAACTGATACAAATTATGTTACATATTACGTATCTTCAAGAGATAAAAATCAGCTTAAAACAATTATGGATTATTATTTGAGTGCTTTGTTTCATCCTATTGTTTATAAAGATGAAAATGTTTTTAAACAAGAAGGTTGGAGAATTGAATTAGAAGAAATGAATTCACCTTTAAAATTAACAGGTGTTGTTTTAAATGAAATGAAAGGCTATGTATTTAACGATGAATTTTATAAATCTATAGCTTCAGTAGATAGTTTGTACAAAGGAGCACCAGGAGCTTTTAATGGTGGAGGAGATCCATATATTATACCAGAACTTACATTAGAAGAGCTTTTAGAATCTCATAAAAAATATTACGTTCCTTCAAATTGTTTAATAATTTTGTATGGCGATATTGATACAGAAGAAGCTTTAAAATTTATGGATAAAGAACATTTGTCTTTTCATGATAGAAAACAGAAAATAGAAGAGTATATTTTGAAAGAAAATTTAACTGAAAAAGTATATGCAAAATTGAAATATCCAGTTCCTGAAAAAGATTCTAAAAATAATAGACATATTTTTATTAATGCCTTTGCTACAGGGAAAATTAATAATGTTAAAGAAAACTTTGCTATTAAATTTTTAGTTTCAATGATGGATACAGAATTTTCTGGTATAGAAAAAAGATTTAATCAGAGAAAGATTGGAACAGATTTTTCAATTGATTTTAGAAATATTGGTTCAAAGCAATCGTATGTAATGTTTTCAGCTAACTCAGAAGAGGGTAAAGAACAAGAATTTGAAAATTTTGTTTATGAAGAATTGGAAAGATTTAGAGATAGTGTTCTTACAGAAGAATATTTAGAAAATTATCATAAAATTACAAATAATATTATTAATAAGAAGATAAATGATTCCTTAGAAAGTTTTATTATGTGGAATATTGTTAATACTTGGTCTTCTGGAGGAGATATTATTGAAAGTATAAAATTTTATGAGAATTTGAATTATTTAAAAGATTATGGTGTAGAAGATTTTATTAATTTTATAGATATGCATTTTATAAATAATAAGCATTCTGCTTTCATTTGTCTTGAGCCTGATTTTGGGATTATAGAGGAAAAAGAAAGAGTTTTGAAAGAAAGCTTAAATAATTATAAAGAATCAATGAGTGAAAATGAAAAAGTTGATTTAATTAATCAAACAAAAGATTTTAATTCATGGATTGAAAAAGAAGATTCATTAAAAATTCTAGAAAAATTATCAAATCCATTTAAGAACGAACATGAAAAGTTAGGAGATGCACGTGTTCAAAATAAAAATGATGTTTATGAATATGTGTGGGGTAAAATCAATGAAGAAAAATTTATAAATGTTTCTTTAAACTTTGATTCAAGAACAATTCCTAGAAGTAAAATTCATTATTTAGCTTTATTTTCTGATTTGTTAAAAGAAGGGTTTGGAAGTTCAAATAGAACTAACATAGAACTCATGAGTGAAATAAAGCAAACTTTATCAAATTTAAATGTGGCACTTGATGAAAATTTAAATTGTTTTGATGGAAATATATATAATCCAACATTTAGAATATCATTTGACACAACGAAAGATAAATTTGATAAATCAGTTGATCTTTTAAATGAATTTGTAAATAATATCAATTTTAAAAATGTAAATCTTATACGAACAAATTTAAACAAATTAAAATCTTATTATGAATCAAACTTAATAAATCCAAATATTGTTTATTATGAAATTGATGGTTCAAATTACGAAGGTGGAAAATACAAAAATTACATAAAAGGTCTTCCGTACATAAAATTTTTGATAAATATATTTAATAAGCTTAATGAAGATCCGAGTTTTATAAATAATATAATAAACGAAGTTCAATTTGTAAATGATACTGTATTTAATATTAACAATTTAAAAATAGGTGTGGTATCTGATAATGAAAATTATAAAAATGTTAAGAAACAACTTGAAGCAAAATTTTTACCTAATTTAAATTCAGATGTAAATAGGAGATATAAATATAAATTTGAAACAGTTAGAGAAAAAATTTCTATAAAAGCTCCATCACCTAACGTAACCCTTTATGCTCTTTTAAACTTTAGAGCTAGTGGTAGAAATTATACACCTAAATTTTTAGTTGCTGAATCTATACTTGGAGAGTATTTATACAGAAATTTAAGGGTTAAAAATGGAGCGTACCAAGTTAATTCATTGGCTACTACTCAGGGGACGCTTGCGATTGTTGCAGGATTTTCACCAGTTTTGAAAGAACAAATAAGAGCTATAAATAATATAGGAAATTATCTTAGTGATATTGATATTACAGAATCACTTCTTGAAAAATATAAAATAATAACTATATCATCTCTTGCAAATAGTTGTGATGAAATTGATAGAGCAAAAACTGAAATTCATAACTATTTAATTGGAATGACTAAAAAAGATTTTAAAAATATGATTGATGAAATTAAATCAACAACTATTCAAGATATTAAAAGCATAGGGAAAACAATTAATGATATTGGATTCAATAAGATTGGAGTTTTCGGAAATACAAATATTATAGAAGACAATAATAAAAATTTCAGTAATGTTTTTACAGTTCCAATAAAAAATTAAATTTTAAATTTAAAAAGCGTATCAAATCAATTTGATATGCTTTTTTTATTTGTTGAAAAATTAACAATAAAATATTAAAATAATATTAATTAAAAGTTACGTTTTGGAAAAAGAGAGAAACTAATGATGAATAAAATAGGAAAAATTTTTGTTGTAGATTCATTAAATTTTGTTTTTGTAGGATATTCAAGTCATGCTACTGTTAGAGTAGTAAAATCAGTAAGTGGAAGTATTTATAATCAGATTTTTGAAAATAATGTTGATAAAATTGTATCTGGAATTTTAAAATCTAAAGATTTATTTGCGTTGCATAGCGGTAAGAAGTATTCTAATTCACAAATTTTAAGACCTAAGTTAAATAGTATAAATGTTTCTGGAAAAATTAGAATTGTTGATAATGATGGAATTGAAAGTGTGAAACATGTTTCGTTATTTAATATTGATAAAACAAAATTGAAAAACGAATTTAAAACGGAAAAAAAGATACGTGAGTGGATTTCTAAAAATATATTTTCATTAGGAGAATATAGTCTTGGAATTGGATTTAATAGTATTTATAGTGAAAAAAGCAAGATTTTAGAGGGAAATTCAATAATTAAAGAAAGTAAGTTTAATAAATCAAATTTAAATGTTCCAATAAACTACGATGAATTTACACCTTCATCATTTCCACAATTAGCTTATAAATTAAGTGATTTAGAGGAATAATTTTTAAATGTATTTGAGCAGATAAAACGTATAAGTTTTTCTGCTTTTTTATTTTGATTTAATTAAGTAACAACTAATTAATGATTTCATATATTTAACTATGTATTTAAATTAAGAGAGGATATTAATGATTCAATATATAAATGATTTGAAGAAGTTGGTGGAAGAAAATTATGATGTAACTATACTTGATATGAGTAAACTTAAAAATGTTTATAAGATTGTGGCAGTTGAAGGGAATTTTTGTTTAAAACAATTTAAATATGAATTTTCTAGATTTAAACACATACTTGAAATATTTGATTATTTCAAAAAACAGGATTTTGATAACATTTTAGATGTGATTTCTACTTACTCTGAAAAAAAGTATATTGAATTTGATAATGTATATTTTTATATGACATTTTGGATAGAAAGTAGAGAGTTAAATTATAGCAATAGTTATGATCTTATAAGATCAGCTCAACATATTGCAAAATTTCATAATTATAGCAAGGGTTTTAAAGTTTCAAAAGATTCAAAAGCAGATATTAGATGGATGAAATGGTTTGAAATATTTGATAGAAAAATAAATGATATTTATAAATTTAAAAAATTAATAGAGGATAAAAGTGAATTATCTGTCTTTGATAAAATTTATTTTGAAAACATAGATAAAAATATTCAGATAGCAAATGAGTCTATTGAAAATTTGTATAAGTTTGATTATGAAAATGTTATGAAAGAACATATTAAAAAGAATTATATTTGTCATCACGATTTGGCTAATCATAATATTTTACTTGATTCTTCTGGAAAAATTTATTTTATAGATTTTGATTATGTGATACTTGATACTTATCTTCATGATTTAGGAAGTTTTATTATGAGATGTTTAAAATTTGGAAGATGGGATCACGAAAAATTTAAAATAATAATCAATTCATATAAAGATGTTAAGCATGTCTCTAAACAAGAACTTTCTTTGGCTATGTCTTTTATATTATTTCCAAATGATTTTTGGCAAATTGGAGTTCAATATTATAATGAAAAAATTAATTGGGATGAAGAAAAATTTTTAAGACGGCTTACAAGGTTTGAAAATGATAAAGATGATAGGAGAAATTTTATTATAAATATGATTTCAAAACAATAATTTGGGAGTTTTTATGAGCTTTAAAAGTTATGCTATGTCTAAGGGAATATATGAGATTAAAGATTTAAGTAAAAATAAACACAAAGTTTGTACAGATGAAACAGTATGTGAACATATTAATATCCTTTATGATTTACATGAACGTTTGAAAGGTTGTTCAATATCAATAAATAATTTAGTAAATAAAATGGTTGAAGATTTTAAAGTTTCAAAAATATTTTTAGAACAAGATATTGAAAGGTATAAACTTAATTCTAAAAATGATTTTGAAAATAATGTTTCAAAGTTTGGAAATGAGGCTTTAGAAAGAATTAAGAAAATATTAGATATAATTTCTAAAAGTAATTATGAAAATATGATTTTAAGAAGTATGAAACACAGAGAAATTTGTGTTTATAATGTCAATTTTAATGAAATTCAAATGGATTTTAAAACAAATATTTACGTGAAAAATATAAATCAGTTTTGTGAAAATATTACGGAATATGATTATATTAAATTTTTTACAAAAGTTAAAAGAGCATACAAAAAAATTGATTTTATGAAATGTTGTGCTTATGTTTGTGGCAAAGAAAAGTTCAATATAGATAGTTACAATTTTATTTTGGCGTGTGTAAGTTTTCCTTATGAATTTATAAGGGTAATTTCTAAATATAGAGATTTAGGAAGAGAATTATCTAATTATTCAAAGGAATGTGATTTTGATAATGTATTAAAAAAAGATGGAGATAGTCTTGTATAGAGAGGTATATTTTGAGTGAAAAAATTTTTTATAATGATACGTTAAATCTTAGTAATTATAATTTATCTTATGATTTTTTTTATAATAATGTTGGTATTGATGTGCAAGAATGTTATCCTTCAAGATGTGGTTTTTATATAATTGATAAAAATAAAAATAACTATATTTTTATTAAAATATTGTACAGAGATTTATCAAAATATCTTATTATTTTTGATATCTTAGAATATTTGAAAAAAAATAATACTAATATTTCAGAAACGTACTCTGTAGATGGTAAAAAATATTTTTTTGATGATGTAAATGAGGAGTATTATATAATCTTTAAGCTTACAAATGGAATTTATAAAAAATGGATAGATTTTGATTTTAATAGTGTTATTTATAAATTGAAAGATTTTTATCAAAGTTCATCAAATATATTAAATAATTTATCTAATTTTAATTTGAAAGAAGATATAGAAATTTTAACAATTGGAAATGAGTTGAAATTAATAAATAGATATTTTTCAAACATAGAGAATATAGAGAAAATTATTTCTTATAAACAGAGTAAGAGTTTAATTGATGATTTTTTTGACAAAAACAAAGAATATATGAAAAGTGAATTATTTGAAGTTAGGGAATTCTTTTTGAGTAAAGAATACAAAATTTATTGTGAAGACCATAAAAACATAAGATTTATAAATGGCAATCTTTCAAATAAATCATTTTTGTTTAATGAAAAAGATTGTTTTATTGTTAATTTTTATGATTCTTCAATTGATTTATTTGCAAAGGATATTGCAATATTAATTGGAAATGGAATGTTTCATGCAAGTAATCAAGAGTTGAGTTTATTTGCTAAAAATTTGTTGAAGAGTTTTAATTATAATGAAGGCTTTCATTTGAAAGTTATCAGTAATTATTTGAAAATTTATAATTATATTTTTAAATGTTTTAATGAACATTATATTCAAGGTGAATCATGTAAAAATATCATTATTGAAGATAAAATTAAAGAAATTGATTGTTATAAACAAAAACAATATGGTTTTATAAAAGAGTATTTATAGATTTTGAAAAGTTATCAAAGTAATTTGATAACTTTTTTTATAAAAACAAGAAAATACTATAAAAAAGACACAGTTTTGTTAAAAATTCAAATTATAATCTAGGTATAAATTAAATGGAAAACAAATAAACAACAAAATAAATAAAAAATAAAAAGAATGGGAGAGGTTAAAATGTTAGGAAAGAAAATAAAAAAATTAATTGGTGTTGCTACTTTAGCACTTATGCTTGGATTAGGAGTTTCTTCGACTGTAGGACAAGTTGCTAAAGCAGAAAGTTTTAGTTTTGGAGTTTCAGATGTTTTTGATTCTGTAGAAGCTCTTGATGAACAATTTGGTTATGGACCTTATGAAGCATATGTTAATACTGTAGGTGAATTACAAAAATTAATTGATGATGGTTTCTTACCAGAGGAAGAAGGAAAGCTTCAAATTAAATTTTTAGAAGCTAAAACAGAAGATGAAAAAGAAGCTGTATACAGAGAAATAATAGATTATTTATATAGAGAAGGTATTTTAACTAGTAAAGAAGCAGATAGATTAAAATCAGGAAGTTATAAAGATTATTGGAGAACTCTAGATGAAATGTTTTATGATGAAATGGTTGATTTAGGGTACATGACTAAAGAGGAAGCAGATTTACAAGTAAGATTTAATGGAGCAGTAGACTCTAAAGAGAGACAAGCTGTATATGAGGAAATGGTTGATCTTAGAGTTAAAGAAGGAAAAGTAACAGAGGAACAAGCGAGAAAATTAAAATCAGATGGATATGATAAAGATTTTGATAATATGGATGACATTTATTATCAAAATAAAGTAAATGAATTGTTTGATTTAGGAGTTATAAGCCAAGATGAAAGAGATAGATTAATTGCAAAAACTGATGAAGGACGTTGGGATGATGTAAATAGAATATCTGATATATATTTTATAAATCAAGAAGTTGAAAATGGAAACTTATCACAAGAAGAAGCAGATTTATATCTTAAATATTTAAATGCAACAGATGATGGAGAAAAACAAAGATTATATGGACAAATTGCTGAGAAAATGTACGAAAGAGGAGAAATATCAGAAGACGAATTAAAAGAAATTAAAGAATTAATCTAAGAGTTTTAATTTATAGTGATAAAAAATATCCTTCACGTAAGTGGAGGATTTTTTTATAGGTTATGTTCTTTAATTATGTGTTCAAGCAGAGAATTACATCCATTACTTACAAGCTCATATGTTAAATCAAAATTTCTTGTGTAATATGGATCTGGAATATAAGTGTGTTCACAATTTTCTATAAAGTCTGTTAATTTATAAATTTTTTTAGATGGATTCATTTTTAAAACATCATTCATGTTGGAATCATCCATTACGATTATGTAATCACAATCTATTAAATTTTGTTTTGTAAGTTGTTCAGAATAAATATTTGAAAAATCTATTTTATATTTTGTAAGAATTTTTTGGGTTCCTGAATGAGGAGGATTTCCAATATTATAATTTGATGTAGCTTTTGAAAAAATTTGAATTTTATCTTCAAGATTACGTTCTTTTACTATGTGCCTCATATAAGCTTCACTCATAGGAGATCTACAAATATTTCCTAAGCAAATAAATAAAATTTTAATCAATTTAAAATCACCCCACTTTAGAAAGTGTTTTTATTATAGCATAAACAAAATATTTTTTGGAATTAATATGTTCGTATAAAATTTATAAACTACTTTAATAATAAATTTAGAGGTGGTAGTCTATGGATACATATTCACATTTAAATATAACTGATATACTAGAAATAATTAGAAAAGTTAATCCAATAAAAATATTAGATGTAAATGTTGGGTTTGGTAGATGGGGTATACTTTGTAGAGAATTACTTGAGAGAGATAATAATGGTAAAGTTAGGAGACCAGATCTATGGAATATAAAAATAGATGGAGTTNNACCCTTCTTTATGGACAGTTTGCAGTGTTTGAGATCCTTTGATTTATTTATAGACAAAATATACATGGTTTTTTGAAAACTCATGTGTCTTTATATGATTTAACGATTTTTTCAAACATACTAGAATGTACTCCAAAAGAGATTGCTATCGATATGATTAATAATGCTATGGAGATATCGAGATTTATTTTAATTTATGTTAAACTTGGAAATCATAGTGATAATTTTACAGCAGACAATGAAGTTATGAGTATTTGGGATGAACAAGATTTTTTAAAATATTTTATTATAAATAAAA
>NZ_LXFF01000029.1 GCF_001655775.1 Candidatus Arthromitus sp. SFB-turkey
TTATGGTCAAAATGTTTTGAAACATTCTATAGAGGTTGCTTATTTGGCTAGTACTATGGCTTTAGAATTGGGATTAGATGCTAATGTTGCTAAAAGAGCTGGTTTACTTCATGATATTGGTAAAGCTTTAGATCATGAAATTGAAGGGCCGCATGCTGTGATTGGGTATGAGTTTGCTAAGCGTTATAATGAAAGTGATGCTGTAGCTGAAGCTATTGGAGCTCATCATGAAGATATAAGTATGACTAGATTAGAATCGGTTTTAGTTCAAGCGTCTGATGCTATATCTGCTGCTCGTCCTGGTGCTAGACGGGAAACTTTACATGCGTATATTAAAAGATTGAATCAATTAGAATCTATAGCTAATTCATATGAAGGCGTAGAAAAGTCTTATGTTATTCAAGCTGGAAGAGAAATAAGAATAATAGTTAAACCAGATATTATTGATGATTTAAGTGCTACTTGTATGGCGAGAGATATTGTTAAAAGAATTGAAAAAGAGTTAGAATTTCCAGGTCAAATTAAGATAAATGTTATAAGAGAAACACGAGCGATTGAATTTGCAAAATAAGATTTTTATGTTGTTTAATTTTGTTAACTTTCTATTCTTTTAAAATAAAAGAATAGTTCATTATATATTTTATTTTAATATTTGAAAGTTTATATGTAATATAATTTCGATTAATTATAGGGGGATTAAATATGGAAGTGTTAAAAGTTTCTACAAAATCAAATCCAAATTCAGTAGCAGGTGCATTAGCAGCAATTTTGAAGGAAAAGTCTTTGGTGGAAATTCAAGCTATTGGAGCTGGAGCTATAAATCAAGCAGTTAAAGCTGTGGCTATTGCTAGAGGTTTTGTTGCTCCAAGTGGTAAAGATATAGTTTGTATACCTGCTTTCACAGATATACAAATAGATGGTGAAGAAAGAACTGCTATTAAATTAATAGTTCAACCTAGATAACAAATTGCAAGAGTTCATTTAACTCTTGCTTTTACTTATTATTGATTATTGATGGGAAAATAATTTTATAAAAGGAGATTTGAAAAATGCAATCGATAAAAGTTAAAATTTCTAATAGTACTGGTTTACATGCTAGACCTGCTACATTATTAGTTAAGAAAGCTTCTTCTTTTAAATCTGATATAAGTATTGAATCTAATGGTAAAAAAGTAAACGCTAAGAGTTTGATTGGTATTTTATCCTTAGGTGCTACAAAAGATACAGAAATAACTGTTATAACTTCTGGTGAAGATGAAGTAGAAGCTGTTAACGAATTAGTGAAGTTGATTGAAACTTTGGAGGATTAAAATTTTTATAAATAATATAGTTTTTGCTATATTATTTATTTTTAGAAAAGTAACTTCGCAAAATATAAATTTTGCGAAGTTAAAAATACAAAAAAGGTGATAAAAATGGGTAATTCCAAATGTGCTTTGATATTATCTGATTTTTTAGACTATTTGTCTGTTGTTAAAGGTAAATCAGATAATACTCTAAAAGAATATAGATTAGACCTTATAACTTTCTTTAATTTTATAATAAAGCGTAAGTGTTTGAAAATTTCACATCAGGAAATCGATTTAGAGCTCCTAAAAACTATTACATTAAGTGATATGTATGCTTATATGAATTTTATAAAAAATGAGCGTTTAAATGGAGCTAGTGCGAGAAGCAGGAAAACAGCCTCGTTGAGAACGTTTTATAATTATTTAACTAATAAAATTAAGGTTATTGATAAAAATATTACCCTTGAACTGGAATCTCCTAAAATACCAAAAAGGAACCCTATATATTTAAATTTTCAGGAGTCTAAGAAATTACTAGAAAATATAGATGTAAATGAAAAATTTTTCTCGCGTGACTATTGTATTGTTGTATTTTTTTTAAACTGTGCTCTTAGATTGTCAGAATTATGCTCAATTAATTTAAATGATATTGATTGGGATACAAATACTCTAAATATTGTTGGAAAAGGTGATAAAGAACGAGTTATATATTTAAATAATATGGTTTTGACTTCTATAAAAAACTATTTAAAAGATAGAAATTCATATAAAATAAAACCAGAATTTCAAAACACTTTATTTATAAGTTCTCGTGGCAATAGAATTAGTAATAGAGCAATACAACTTATAATTAAGAAATATGCTAAGGATTTTGATAAAAATATTACTCCTCATAAACTTAGACATACTTCTGCTACTTTAATGTTTAAACATGGAAAAATTGATATAAGAACTTTACAAAAAGTTCTTGGGCATGAGAATATTTCTACAACTCAAATTTATACTCATGTTGATGATGAAGGAATTAAAAATGCTTTTAATTCAAACCCTTTAAATTTTGAATAAAAAACCTAACCAATTTATTTGTTGGTTAGGTTTTTTATACTGTTAAGTATGGATAATTGACCGTGTTCAAAGGTTAAAGATCCTTGTAAATATGCTATATAGGGTTTTCTTATAGGGGCATCACAAGATAACTCTATTGATGATCCGGATACAAATGTTCCGGCTGCCATTATAACTTTATCGTTATATCCAGGCATATCCCAAGGTTCGCATTCTAAAAAAGAATCAATTGGAGAATTTTTTTGAATTTCTTTGCAGAAGTTTATTATTTCTTCTTCAGTATTGAATTTAATAGCTTGAATTATATCACTACGCTTTTCCTTATAATTAGGATATACTTCATAATTTAAATTTTCAAATATTTTAGCAGTAAATATTGCTGTTTTCATTGCTTCCATTACAATATTTGGTGCCATAAATAAACCTTGATATATTTGTCTTAAATCTATAAGACTTGCTCCACACTCTGAACCTATTCCAGGCACTGTTAGTCTATACGCAGCATTTTCAACTAACTCTTTTTTACCTATTATATAACCTCCTGCAGGAGCAAAGCCACCACCTATATTTTTAATAAGTGAACCTGCCATTAAATCAATACCTATTTCTGTTGGCTCTATTATATCAGTAAACTCGCCATAACAATTGTCTACAAAAATATGTATGTCTTTATTCGTACTCTTTATAATTTTTACTATATCTTCTATTTCTTTAGGTAGTAGAGATTTTCTTAGAGAGTATCCTCTAGAACGTTGAATATATATCATTTTAATCTTAGGATTCTTTTTAATGGTATCAACAATAAATTCCGTATCAAAAGTATTATCTTTTAAATCACATTCTAAATATTCAACTCCAAAATTTTTTAAACTACCTTTTTGTTCGTAATCATTTAATCCAATTATATTTTTTACGGTGTCATATGGATTTCCTGTTATTGAAAATAATATATCATCCTTATTTAAATTACCTAACAAAGCACATCCTATAGCGTGTGTACCGTTTACAAATTGTAATCGCACTAAGGAACTTTCCGTATTAAATATTTCACAATATAAATTTTCAATACCATCTCTGCCTAAATCTGTATAAGCATAACCTGTTGTGCTAGAAAAGTGTGAATCAGATATTTTATGTTTTTTAAAAGCTTTTAAAACTTTATGTTGATTATATAATTTTATATAATTTAATTCTTCAAATATTAATTTTATATCTTCATATGTACTTGTATAAATATCATAAATATATTTTCCAAATAAATCTTTGATAAAACTACTCATTTATTAAAACTTTTTAACTCCTATTAAAATCGTCAATTATGTATTTTAAAATTTCTAATTCATTCATATTATCTTTTGAGATAAAAATACTGTTATTTTCCTTTTTAAACCAAGTAATTTGCCGTTTTGAATAGTTTCTAGAATTTTGCTTTATTTTTTCAATCATTTCGTTTTTAGTTACAATACCATCTAAATAGTCGAAAACTTCTTTATATCCAATACCTTGCATTGATTGCATTTCTTTTGTATAACCTTTTTTTCTCAAATTTTTAACTTCATCTATAAGTCCATTTTTAATCATAACATCTACTCTATCATTGATATTTTTATAAAGTTTTTCTCTATCAAGATTAAGAATATAGTATTTGAAATCAAAAATAGGTTTATTATCTTGTTTGAAAGAACTAAAAGGTTTACCAGTTATATGATACACTTCTAACGCTCTTACAACTCTTTTTAAATTATTATAGTGAATGTTTTTATAACTTTCATTATCAATTTTTCTAAGTAATTCGTGAACATATTGATTTCCCTTTTGTTTAGCTAAACTGTAGAGATAATCTCTATGATTTTTATCTTCACCAGAAGTGCAATGTTTTTGATCATAAATTAAAGATCTAATATAAAGCCCTGTTCCACCTACTATTATAGGTAATTTGTTTTTAGAGATAATTTCATTAATTGCATTTTTCGCTAAATCAACATAAATAGATACATTGAAAATTTCATCCGGCTCACAGACATCAATTAAATGATGTTTTATTCCATCCATTTCTTCTTTTTTAATTTTAGCTGAACCGATATCCATATATTTATATATTTGCATAGAATCAGCAGAAATTATTTCGCCATTTAAATGTTTTGCTATTTTAATAGATAAATTTGTTTTACCAACTCCAGTTGGACCAGCTAATATCAAAAGTTTTTTATCCATCATTTTAAACCCTTTTAAACATCTTTTCAATTTCAACTAATGAGAATTTTATTATTATAGGTCTTCCGTGTGGACATGTAAATGGATTTTCTAATTTCATAAGCTTAGATAATAAAATTTTTATTTCATCCGTATTAAGCTGACAATTAGCTTTAACAGCGCTTTTACACGCTTTAGTTGCAATTAAATTATATTTTACTTCATCTAAAGTCCCTGATCCAAAATTATCTATATTGGAAATTATTTCTAAAATTAAAGATTTGACATCACAATCTTTAAATTCAAAAGGAACTTCTCTTATTATAATTGAATTTTCACCAAAATCTTCTATACTAAAACCACACTTTTCAAAACAATCTTTGTTGCTTTTGTATGTAGCGTACTCAAGCTGTTCAAGATTTACTATTATGGGCAATATTAATTGTCTAACTATAGTTTTAGTTTTTATTCTTTGTATAAATTCTTCAAACAATATTTTTTCGTGGGCTACATGTTGATCTATAATGTACAAACATTTATACCATTCACCAATTATGTAAGTGTTATTATATTGACCTATTATTTTAAAATCTGAAAAATTATCTTCTTTTAAAATTTCAAATTTAAAGTTTTCTTCAAGATTTTCTAATTGATTTTTATCAAATTCTTTACTAACTAAATTGTATGGAATTTCATTTTCTATAGTTTGGTTATATAAATCATTTTCCCGTTTTTTTATAAGGTCTTGAACCTCTTCTTTTGAAAGAGGTGTTATTTTTGATTGTGTTAAATTAAAATTATTACTATTTTCAAGTGGTGAAATATCGCCTAAGTAATTTTTCTTTACCAATGTAGAATTTGATAAATAATCATTTAATTCATTAATACAAGTTTTGTATAAAAATCCGTAAACTATTTTTTCATCTTCAAATTTTATTTCTGCCTTTGTTGGATGTATATTTACATCAATATCCTTTGGATTTACAGATAAAAATAAAATAAANNAAAAGTTAATATCTCCAATATATCCAAAAATATTCAATTTTTCACAATTATTTTCTACAAAAAACAAATTTTCCAACACGTTTAAACCAAAAATATTTATTATAGCATCCCTTAAACTTTTTCCTGTAGTTTTAAATACAAGTTTATCATTAACCATGTATTCAAAACTAATTTCATAGTTTGATATTGCAAGCTTTGTTACAACATCTCTTATTATGGCCGTTTCTCTATTTTCACTTTTAAGAAATTTAAATCTTGCAGGGGTATTGTAAAACAAATCACGAACTTCTATTTCTGTACCAACATTACACGCACATTCACATTTATCAATGATTATACCACCATCAATTTGAATACTCATTCCATAATTAAATTCGTCGCTTCTTGATTTTAAAAAAACTTTTGACACAGAAGCTATACTAGGTAAGGCCTCTCCCCTAAAACCAAGAGAATTTATGTTATAGAGATCCTCTTCTTTTTGAATTTTACTAGTTGCATGTGGTAAAAAAATTTTTTCAATATCATCATTATGTATTCCTTCTCCATCATCAGAGATTTTTATTAACTCTTTTCCACCACCATGTATTTGAATTACAATATTTTTGGCTTTTGCATCTATACTATTTTCAACTAACTCTTTTACAATTGCAGCTGGTCTTTCAACAACCTCTCCAGCTGCAATTTTGTTTGCAATAGAAATATCTAAAATATTTACTCTACCCATTTTTAATTAACCTTTTACAATTTTCAACTATATCATTTAATTTTCCTAAGGCAATAACTGGAGTAAGATTCATTATGTCAATATCGCTTATTTCTTTTAAAAATTCTTGAGTTTCATTTGAATTAACATCTTCATTGTATAACTCATCAGAATTTGAATATTCAATTATATCTTTACATTCTATTTGTTTTTCAAGTTTTTTAAGTACATTCTTTGCAATATCAATTATATTTTGATTAATACCTGCAAGTTTAGCAACCTCGATTCCATAAGAATCATCTACAGCACCTCTTGAAACTTTCCTTGAAAAAATTAAATTATCTCCGATTTTTTTTGCAGAAACACTATAATTTTTAACGTTAGAAATTACTTCTTCGATTTGAGTTAATTCATGATAATGGGTTGCAAACAAAGTTTTAGGTCTTATTTTGCTGATTGAAGTTAAGTATTCAATTATTGCGTATGCAATACTTAAACCATCATAAGTGCTTGTACCTCTACCAACCTCATCTAAAATTATCAAACTATTTTGCGTAAAATTATCAATAATATAGGCTACTTCTTTCATTTCCACCATAAAAGTACTTCTTCCTGAAGACAAATCGTCAGAAGCTCCTATTCTTGTAAAGATTTTATCACAAATAGATATTTTAGCATAATCAGCAGGAACAAAACTTCCCATTTGTGCCATAATAACAATTAAAGCAACTTGTCTCATAAATGTAGACTTCCCAGCCATATTAGGTCCAGTTATTATGTGTAATTGTTCTTCAAAATTATTTAAATACACATCATTTGGAACATAATTAAGTTTGTTTATTAATTTTTCTACAACTGGATGTCTAGCTTTCTCTATTTCAATAATACCATCATCAGAAATTATTGGTTTTACATATTTATTTTCAATTGCAACTAAAGCTAATGAAAATAAAGAATCTATTATCGCTATATTTTTCGATACGTTTTTAATTCTTGAAACATTTTTTTCAATTTGTTCTCGAACGTTTATATAAATTTGGTATTCTAAATCGTAAAGTTTATCTTCAGCATTTAAAATCTTTTCTTCCAAATTTTTAAGTTCTTCTGTTATATATCGCTCAGAGTTTGCTAGAGTTTGTTTTCTTATATACCTGTCTTTAGGTACTAAATCATAATTTGATTTGCTAACTTCTATGTAATATCCAAAAATTTTGTTGTAACCAATTTTAAGAGATTTTATATTTGTTAAATCCTTTTCGTTTTTTTCGATATCAAGTAAACACTCTTTTGCGTTATTTTTCAAATATTTTAAATCATCAACTTCTTTATTATAGCCTTCTTTTATTATGGAACCGTCCTTTAATGTAATACCAGCTTCATCAGAGATTGAATTTTCTATTAAATCATAAATATCATCTAGCACATCAAAATTATCATAGATATCTTTGAATAACGAAGAATTAAATTGTATTAAAACCTTTTTTATATCTGGTAAAAGTTTAATACATTTTTTTAATGTAAGCATTTCTTTTGGATTGATTGAAAAGTTTGATACTTTTGCAATAATTCTATCAATATCTGTTATATCTGAAAGCATTTCTTTAAGTTTTGAATGCAAATCAAAGTTGTTTATTAATTCTTCGATACAATTTTGTCTTTTAACTATTTTCCCAGACTTTAATAAAGGTTTTTCAATCCACTGTTTAAGAAGTCTTGCCCCCATAGAAGTATTAGTTTTATTTAACACCCAATAAAGAGTAGATTTTTTTGTATTATCATAGGTATTATTTATAAGTTCTAGATTTTTCTTAGAATTTTTATCGATTAACAAGTAATCATAAACGTTATAAAATTCAATTTGTTTAATATTTGATAAATTTATCTTTTGAGTTTCAAATATATAATTATAAAAACCTGCTATAGAATTAATCTGATAGTCTTTTAAATTTTTAATTTTATCAATACTCTTAGGAATTTTAGAATCTGTAAAGAAATCTAATTTCTTTGTAGTAACTAAAAAATCATTTTGAATAGGTGTAATAATTTCTTCAAAATTAAAATCCTCATTTACAATAATTTCTTTTGGAGAAAATTTCATAAGCTCATCTAATAAAAGAGAAGTATTATCTAGTGTTGTACTATAAACTTCGCCTGTTGTTATATCACCGAAAGTTATTCCAAAAATTTCTGTAGATAAATCATAAAAAATACTAGCTAAAAATACATTTGATTCAAATTCTCCTGATGTTTCATCAAAATACGTTCCGGGAGTAATAATTTTAACAACATCTCGTTTAACGATACCTTTAGATAAACTTGCATCTTCAATTTGTTCACAAATTGCAACTTTAAATCCTTTATTTACAAGTTTAGTTATGTAATTAGATGAAGCGATATATGGAATACCACACATTGGAGCTTTTTCATCAAGTCCACACTCTCTACCTGTTAAAACGAGTTCTAATTCTTTAGAGGCAATTTTTGCATCTTCAAAAAACATTTCATAAAAATCACCTAATCTAAAAAATACTATACAATCCTTATATTTATCTTTAATTTGTAAATACTGACTCATCATTGGGGTTATCATAATCAATTTCTCCTAAGACATTAAATATAAATTAAAATTTTTAAATTTCTTCACCTTCTAAAGAAAATGATTTTGGTTTTGTAATTTTAACTTTAACAATTTTACCTACAGAATTTTTATTTCCTTTAAAATTAACAAGTTTTCCGTTATTAGTTCTTCCAGTGAGTTTTGTATCATCAGTTTTAGAAACACCTTCAACTAAAACTTCAACAATTTTATTTTCATACTCTTGATTAATTTCAGCACAAATACTATTCACTGTTTCAACAAGTCTATTAAATCTTTCATGTTTAATATCATCTGGAATTTGATTTGGCATCATGTCAGCACGAGTATATTTTCTATTTGAATAAAGAAACATAAAAGCAGAATCATATCTAACTTTTTTTACAAGATCTAAAGTTTCTTCAAAATCTTCTTCAGTTTCTCCAGGAAAACCAACTATTATATCAGTTGTTATAGCAAGATCTGGAATAAGAGATTTAATTTTATTAATTTTCTCAATATATTCTTCTTTTGTGTAATGTCTATTCATCGCTTTAAGAACTCTGTTAGAACCACTTTGTACTGGAAGATGAAGTTGATTGCAAATTTTGTTACAATCTTTCATTGTATCTATTAATTCATCTGAAAAATCTTTTGGGTGAGATGTCATATAACGAATTCTTTCAATTCCTTCAACTTCATTTACTTTTCTAAGTAGTTTTGGAAAATTAATATCTTCTTCAAGACCTTTTCCGTATGAGTTTACATTTTGTCCAAGAAGTGTTATCTCTTTATAACCTTCTTTTGCAAGATTTTTAATTTCGTTTATTATATCTTCAGATTTTCTAGATTTTTCTCTACCTCTTACCTGAGGAACAACACAATATGTACAGAAATTATCGCAACCATACATTATAGTTACGAAAGCTTTTAAAGAGCTTTTTCTATCTATGGTCATTCCTTCTATTATTTCGTCTGAACCTGATTCTATTTCAAGAATTCTTTCATCGTTCATAAGAACACGATTTAAATACTCAGGAAATTTATGTAAATTATGTGTACCGAAAATTATATCAACAAAAGGATATTTTTTTGAAATCTCTTCAGGAATTCCTTTTTGTTGCATCATACATCCACATACAGCGATTATTAAATCTTTCTTTTGTTTTTTCAAACCTTTAAGTTGTCCTAAATTTCCATGAACTTTAAGTTCTGCATTTTCACGAACACAACATGTGTTAAAAATTATAATATCAGCGTCATTTCTATTATCACACGAACTATATCCCATTGAAATAAGCATACCAGATAATTTTTCTGAATCTTCTTCATTCATTTGGCAGCCCCATGTTTCAATGAAATATAATTTATTTTTTTGCAAAATACTCAATTTTGTACTCCTTTCCTTAAAATTATCCCTCATATTATATCACAATAAAAAATAGAACCCTATGAAAAAATTTTTACAAAAATTTTATTGAAGTTCTTTAAAGAAGAAATTAAGTGGTCGATCTGTTGGATGAAAACTTAGAACTTTAAGTTGATCTTCATTCGTACTAATTAAAAATTTTATATAAAGCTTATTTCCTTTAGTATCATCATTATAACCAAATACCCAAACAGTTCCATCAATATTATCCATAGCTGCATTTGGATAAACTACATCTGGACCTGATATGTAATGTTTCTTTTCAAGTTTTGAAACAATATATCTAAATTCTTTACGTTGATATTTTAATTCTTTAAGTGATTCATTTACTCGATATGCTTTAAAATATTGATGGCTTTCAACTTTCTCTTTAATAATTGAGAGTGCTTTGTCTACAGAACGCCCAACAAGATTTAATTTTGTAAAACCTGGCTCATTAACAAGGGCAGATATATTTGGAATATTTTTAGTTTTTTCATATGTTACCTCATCATTGTTGTAACTTACAAATCCTAAATCTTGTAACTCACTATTTAAACTAAATTTTATATAAAGATTTCCTTTTTCAGAATCATTTTTTTCAAAGACATAAATTCTACTTTGATGTAGTTTATTATCTCTAGTTTTATAATAATCAGTATAATCCAAAGTATTAAAAGCTTTTTCAAAATCTTCTTTACTATGATTCATGAATCTCAGTGTATTTTCAAGACGTTTAGCCATTGTATAATTACCTTCATTAAGTAATTTTTTTGCAGAGTCTAATCCTGCTTTTATTTCTTCATCACTTAATGTTGCAAAAGTTGTTCTTGGAGCTTGAGGTCCTATAGGTCTGGCAGTTGCTCCAACTGGTCTTGTTAGTTGACTTCTTGAAGGTGAAGATGAGGAAGAAGAATTCTGTCCACTACGACCTCCAGAAAAAGTTTTTCGTATAGCTGCAAAAGATTTTTCAGCATAAATTAAAAAATTAAAAACTACAATTCCGCTAATTAAAAATTTTAACTTAGATTTGTTCATAAAACACTCCATATTAAATACAAACAAATCCATTTTCCCTTCAACAATTATAACACAAATTGTTTCTATATAAATTAATTGCTGTTAAAATTAATATATAATGTACACTTTTTAATTTAAAAAATTTTTATCGTAAATATTTTTAGAATGGAGGAAAAATTAATGCAGGAATCACAAATCAATGACTTTTTAAAAATTAATAAACATTTTTTAGATAAATCTAAGACTTTAATTATTAAAGAACGACTTGAAAAATTAGATGAGAGCAAAATTCCTTCTCTAAGTTTTATTCAATTTAGAGATCTAAAAGTTTTTTTCGCAATATCATGGTTTGGTGGCGTAATAGGACTTGATAGATTTTTAATCGGTGATGTTGGGATAGGAATATTAAAATTACTTTTAAATGTTTTTACATTCTTTATTCCATATTTAGTAGATTTATTTCTTATACAAAAAAGAATACGAGAGAAGAATTACCAAAAATTTTTGGAAATTATATAGAACAAAAAAGCAGTACAAATTTAATGTACTGCTTTTTATTTTGATTAATTTGACCACCAGAAACCAAAATTACCATTATTATTACCGCTATTATTATTAGTAGTATTATTATTGTTGTTATTATTTGTTATATTATTTTCAGAACTTTTAAAAGTGAATCCCCATCCATCAGTGTTTGGAGTTGAATTGCTACTGCTACCACTATTATTACTTCCACTGTTTGAGCCATTATTAGAATTCTCTTTAAAGTTAAGATCTATAATTTCACGAATTAAACCTTCACCTGGAAAATCAGCAACAACAATTCCTACAAAATTTAAATTTTCTTTTAAAATATAATTTAAAGTTAATACATTTGTTCCTTCAAAAGCTATTGAAGCTAATACTCCAAGTCTTCCTACTCTTGGGAAGTCGGGATACTTTGATTTAAATGCTGGCTCCGTTAATCCTGTTAAAAGTCTATCAGCACCAGTTCCAGAACTAGAGTGTCCACTAGCAACGAAATAAGGAAAAGCTCCACCGCTACCAGTTAGGTAATTTATATATCTGGTATTTTTATTTTTGCTTCTGTTAGTGTCAGTTAAGTGTTGTTTAACTTTTTCCCATTTAGAATATAAATCCCAATTTGTATTTAAATGATTACTATCTTGAATTGATGAATTATCTCTATAAGGGATTGCTCTCCATTTATTTCCGTCGTAATCAGCCAAAAGAATTATTTTTCCTCTTGCTTCTCCTAGTGTAGGATTTTTACTTTTTGATCCATCAAAAATATAATCGCTTAGTCCAGCTTCTTCGATACTTCTTCTAATCGCATAGGCAAAATTTCCTGATTCACTATCTTTTTCAGTAACTTTAATTAATACAACTTCTTCATTATTTTTGTTTAAGAAAGCAACTACTCTTTTAATTACGTCTACAAAAGTAACGCCTAAGTTTGTTAATCCAGTGTAAACTTGTAAATTGGTATCTCCAGTATGACTTAAAGTTAAATCTAAGAATCTAATTCCTGAATTTAATTGAGTTTCTAAATCCATACTTTGAGTTAAAGTAAAATCTGTATATTTACCATAAGACATTGAATTTCCAGTTCCAGGTATAGATAATTCATTTATTCTAAGGTCATCAGATAAACCAGCCATCCAATTTGGTCTACTTAAATTTACACTACTATCATGTGAATACCCACCATGAGTATGAGAGCTTACCTTTATTGGGATCATAAATAAAGTTAAACATAAAAATAAAGACATGACTTTAAAAAATCTTTTCAATTATTTCACCTCTTAATTTTAAAAGACCTTTTATATTTAATTTGTTAAATTTTCGTGTATTTTGTAATATACTTTATCATTAATTTAAAAAAAATTAAATAGTTTTTGACAAAATTAAAAAAATATATTTTGTATAGCGAATTAATTCTACTTGTTTTATAATTTTTTTATCTTAAAAAGAATTGGATGTGATTATTTGTCAATTTCAAAGAGAATACAAAATACAAAAGTTTCTGCCATACGAAAATTAACTCCATTTGCTAATGAGGCTAAAGCAAAAGGTATAAAAGTTTATCATATGAATATTGGTCAGCCAGATATTGAAACACCTAAGGAATATTTTGAAGCATTGAAAAATTACGATAAAAAAGTCTTAGGATATGAAAACTCTGAAGGGATAAATGAATTAAGAATTGGATTTTCAGATTTTCTTAAAATTCATGATATAAATTATACTCCTGAAGAAATCCTTATAACAAACGGTGGAAGTGAAGCGTTATTATTTATATTTTTGACAATATGTGATGAAGGTGATGAAATAATAGTACCTGAACCTTATTACAGTAATTATAATACTATTGCAAATTCTTGTGGAGTTAAATTAGTACCATTTCAAACAAAAATAGAAGATGGTTTTCACATACAAAACAAAGATTCAATTTTAAAAATTATAACTGAAAAAACAAAAGCAATTTTATATTCTAATCCTTCAAATCCAACTGGAGTTGTTTATTCTTTTAATGAATTACAAATAATTGCTGATGTTGCTTATGAAAAAAATATTTATGTAATATCAGATGAGGTTTATAGGGAATTAGTTTATGATAACATAGAATACAAATCTATATTTTCAATTGAGAAAGTTAGAGATAATTTAATACTAGTTGATAGTTTATCAAAAAGATATAGTGTTTGTGGTTCAAGAATTGGAATGATTGCTTCTAAAAATAAAGATTTAATGAAAGAAATTTTAAAATTATGTCAAGCTAGATTAAGTATATCTTCTGTTGAACAATATACTGCTACAGAACTTTTAAAACTTCCTATGTCTTACATACATAGTGTGAAAGATAAATATGAAGAAAGACGTAATGCTATATGTAATTTTTTAAATGAAATTCCAGGAGTTAAATCTTACAAACCAGAAGGAGCTTTTTATTTAATTGTTTCTTTACCAGTAGATAATGCAGAAGATTTTTGTAAATGGTTACTTATAGATTTTAATTTAAATAATGAAACTGTTATGTTTGCACCAGCTGAAGGTTTTTATTTTGATAACGAATTAGGAAAATCACAAATTCGTATTTCATATTGTATTTCTGTTGAAAATATAAAGAAATCTATGAATATTTTAAAAGAAGGATTAAAAGTTTATAATTCTATAAAAAAATGAGGAGTTAACAAATACTCCTCATTTTTATTTAAAAAATTCTTTTATTACAAATTTTAACTGATATAATATAACTTGTTAAAAGAATATTAACAAATCTATTTAAATTTGAAAAGGAATAATTAATAATGAAACGTTTGCCATTAGTATTTTAACATCATATGTAATACTTGTTGGAACTACAATAACTACACATAAATCAAGTGCTGTACTTAGAAGAATAAGAAATTTACATCATACAAATAGAGGTGCAAGCAGAAGTTCTAGTATGCCAAACCTATCTTCACAACTAGAAACTATTCCGTCTACATCAACTTCAAGTTTAAATAAGTCTAGTTGTATTGGTTCAACTTCAAATTTAAATCAATCTGCTCTTAAATCTGTTTCAACTTCAACCTCAACAGAGTCACTAGATATAGGATCTACATCTAATAAATCTGTTAGCATGCCTAATTTATCTTCTCAAGAAACACAAACTCCATTTACTTCAACAATTTCATTAAATGCTAGTGGAGCTAGACCTAAGAATAGATTTAAAAAATTTTTCTCACGTTCTTCTAGTAGTTCTAGTATTCCTAAAGAAAAACCTACATATACAGTTTGGGATTATATAAGAGGTAGACCGATAACAACTAAAATGTATACCCAAACACCTTCACCTACATTAAGAGATGTTGGTATTTAAGAGTCTCCATTTACAAGAACTGTAGGAACTCAGTATGATCCTCCAAGCTCATCTAAATCTGGTAAAAAACATACAAAAACAAATTTTTTAAATATATTTTCAAGAGGGAAATCAGATTTAAATCAAACTAGTATATCACAAGAAGAAGCATCATCATCTTCCAATTATGTAAAATTAACCACCTATTCTCATGAATATAGAGAATTAGACCGAAAACAAATTGAACTTATAAAAATGCATCAACAAGCATTACAAAAAAGACTTCAAGAACACTTAGAGTTGTTACTTCCAGATTCTGAACAACCTTCTACATCTACATCACAACCATCAACTTCTACAGCTCAAAATATGCAAACTGCTCAACTTAATCTTATGGAAAGAAATTTAAAAATACAGGAACTAAATGAAAAGGTTCAAGATCTAAAAAATATTAAAACAGAAATTGGAAATATAGGTAAGATTTTAGCTAATATTGAACCAGTAAAAAGAGATGCTAGAGAAGAAGCACTAGCAAAAGAAACAGCTATACAAGGAAAGGTTATAACACCTCAATCATCACCTAAGCCTAAAAAAGGATTGAGAAAGTTTATAACAAAACTTTAAAAGTTGAATTACATAAATAATATTTTTATTTTTTAATTGTATTAAATCTATTTTAATTCATAATAACATCATTTGTCTTTATACAAATTTTGTTAAAATTTCTTTATAAAAAAGAGCATCAGTTTTTTTGATGCTCTTTTTTAAAATTCAATAAAATTTCATCTAACAATTTATAGGCTAATTCTTCCTTACTCATCAAAGGAAGTTGTTTTTTATAATTTTTAGTAATTAAAGTTAAACGGTTTGTATCTACCTCAAAACCTGCTCCTTCATCTTTTAAATTATTTGCTGAAATCATATCTAAATTTTTATCTATTAGTTTTTTGTATGAATTTTCTTCTAAATTTTTTGTTTCCATAGAAAAGCCACAAAGAAATTGTCCATTTCTTTTATTTTCTCCTAACCATTTTAAGATATCTTGAGTAGGAATTAAGGAAATATTTGCTTCAAAATTATCTTTCTTAATTTTATCTTCACAAATATTTTTAACACTGTAATCTGAAACTGCAGCGGTTTTAATTATAATGTCTTGATGATCACTAACTTTTTTGACTTCATCAAACATTTCTTTAGCAGAAATAATATTTATTACTTTCATGTAAGGAGGTTTTTTTAAATTCGTTTTACCAGATATGAGAGTTACCTCAGCTCCACGAGCAGCCGCAGCACGTGCTATAGCGTATCCCATTTTTCCTGTAGAATGATTTGTAATATATCTTACAGGATCAATTGCCTCTCTCGTCGCTCCTGCTGTAACTAAAACCTTAAGTCCTTTCATATCTTTCTTTTCGTGAGATAAAGCATGTTTTACCACTTCTAATAAATCTTCAGGCTCTGGCATCTTTCCTTTTCCAATTACTCCACAAGCAAGCTTTCCATCAACAGGTTCAATAACTTCCCAACCATAATAACGCAACTTTTTAATATTGTCTTGAGTAACTAAGTTTTCATACATTTTGGTATTCATTGCAGGTACAGCAATTTTTTTACAATCACATGCAAGGATAGTAGTTGTAAGCATATCATCTGCAAGACCATGGGCTAATTTTGCTAAAATATTCGCCGTAGCTGGAGCGACTAATACTAAATCAGCTTGTTCCGATAGAGAAATATGTTCTATTTGAAAAACATAGTTGCGATTAAAAGTATCTACTGATACACGATTTTTTGTAAGATGTTCAAATGTACAAGGTGTANNTCCTCCAGTAACAGCTAATAAAATAGTTTTTCCTTGTAACATAAAAACAATCCTTCCTTTAAAACATTGATTTTAGTATATCAAAAGCTTACGTGTTTTTCTATAATCATTGCCTTTTGTATGTAGTTTTATTATAATGACTTTGAATGTATTGAGTAGTGTTTATTTATTCTAAATATAATATTTTTTCTTTCATGGAGGTATCTATGATTAAATTAAAGAAAACACAAAATATGGTGTTGCTATCTTTATTTACTGCTATTATTTTTTTATTAGCTTTTACACCAATTGGAATAATTGATTTACCTATCATGAAAATTACCATTTTACACATTCCGGTGATTGTTGGTTCTATAATACTTGGACCTAAAAAAGGTGCATTTCTTGGATTAATATTTGGAGCATGTAGTTTAATTAAAAATACTTTAGTACCTGGTATATCTTCATTTGTATTTACTCCTTTTGTTCCTCTTCCTGGAACTGATTACGGAAGTTTATTATCTTTGGTAGTTTGTTTTGTTCCTCGTATTCTTACAGGGATTATTCCTTGGTTTGTATGTAATTTTGTACAAAAATTAATATCTAAAAAAACAACTTCATTTAAAAATTTAGCTTTCTCCTTAGCAGCTATAGCTGGATCTTTTACTAATACTTTTTTTGTAACAGGATTAATTGGTATACTATTTGCAAATGCCTATTCTANNTTATTATCAAAAATTTTTAAAATTTAGAGGTAGTTTATGATTTTAACGGTGGATATTGGAAATACTTCTGTCACTTTAGGTGGGTTTGAAAATAATATACTAAAATTTGTGTTTCGTATTAAGAGTGATAGAAATTTAAATGTAGATGGTTGTTGTGAACAACTTAGAAATCAATTTAAAAAACATAATGTTTCTTTTGAACATTTAAAAGGTTGTATTATATCTTCAGTTGTTCCTGTGCTTACACCAATAGTTTTTGATTCATTAAAACAAATATTAAAACAGCATCCTTTTTTAATAGAAGATTTTTCCTATTTACCTTTAAAAGTTTATGAATATGATACATCAAATTTAGGAACTGATAGAATTATAAATTGTATTGCAGCATTAAAAAAATTTAAACCTCCTATTGCTATATTTGATATGGGTACTGCTACGACACTTTCTGTTATAAATAAAAATGGGTATTTTTGTGGTGGAATGATTCTTCCAGGAATGGAGCTTTCAATGAATGCATTATCTAAGCACGCAGCTAAATTACCAAAAATATTTTTTGAGAAACCTAGAGGAGTAATTGGAAAAGATACAGTTTCTTGTATGCAAAACGGTGCTTTATATGGAACTGCTGGTTCTATTGAGGGAATTATTAAAAGATTAGAAGAAGAACTAAATGAAACTCTTTTAGTTGTTCTCACCGGAGGATTATCTTCTTATGTTATTCCTTTATTAAAGTGTCAAGTGAAACACGAACAAAATTTACAATTATTTGGATTATATGAAGTTTACAAATATTATTTTGATTATAAAAGGAATTAAAAAAGACTACGTGTATTTTACGTAGTCTTTAATTATTTTATTTATCTACACCATAAACTTCAATTTCATAAATTCTAACAGCAGAGTCTGAACCTTGAGTTGGTTTTGTAGCAGTTACTCTTACATATCTTGCTGGAATTGCTTTGAATGTATTAATTGTATTTGCTGCGGAATTTTTCTTAACATTAACAACCTCTGTGAAATTTACTCCATCTTCACTAACTTCTATTGTGTAATCAGATGTATTCATGTCAGGACTTTCATTTCCTGCTTCAGCATGTGCCATTCTAACTTCACTAATTGTTTGAACTTTTCCTAAATCTACAACAATATTGTGTGGTGGTGTTCCCGTTGCACACCATTTTGTGTCTAGTTTTCCATCAAAAGCAAATTCTGGAGCTTCTTTTGAATTTACAAAACTTGAAGCTTCAGCAGTCTTTCCTTGAGAAAGATTTTTGAAATTATCTTTAGCATCATTTGATACTGTTATATATTTTTCCATAACTTTAATATCTTCACCAGAATCATTTTTCGCTTTTAAAGTAACAGTGTAAACTCCCTCTTTTTCATATGTAACTTTTGGTAATTCATCTGTGCTTTTTTCAATATTTGCTCCCTCAAATATCCATTCAAGATTCTCTGTAACTTTAGAACTTAAACTTTTAAATGTAATTTCTTCTCCTGGAGCTATTAAAGTTTTTGAAGCCTCAAAGTTTGCTTTTGGTATGCTGTTGTCTGGCCACTGTATTTTTGTTGTTGAAGATTTTCCTTTAGTCATATCTTTATTTACTGCCACTACTTCAAAAGTTGTTGTGTTTGATTTATTATCTCTTGGAAGAGCATTTATGAAATATCTGTTAGTAATTGTTGCTCCTAAAAATGTTTTTGTATTATCGTCATTTATTTTATAAATTTCATAGTGATTAACATTTTCTTTGTTTGAGGAATCAAAAGATAATCTAACCCCAGCATATAAATCATCTTCTTCAAATACAACATCATCAACTTTTAAATTTGAAACATCAGATACAGGAATTTTTTCACTTCCTGTGATTTTTATATTTCCAAAATTAAAATTTATATTTGAAATATCTTTGTCACTAAGAATTTTGTAAGAAATTGAACGTATAGTTTTCCCAGCAAATTTTGAAACGTCAAATTTTACAGTTGTCCAATTTTCACCAACTTTATTATTCCCATTAATTTCCTCTGTTGTTCCGTCATCAAATTCTAAAACTAAATTTAATAAAACATCACTGCTAGTCATTGCTGTGGTTGTAAAATTAGTTCCATTTTCTAAAGTTAAATCAGAACTAAATAATTTTATTGTTGTAGGAATGTTTGCTTGTAAATTTCCTGATAATTTTATAGAGTTACCACCATAAAAAGCATTTGCATAATCAATTGACGCTTTCAATGTATTAGAGCCTCCATTATTTATTATCCATCTATAAGTTGGCATTACATCAGCAAGACTTCTGTTATTCCAATCAAGTAATGATACCTTTTCACCATTAACAAAATAATTATAACCATTTCCCATATTGAAGTTTGTTATAAATGGTAGTGAATTAACAACAGTATTTTCTACTGCGTAAGTTGAAATTCCTCTGAAATCAGTGCCAGTTATTTGACTTTCTTTAGAAGGATCTCCAAGTTCATTAACCCATAGACGTTCTTCTTTTGAAAGAAATTCATCTAAACTTTGTGATGAAAAATAAGTCCAACTTGGACAATATAAACCTAATGACGTATAAGGAACATTATTATCATCTACAAGCAAGTCCCATTTAATTTGCGTACTTGTACCATTTGCCTGCATATCTATTCCTGCGTAAAGGTCGTATGGATTAAGTCCAAGCTCTCTTGCTCGTTTGTTAGAAGCTTTTAAAAGTTCTTGCTCTGCTAACCTATCAGTTGTCCACCAGAAATTTAAAAACATCGAGTCAGCAACTTTATTCTTATCTCCATCAATTAAGAAATAGTCATTCTTTTCGGTTAAAGCATTTTGCCAATCCATTTCACCATCTTTTGTAAGTGAATCATACCACATAATTTCTAGGTCTGATTTCTCTTTAAATTGTTCTATAAATTCTTGCATAAGTTCAGCATGAGCCTTAGTTATTTTTGCTCCCTCTTTAGCAGTTTCACTTTGATCTATAAAATCATTTTCTCTTATAGTTAATCCCGTTTCTTGATTTATAAACCATCCATCAAACCCTAAAACTTCACAAACTTCTATAAGTTTATCAACCATTGGGAAATTTCCATTCTCATCTTTCTGTAAGAATTGATCTACCCACTCGGCCTTTCCTCCGTGTTCAGTTGTTGGGAAAAATACTGTACCAAGAACAGGAACACCATTTTTATGAGCTGAATCAATTACATCAGCACTTGGTGGAACTATTATCCCTTCCCCAGAAGAACCTCCCCAATAAACAAGCTTGTCTATATATTGCCAATAAGAAAACGTGTTAGCTCCAAACTTATTTGATCCTTGAGAAGGATTTCCACTTGTGCTTGAATTCATTATGGATAATGCAACAACATTAAAATCTTTATTTTGAGTTTTATTAACTGTTTGAAGAGTATCTTTAGAAACTCTCTCTACCAACGGAACAGAGCTTTTATTGTATTCAATATCTTTGTCCTCACTTGGATTCCACGCAAGAAGCTCTTCAGGAAACCAGAAAGAAGCAATCGGCGTATTTGCCATTTTTAAATTTGCAGCATCACCTGCTTCATCTGTAATTGTATAATTAACAACACTACTTACAACATTTGTTGTTTGATTGCTTGTGCAAGACATTAATCCACCTACAAAAGCAGAACATATAGCAAGAGAAATTATAAATTTCGATTTTTTAGAAAGCATTTTATACCTCCATTAATACATTTTTTAACCAATGTAAACGTTCACTAAAATAATAACACACAGAGAAAATTTTTATAAGTGTACAAATTATAGAATCGCTGGATTAATTATCCCCTTCAAAAAATAAATAAAGGATACGATAAAAATTTCTTTTCCATATCCTTTTATATCTGAGAAAATTTATTTGTTTGATTCCGTCATAGCTAAAGCTATTGCTCCAAGAACTCCAGTCTTTCCACCCAAATCTGATTTTACAACTTTACAGTTCCTAAATATTGGCCCTAAACATCTCTTCTCAATTTCTTTATTTACAATTTCAAAAACGATGTCCCCTGCTCCTATAATTCCTCCACCAATTACAATAATATCTGGATCTAACATATTTGCATAATTTGCAACAGCAACTCCTAAATAGCTCATAGCTTCTTCAATTATTTCCTTTGAAACTCTATCACCCTTCGATGCTTCCATGAAAACTTCTTTTGAAGTTACCTCATCATATTTTCTTAAAGAAGTTTGAACTCTACTTTCAATTGCATCTTTTGCAGCTTTCATAATAGCCGTTCCCGAAGCCATTGCTTCAACACAACCATTATTTCCACAGCCACATCTTCTTCCAAAAGCATTAACTGTTGTGTGCCCAACTTCTAAGGCATTTGAAGTGCTACCTCTATAGATTTTCCCATTTAAGATAGCTCCACCACCAACTCCAGTACTCGCCGTAACATAAACAAGATTTTCTGTTCCTTTTCCAGCTCCAAACATATACTCTGCCAAAGTTGCAACATTTGCATCATTATCTAAATAAACATCAATCCCAAATTCTTTGTTAAGCTCCTCAACAATTGGATAATTAACAAAAGGCAAGTTCGGTGGTTCAGCAATAATTCCATTTTTAACATCAAGTGGTCCTGGAGAACCTAACCCAATTCCCTTTATTTTTGATTTATCAATTCCATTCATAACATTTTTTATGCTATCTTTCATTTTGTCAACGATTTGCTCATAACCTTTGGTAGCTTCTGTTGGAACAATCACTTCATTTAAAATTTTCCCCTCATCATTAGCAAGTGCAGTATAAATTTTCGTACCGCCTAAATCTATTCCAATATATAAATTTTCCATTTTTTCACCTCTATCTAGAAAATTGTATTTTGCTCTTCTCTATCAAATAAATGAATTTTATTTACATCCATCACAAATTTTATTGTACCTTCAGTGTTAACATTTTCCGCAGTTGCAACTTTAATTATCATATTTCTACTGCCAGCTTTTGCATGAATATAAGTTTCTGCTCCTAAGTTTTCTGCAACATCTATTTCTAATTCAAAGACAACATTATTTTTATTGTTTAAATCATTCTCTTTACAACTAATATTTTCTGGCCTAATTCCAACGATTAAATCAGCATTTATATTTTTTGTATTTCTTAAAATTTTTGCTTTATCTTCAGGAAGTATAATTTCTCTATCTAGAACTTTTAATATAACCTGATTATCTTTTTCATAAGTTTGTCCATATAAAATATTCATTTGAGGACTACCTATAAAGCTAGCAACAAATAAATTTGCTGGATGATCATATATGTGCTTTGGCGTATCAACTTGTTGAATAACTCCGTCTTTCATTACTACTATTCTTGTTCCTAATGTCATAGCTTCTGTTTGATCATGAGTAACATATATAAATGTAGTTTTTAATTGATGATATAACTTTGCTATTTCTGTTCTCATCTGAACTCTTAATTTCGCGTCCAAGTTTGAAAGAGGTTCATCCATTAAAAATACTTTAGGATGTCTAACAATAGCTCTTCCCATAGCAACCCTTTGTCTTTGACCACCAGATAAAGCTTTTGGTTTTCTATCTAATAAGTGCTCTATATCTAAAATTTTAGCAGCTTCTTTAACCTTTCTATCAATCTCATCTTTTGGAGTTTTTCTTAATTTTAAAGCAAAAGCCATATTTCCATAAACCGTCATGTGAGGATACAACGCATAATTTTGGAAAACCATCGCAATATCTCTCTCTTTTGGTGCAACATCATTTACAAGAGTGTCTCCTATGTACAATTCTCCTCCAGAAATTTCTTCAAGTCCTGCAATCATTCTTAAAGTTGTTGACTTACCACAACCAGATGGACCAACAAATACTATAAATTCCCTATCCTTTATTTCTAAATTAAAATTATTAACCGCCTTATATCCATTTTCATATATCTTATCAATATTTTTTAATAGTAATCCTGCCATAAATTTTACCTCCTAAAATTATTTTCTATATGTTTGTTAAAAATAATAGGATTAATTTTTGTACAGATTTCATAAAGCTTTTTATCCATAGCAATTTTATATCCAATTAAATTTAAATCTTTTCTTACAATTAGTATTTTTTCGTTTAAGTCATTTTTATTTATTCCTTTTAAAGATGCATTAATAATTTTAACATCATTTCTATTAAAATTATTTAAAGATACAACTTCTACAATGTTTTTTATATCTATGTTCCCGATTATTTTTCTACTTTTTTTATTCATAATTTTTGAAATAACTAAATCACTATCTGTTAATTCATACTCAAACTCTAAAAATTTATTACGTCCAATAAAAAACATCAAAAAATAAACTCCAATCGTTAAAAGTGCCCAAATTATCCCCATAAAAATTCCATTAAGTATTGCCAAAACCAACAAAGCCTGTTGAATAGATTCAAAACTTTTCTGCTTATATCCATAATCTTTCGTTAAAAATTGTTCATAAAAAACACCCATATTCTTACCTCGCATATTCTTCTAAAAAATTTGCCAAAGCCCCAATAAGATTAGCATCTTTTTTATGTGTGCAAGTTTTTATAATTGGTCTAATTTTTGCATCTTCAACTTCATTTATTAAATAATCTAATTTTTCATTTATTTTATCTATAAAATCTTTTCTTTCAGAAATTGCTCCTCCAAGTAAAATTAATTCTGGGTCATATATATATTGAAGATTAAAAATTCCTTTTGCAAGATTCAAGTAAAATCTATCAATTGCTTCTTTGCAAATTTCATTTCCATTTTCTGCTGCATCAAAAATTTTTTTTCCAGTCCATGAATCATCATCATAAAATTTCTTAATTTTTCTTACCATAGCCATAGTTGAGCCAACTTGACTAAAAGTTTTAAACTTTCCATCATTTTCTTCCATTAACATATATCCAAATTCTCCACCATGCAAATGTTTACCACTATGAATTTTTCCATCATGAACTATAGCTCCACCAATTCCCGTTCCACAAACAAGAAACATCATATCCTTTATGTTTTTTGCAGAACCATTAAAAACTTCAGCAAGTGCGGCGCAATTAGCATCATTATCTATACTAACTTTTAAATTGCATTTTTCACTTAAAATTTTTTTCCAATTTGGACCATGAATACATGGTATAGCACTTGACCCTCCAATAAATCCAGTTTTTTTATCAACAGCTCCTGGCGAACTTATAGCTAAACCTGTAATTTTAAAATCTTGTTTTATTTTCTCTACCCAATTTACAATTGTTTCTATAAATTTTTCTAATTCTTTATGTACTTCTAACGAATCTTTAAAATATATTTTTCCGTTTTCATCTAGAACTCCAACTTTTATTGACGTTCCACCAATATCTATACAAGCTACCATTTTATATCCCTCACATTTTTAAAAATTAATCGTTTAAATACACAATTAAATTAAAGGAGATATCAATTCTATTTATCGAATAATATCTCCTTTCTTAAAAATTAAATATTAATTATTAGCTTTCCATTCATTAATTTGAGATTGCATTTCTGTAATTACTCTATCTATTCCCTGCTCTTTTAATTTAGCATTTAATTTTCCTAAATACTCTTCTACATCAACTGAACCACTATATAATGTTTGTTTAAATTCTTCTAAAACATTATTAATCGCTGCAAGTTCACTGGAAACTTTAGAAGCATCAAATTTAAATCCTAACGCTGGAGATACTTTTGCTTCATCATTAAATTCTTTAAAATCTTCCCATTTTGTTTCTGGTTCACTATCTAAAGTGTAAGTTATGAACAAGTTTCCTAACGCAAAATATGGTATTTCATATCTTCTTTGATCTGGGTTTAATATCTTTATACTGTTTTCACTAACTTTTTCATAGTGAACACCTTCTGATCCATAGTTAAGTAAATTTCTCAAATAAGGATCAGTGTTTAATAAAGTTAAAAATTCAAATGCTTTTTCTTTATTCTTAGAATTAGATGATATTGCAATTAGTGATCCTGTAGCTGAACCGTTTGTAACTAACGTATCAACAATTGGAGATGATACTACTTCATAACCTAAATCTTTAGACCAAATTTTTTCAGCATAAGGTTGACCATCACCTTTTGTTACTAATCTTTTAACTGATTTATCATCTTGAGCTGTAGCTGAATCGCCATTAATGTATCCTAATTGATAAAACCTTCTTAATGTTTCTAAATTCTTTTTCATTTCCTCAGTTTCAAACATATTTTTAATTGTTAAACTATCATCGTTAACTTCTACTCCAATAGGATCTACTAATTGATCAAAGAATACGGTATAAGAAAAACCTTTAGTTATATATAGAGGAACTACACCTGGTTCATTTTCTTTTATAATCTTAAGCCATGGTTCTAAATCTTCTAAAGTATGTATGTCTTGATAAGGAATATTGTATTTGTCAACATATTCTTTTGTAAATACCCACATAGGCGCAACACCTAATTCCTTTTGGTTTGGAACACCATAAATTTTTCCATGTATAGAAGCACCTTCCCAAAATCTTTCATCAATAGTTTCTTTCAATTTTTTTCCTTGCTCTGAGTCTAACAAATCATTTAATTCTAAAAAAGCTCCTTTTCTAGAATTTCCTAAATAATCTCCTGCCCATGACGAAGTGAATGCTAAATCGTACGGTTCTCCTGAATTAATAATAACAGATGTTTTTTGAGTATAATCACCAAAATCTATAAATTTCATATCCAAATGAACACCAATTTTTTCTTCCAGATACTTGTTAACTTCTGGTAAAACTTGACCGAAATCTTTAGGTTCAATACCTATACTGTACCAAGTTAATTCAGTTATCTTATTTCCATTTGAATCAACTTTACCTGAATTTGTACCACAACTTGTTAGTAAAACTAATGATAGCATACCTACGATTGTGGTTGATATTAACATGATAATTTTTTTAATTTTACTCATTTCCATTCCTCTCTCTTACAAATTAAACGTTTTAAATAACGTTTACAAACAAATTATAACATATGGATATCTTATTTTATAGTGTACTTATTCTACATTTACTTAAATTAATTTTTAAACTTTCAAATAAAAAGGCTCTTACACAATTTAAAGTGTAAAAGCCTTCAATATTATTATTTTAATTTTACTTTAAAAGTTTTAATTTCAAATGGTTTAATCATAAAGTGAATTTTATTTAAATCTATATTTACCTCTTCCAAATCTCTCTCTAATAAATTACACTCAGTTGCCTCACTTATTTCTCTAAAAAATTCTAACGTAACATTTGTTCTTTTATTATGGAATTCATACATTCTCACTATTAAATGATCTGAATCTTCAGCCTTCTTAATAACTTCAATCATTACATTTTCTTTATCAACTTTTACTAAACTCAATGAATCTTCAAGTTCACCCTCATGAGCTTCTTCAACTTTTGTAAATAATGGTGTATTTAATTCATAAGCTAGCTGAACAGTTTTTGAATTTTTCCACGTTCCTGTGTGAGCGTAAATTGAATAAGTAAAGAAATGTTCTTCTTTATCTGCATCTGGATTTGGATCGCAAGATGATTTTAATAATGTAAGCCTCATATTTCCATTTTTAATATCGTGTCCATACTTACAATTATTTAATAATGATACACCAAAATCTCCTTCAGATAAGTCTGCCCACTTATGTCCGCAAACTTCAAAACTTGCAACATCCCAAGAAGTATTGTTATGAGTTGATCTCGTAACATTTCCATATTGGATTTCATAAGTTGCTTCCTTTGCATTAATATCTACAGGAAACGCAGCCTTAACTAAAACATCTTTCTCTTTCCAATTAACATACGTATCAAAATCAACTCTCTCAAGATCATTATAGATATAAATTTTTTGAATAATTGTTGAATCTAGAAACTTTCTTTCAATTTCCAACGTACTTCTTATAGGACCTTCTTCAACAACTTCAATTCTTTGAACATCATCAATCTTCCACATTTTCTCTTTGTAATAAATATCTATATCCCAGTTATCAAAACACATTGGTTTATCTTCAAATGCTTGAATCTCATTTCCAATCGCACCTTCTTTGAGAATTTCTCTATTAGCTTCTTTATTGATAAAAGAAATTATTTGTCCTTTATCATCAAATTTCATTGAGAAAAATTTATTTTCAGCATAAGAAGTTGTAAGCTTAATATTTTTTTCATTACTATTTACACTTGATTCAACAATTTTAAATGCTTTATATCCGTTAGCTGGAATTGATTTTGCAAAGAATATAGCTTTATTTCCATCTATTCTTTGACAAACGATTTCTTCTCCTAAATCATTAACGACTGCTGGATTTTTAATGTCTTGAGGAACATCAAATGTTGCAATATCATCTCTTTCAAATCCTAAAGTATTAAACACAATAACACTTCTATCTTTCAAATTAATTTTGTTTACAACATTAATTATTCCATCACAAATCAATCCATTAACATTTTCTAGCAATTCTTTATACTCAACTTCCGTAACATCATACACCTCTTTGATTGATGAACCAGGTATAATGTCATGGAATTGATTTAACAAAATTGTTTCCCAAGAATTGTTTATATTTTCTTGTGGATAGCTATTTCCTAAAAGCATTGATAATGAATCAATTTTTTCTAACGCAACATATAGATTCTCACATTTTCTATTGTCCCTCTTATTTCTCGCCATAGAAGTATAAGTTCCTCTATGATATTCAAGATACAGTTCTCCAACCCACTTCGGTAACTTCTTATTGTTTGACACTTTCTCTTCTAATCTTTTAAAATAATCTAAAGCTGTTCCCATTTTAACTTTTGGTGCTCCAGGAATTCCTTTTGCAAGTCTTCTTCCATTCTCAAGCATTTCTAAGGTAGCTCCACCACCACCATCTCCCCATCCAAATGAAATTAATACGTCATTGTTAAGATTTTTATTTTGATATCTTCTCCAAGCTCCCATAACAGCATCAGGTTGAATATGTCCGTTGTAAGTTGTAAAATGTGAAGACCTATCTTGTCCTGGTCCAGTTGTAGTTATAAAATGAGTTAAAACTTCTGTACCATCAATACCTTGCCACATAAAAGTATCATTAGGAATTTTATTAAACTGATTCCACGCAATCTTTGTTGTCATAAAATAATTTACATCAGATTTTTTTAAAATTTGAGGAATAGCTGCAGAATATCCAAAAACATCTGGTAACCATAAAATTTCATTATCTACATTAAACTCTTCTTTAAAAAATCGTTTTCCATGAATTATTTGTCTAACTAAAGATTCTCCTGAAGTTACATTACAATCAGACTCTAACCACATAGCCCCTTCAGCTTCCCAAGTGCCTTCTTTAATTTTTTCCTTCACCTTTTCATAAACTTTTGGATGATCTTCCTTGAGCATTTTATAAAGCTGTGGCTGAGATGACATGAAAATATATTCCGGGTATTCCTCCATTAATTTTAATACAGTTGAAAAACTTCTTGCAACCTTCTCTCTAGTTTGAGCAACTGTCCATAGCCAAGCTACATCAATATGAGTATGACCAACACATGTAGCAATAACATCTTCATGTCCACACAACTCTCCATAAAATTTTTCATTTAAAAATTCATTTGATTGTTTGATGCTCCTATCATACTCTTCTGATTTTGGTTTCCTTAAATCAATTAAATTTATGGCATCATTTAAAACAGTAATCATATCTACTCTATTTTTATCTTCTTCATCTAACTCTTTGCATACATCTACCGGAACTTTTAGATTCCAATAAAGTTCCCTAGCTTCCATATCAATGATAACAAGTTTACCATACAATGTGGCTTTTTTATCTGCAAGCATTCCTGCATAAGCATGCAAATCAATTTCATACTTAGTGCCTGGAACAGCATCGTGAGTTAAAATTATTTCTCTATGATTTATATCAATACCTTGAATATGTTCACCATTAATATAAATAATAAATTGAGGATTTGTAGCATCCCAACCTTCATCAAAAGTTTTGAAATTAAGAGCAATTGTCTTACCTTTAAATTTTTCTGGAACTTCTACACTACATTTAAACCATCCATGACAATCTCGTCCTCCCCAAAGATCTCCAGTTTTAAATTCTCTCCACTGATTTTCTGGAGCATTTTTAATTAAATCAATGTTGTGGTAATTTCCTTCTATATACCTATAATTTTCTAAATTGATTTCATCTCTATATACATGCTTTGCAATTTCTCCACACGTCTTATCAATTCTTTCTAATAAGTAAAACATTTTCTGTTCTCCTTTACCTTAAATTTCTTACCTTTACATTAATTGATTGAACCTTATTCTTTTACAGCTCCAACTGTTAATCCACTTACAAAATATTTTTGGAAAAATGGATATGCAAGTATTATTGGTAATGTTGATATTACAACTATAGCCATTCTTACTGTATCTCTTGGTATTTTTGCAGCCTGTTCAACCGCTGTTGTACCTAAACTAGCAGAATTATTAGTTAAAAACTCTATAGATGTTTCTATTTTTATAAGCAAATATTGTAATGGAATCAAACTATTTTTATCTATATAAAGCATTGCATTAAACCAATCATTCCAAAATCCTAAAGTTAAAAACAATGCTATTGTAGTTATTGCTGGCAATGATATTGGTAAAACTATTTTTAAAAATAATACCAACTCAGAAGCTCCATCTATTTTAGCTGATTCAATTATAGCATCTGGAACTGTTGTCTTAAAAAATGTTCTAAGTATTATGATGTGAAATGAACTTACACAAATTGGTAATATAAGAGCCAATATATTATTTTTTAAATTTAAAAACCTTGTTACAACCAGATAAGATGCAACAATTCCACCAGAAAATAACATAGGTATAAATATTAACTTCGTAAAAAACTTTTTATATGCAAAACTTTTTCGTGATAAAGCATAAGCATACGTTGTCATTATAATTAATCCAAGTAAGGTTCCAACTATTGTAACAACTATAGTAACTCCATAAGCATTTAAAATATTGCTTCCTGATGTAAATATATATTTATATGCTTCTAAACTCCATTCCTCAGGCCAAAATTTATATCCATTTAATTGTAAAGATTCTTCACTTGTAAGTGATATTATTACTACAAAGAGAAATGGAACTATACATAAAGCTGCTAATATTGCAAATAATCCATTTAATAAAATATTTGTTGGTTTAGAAATTGCATTAAATTTATTAATTCTATCCTCTTCTTTATGGTTATTTTTTCTTTTAAACAAACCTTTTGTTTCGTTTTTCATTTCTACCACCGCCTTCATTTTTAGAAAAATGCATTTTCTTTATCTACTTTTCTAACTATTCCATTTGTAACCAAAATTAATATTAATCCTACAAAAGATTGATACAATCCAGCTGCTGCACTCATACCTATATTTCCTAAGTTAATAAGTCCTCTATAAACATATGTATCAATAACATTTGTTACTGGATATAACGCTCCTGAATCTTTAGGTAATTGGTAGAATAATCCAAAGTCAGCTCTAAATATTCCTCCGACTGCTGTTATGAACATAATTATTAATACAGGTTTCAACAATGGTAATGTAATATATTTTATTTGTTGCCATTTACTAGCACCATCTATCATTGCAGCTTCAAAATAAGACTTATCTATTCCACAAATTGAAGCTAAATAGACTACAGTTCCATAACCTACACCTTTCCACTGACTCATAAAAATTATTATAAATACCCAATATTTAGGTTCAGTATACCAAGATATTTTTTCTCCACCTAACGACGTAATTATGCTATTTATGTATCCTTTTTCTGGACTTAAAAACGTAAATAAACAATAACTTACTACTACCCATGATAAAAAATATGGTAGAAACATTGAACTTTGATAAAACTTTGATAATTTTTTATTTAATAATTCTTTCAAAAGTATTGCTAATGTTACAGGCAAAACTATTCCTAAAATTATAAATACTAAATTATAAAGAACGGTATTTCTAGTAATAAGCCACGCATCACTACTACCAAATAAAAATTTAAAATTATTAAATCCAACCCATTCACTTTTTATTAAACTTTCTAAAAATCCTCCATGAATTTTCCAATCTTTAAAAGCCAATGCTATTCCAAACATAGGAAGATATGCAAAAACTAAAAACCATAATGTTCCGGGTATTGTTAATAATAAAAGCTCTTTATTTTCCTTAAATTTTTTGAATTTTGATTTCTTATTCTTTTTATCGAAATTTTTAATTCTAGCCACCCTACTCACCCCTTTCTGTATAAACGTTTCCATAACTAACTCAAATATAACATATCTAATAAAATGATTTGAGTCTAAAAATTTTAGATTTAGTGAAGAAATTAGAGATTTAAAAAAATTTTAAAAAAAACAAAAAGACTCTTAACGAGTCTTTTAATTTAATAATTAATATCTTTTCATATCTCTAATTGTTGATGGAGAAACTCCAAAATATTTTTTAAATTTTCTATAAAAATAACTTGTATCAATATATCCAACTGATTTAGCTATATCATTAATTTTCATGTTAGTATTAAGTATAAGTTCTTTAGCTTTAGTATTTTTAATTTTATTTAAATATTCTGAAAATGAAACTCCAACTTCTTTATTGAATATTTGTCCTAAATAGGAACTATTTACGTTATATTTTTGGGCTAAAGTTTTTAAACTCAATTCCTCATAATATTTTTCATTTACAATACTAATTACTTGCTGTACTACAGGACTATATTTAATTCTATTATTATCATCCATTAACTCTATCAATTCTTTTAATTCACTTAAAACAAAAGATTTAACATTTTCTCGAGTACTTTCATTACATAATTTCACAATGATGTTACTTAAACTATCGTTTCTATATTTTCTATTTAATTTGAATTCTTCCAGTGTTTTATCTATTAAAAACAATATTTTTATAGATAAATCATATATATTTTTAGGATTCAATTTTTTGTTATCTAATATTTCATTTACATATTCTTCTAAAACATCAATATTTTTCTCTATAATTAATTTGTTTATCTTTTCAATTTCATTATTAAAAGTACGATTATATTCCTCAGTGTAATTTAATGAATGTCTATCTAAACATATATTGACTCCTTCAGTTAACATATATTTTTTTAAAGCATTTGCAATCTTATAACTAATTTCAATTTCATTCACATCACAAACTAAATCTCCTATAGATATAAAAACTTCTTCATTTAATTCGTTTATTATTTTATCTTTTATTTGTATATAATAATTTTTAATTTGGTCACTTGTAAAATCTTTATTCCATGAATTTATTAAAACAACTTGTCCGTCATATTTGTGTAATATTTCATATTCATTTCCAAAAATACTTTTAGCAATAGTATCTATTGGTGTGAATAAATCTTTTTCATTTTTCTTTATAATCATCAGAATTGCCACAGTATAATTTTTGTTTTCTAAAGAAATATTTAGATAATCTTTAATATTTATCAATTCTTCTTTTAAAATTTTTCTATTAAGATATTGAAATAAAATTCTATTTTTATTCAATATTTTACTTTCCTTAATTTTTTCATCACTTATATCTAGTACTATCTTTTTCAACACATTTTCAAGTTCTTCCTCATCTATGGGTTTTAAAATATAACTCTCTACCCCGTATTCTATTGCTGTTTTAGCGTAAGAAAATTCATCATAACCACTTAATATTATAAATTTAGTTTTATTGTTTATATTTGTAATTTTTTTTAATAAATCCAAACCTGTTAATTTAGGCATGTTTATATCTGTAATAATAATATCTACGGGATCTTTTTGAAATTTTTCAAATGCTTCCTCTCCATTATTTGCTATTTGAGTTACTTTTAACTCTAACTTATCCCATCCAATTATGTTTAAAAGTCCTTGAGTTATTAATTTTTCATCATCTACCAGCATAACTTTGTACACAGACAATTTACACTCCCTTACACGGTATTTTTACCATAACTATGTTTTCTTTGTCTTTTGTTTTAAATAAACGCACTCCATAAGCTTTACCGTACTCTAATATAATTCTTTCATGAACATTAATAATTCCTATAGAATCTCCTTCATACTTTCTATTTTTTATATTTTCGTTTAACAAACATAATTTAACATCATCAATTCCTTTACCATTATCAATAATTTTGATAATAATATCATTATCTTCTTTTGAAACTATAATCTTTAATATGTTGTCTTCATCTTCCAATCTAATTCCATGAATAAAATAATTTTCAACTAAAGGTTGAAGAGCAAATTTTATAATTTGCATCTGTTTAACTTCTTCATCACATTCAATAAAAAATTGAAAACTATCATAATATCTAAATTTAAAAATTTCAATATATTTTCTACAGTAATCTAACTCATTTTCTATAGAAATAATATTTTTCTCTTTCAACTGTTTTCTAAATAAAAATGATAATGTATATAACATTTTTCCAACTTCTTTATCACCATTACAAATCGCTTTCATTCTTATTGATTCCAGAGTATTATACAAAAAATGCGGATTAATTTGGCTCTGTAATGCAAGCATTTCACATTTTTTTTGTTCAAGTTCAGCTTTATAAATTTTATCAATATATTTATTTAAATCTTTACACATGTAATTAAAATTTTCTGCGATATAATTAATCTCATCTGAATCTGATGTTAATGATATTTCTACGTCTAAGTTACCATTTTTAACTTTATCCATAGCGTTTAAAATATTATTTGTTCTATCTCCTAAAACTTTTAATTTAAAATAAGATACTCCTTGAGATAATATAAACAATATCAGACCTATAAATATAAAAATTAGTATAGCATTTGGAAGATCTTCAAGTTCTTGAGCTTTTATTATAGAAATAGCTCTGATGTTTCCATCGCTGAGTATATTTTCAACATAATAAGAATCATCAAGCATTAATTTTTTGTTTTTTTCACTATTAATTACCTTTTCATAAAATATGTACGGTTCATAATTTAACATTTCCTTAGAATCATATATAACATATCCATTATTATCCAAAACAATAATGTTAGTTTTTCTATCATACTCTTCGTATATATAATTTAGATACCTTAAATCGTAAGTCAAAAGTATTAATCCTTCTTTTTTTAAATCTACAGGATTATTAATTTCTCTTATAAAACTTATTGTGTCTTTATCACTTATTGATTTCAATAATTCTCCATTGGTATAGAATTTATGTTGATCTATTTTTTTTACAGCAATTTGATTTAATCTATTAAATGTGCTTTGCTCATTTCTGTTAAAACTCACAAATGTAATTTCTTTCAAATTATCATTTTCTAAGAATGATAATTTTGTAAAATTTTCAATTCCCTTATAATAATAGTTATCACTATTAGATAATTTATCTATTTTATATTTCAAATAAGTTATAGTATCCATGTTCAAAAAATCAATTATATCTCTTATGATTAGTTCATCGATATAAATATCATTAACGAGGTTGTTAGAATGATCATAAATTTTATTTAATTCTTCGTTCACATCATTGACGACCTTTTCATTTATGTAAAATTGCATTTCCTTTACATTTCTGACTATATTTTTGACAAAATAAATATCCAAGGACACTATTAAAAATACAACCATTATTGTATTCATTATGAAAATACGTTTATAAACTGTAGATTTATTTTTTCTCATAAATATCATTCCCTCAGA
>NZ_LXFF01000030.1:0-1554 GCF_001655775.1 Candidatus Arthromitus sp. SFB-turkey
TAGAAGAAGTAAAAGATATTGACCATCCTATTGTTGTTCATATCAACACTTTGAAAGGTGAAGGATATCAACCAGCGATAGAAAGAAAACGTGAATTCCATTGGCATGTACCATTTAATGTTGAAGATGGTTCAACTAAAAATGTAGCAACAGGGGAATCATATAATAAATTAATTCTTGATGAGTTAGGTAGACAAATTGATGATGGTAAACCAATTATGGCTATTAATGCTGCAATACCAGGTGCATTTGATTTAGTATCGTTCAAGGAAAAATACCCTAATAATTATGATGACGTTGATATTGCTGAACAATATTCTATCACATATGCAACAGGATTAGCTGCTAATGGTGCAAGACCAGTAGTCTTCCATAATAGCACATTCCTTCAAAGAGCGTACGATCAATTAGAACATGATATGGCATTAAATGGTTATCCAGTTGTTATGCTAGTAAAAGGTGGGCACATTACTGAAAACTCTAATACACATCAAGGAATTTTTGATATAGGTATGATTTCTAGCATTCCTAATTTGGAATATTTAGCTCCAACAAATGCAGAAGAATTGATTTCAATGTTACGTTGGGCATTAATACAAACTGATAAACCGGTTGTTATTCGTGAACCAATTACTGAAGTACGACATGGAGAAGCAGACGATGATTATACAGAGATAAATTATCGTATAGCAAACCAGGGAGAGAAAGTAGCAATTTTAGGATTGGGTGCATTCTATAAATTAGGTGAAGATGTTCAAAGAAAGTTGAAAGAAGTTTTGAATATCAATGCTACATTGATTAATCCAATTTCTGCTACAACACTAGATGTTGAAACTTTAAATAATTTAAAGAAGGATCATGAATTAGTTGTAACACTTGAAGATGCAAGCATGGTTGGTGGCTTTGGAGAAAAGGTAGATCACTTCTATGCTGATTCTGAAATGAAAGTTTTAAACTTTGGTGCTCAAAAGGAATTAACTGATATGATTCCAGTTGAAGAATTGTATGATCGATATCATTTAAATCCTGAACAAATTGTAGATGATATAAAAAGAGTTATAGATTAATTGTGAAAATAGATCTCTATATAGAGGTCTATTTTTATTGCAATTATAATTTTAAAATGATATTATGACAATGTGTCATATGACAAGTTGTCATAATAAATCTGAAGGGATTGAAAAAAATGCCAGTAATGGAATTAAAAAATGTTACTAAGACATATAANNAATTATTTATGAAGGAAAGAATTTACGTAATTTTTCAACTCAAGAATTAGTTGACTATCATAAAAAGAGTATAGGATTTATTTTTCAGAACTTTAATTTGATCTCACATTTAAATCTAATAGATAATGTTTCAATGGCGATGACATTATCAAATGTAAGTGAAGATTTTAGAAAAAAACGTGCTAAAGAATTATTACGCAAAGTTGGATTAGAAAAACACATGTATAAAAAGCCAGATCAAATTTCTGGCGGGCAAAAACAGCGTGTAGCTATTGCACGTGCATTGGTTAATGATCCTGATGTAATTATTGCTGATGAACCTACA
>NZ_LXFF01000030.1:1592-74491 GCF_001655775.1 Candidatus Arthromitus sp. SFB-turkey
ATTAAGCTAGCATTTCTAAATATGAAAGCCAAGTTAGGAAGAAATTTACTAGTAGCGCTTGGATCTAGTATAGGAATTATGTCAGTAGTATTGATGCTGGCTTTAGGTAAAGGTGTAACAAGTTATGTAAGTAGTACTATGAAATCATATACTAACCCTAATATTACTGAAGTTCATAAGAAGAGTAGTACTCAACAAACGACAAAAAATCCACAAAATATGAGTCGTGAAGAGATAGCTAAACAACAGCAAGAGAATATGGCTGCTTTAACGGGGTCAGGAACTAATACAGGTTTTACAAAAAAGGATATAGAAAAGTTAAGTAAGATAAAACATGTAGATAGATATCAAAAAGGTTATAGTTCATTTTCACTAGGAACTAATACAGTTAAATATAATAATAAGCAAGCTAGTTTAATGATGTTGCAAACAATGTCTGATAGTATTTCTAAATCAAGCATTGTGGAAGGAAAAGCTCCTAAGAATAATCATGAAATAATGTTAGATAGAGCTACTGCAGATTTACTAGGAAAGAATATTTTAGATAAAGAGGTTACTTTGACTTTGAAGATAGGTGAAAAGACAATTACACAAAACTTTAAAGTAACAGGTTTATATGAATCACAAAGTCAAAGTTCAAGTACAGTTTTCTTTACTTATGTAGGTTTACAAGACCTATATAAGACAAACCAAGAAAAATTATTGCCAAATGTAGTATATCTACATACAGCTAACAAAGACAACACTAAGATGATTAAGGACAAAGTAAAAGATCTTGGTTATACAGGTTCAATGCAAGAACAAATGACGGAAATGTTTACGAAAATGTTGAATATTATTACTTGGGTATTAACTGCTATCGCTGCTGTTTCATTAGTGGTTTCAGCAATTATGATATTGGTAGTTTTAAATATTTCTGTAGTTGAACGTACAAAAGAAATAGGTGTACTTAAAGCTCTAGGTGCTAGAAGAAAAGATATTAGAAGAATATTTGCTTCTGAGGCATTTTTAATTGGAATTACATCAGGAGTAATTGGCGTAGTTGTAACTTATGTTCTAGGTTTCTTCATTAATAACTTTACGAAAGCGGCTTTCGAAGTAAATGTTGTTTCCATGACTACTAAATATGCAATAGCTGGAATAGTTATTAGTGTTGTTATCAGTATGATTGCCGGAATTTTACCATCCAATAGAGCATCTAAGCTAGATCCAGTAGAAGCTTTACGCAAGGAATAGGGGAGATTTTATGCCAAAAGAAACATTTTTTGGAATTGATAAAGAAAAGCAGAATCGCATAATTCAAGCGGCAATTAAGGTATTCTCGAGTCATAACTATAACGATTCTTCAATTAATGAAGTTATAAAATTAGCCAAAATCCCTCGGGGAAGTTTTTATCAATATTTTGAAGATAAAAGAGATCTATATCTCTATATTACTCAAAAAATTATGCAAAACTTTAGGGATGACTTTTTTAAAGAATTAGATGAACAAAATGGAGATATTTTTGCGACTGTAAAAATAGTCTTTCCAAAACNNGATAAAGAAAAATTAAAAATAAAAAGTCGAAGTGACTTTGATATGTTTATCAGAATTTTAATTACCCCATTTATCATAGTAATAACCGATACATTCTTGCAAATGAAGCATGAATCAGACATTCCTAAAATAGATATTGAAGAAAAAAAGCAAGAATATTTACACAAATTAGAGTTTATTGAGTATGGTTTTTCTAAATAATAAATAGAAAAGAGGAACAAAATGGTAAAGTTGATGCGACGAAATTTAGATTGGTGGGCAATTATTACTGCTACTATCTTTTTAGGATTTCAAGTGGTTTGTGATTTAAGCTTACCTAATTTGACATCTAACTTAATAAATAACGGAGTAGCTAAAGGAAATGTAGGATATATTTGGCAAATAGGTCTTCAAATGCTGGGCCTGACTTTAGTCGGCATTTTTGCAGCAGCAGGAAATGTATATTTTGCTTCTACTCAAGCACAAAAAATGGGTGCCAGATTAAGAGGAAAGATATTTAAAAAAGTTTTATCCTTTTCGTTTTTAATTCCACTTATAAAAAGTTTATCTCCACATAAATAAATATTGCCATTACAAATGTCTTCTTCAACTATGGTACTTTTAATTTCCATATCATTATAATTATTAATTTTTATAATTTGAATCCCTGAATCACTCAATCTATATATATAGTCATCATCCATATCATAAAAATTATTTTGTTTATTAACTTTTTGAGCATGAGAATAAACATTATGAGAACAAACTTTAAATGTTATTAAACAACATATAAATAAACATAAAATCCCCTTATAAATATTCATTTAATCACTTCCCCTAATATTAAAACTGCCTATAAATATAGGCAGTTTTACTTTACAAAAATAAAAATTAATCAATTAAAACTTCAACTTCTGAATTTCTTTCATCAAGACTAATACTCAAAACATTTTCTTCTAATTTGTGATCACTAGTTCTATATCTTATAACTAATTCATAATTTCCAAATGGTAAATCTTCTAAAAATAAATTTCCATCACTATTTAAATTAAAAATCTTATCTTCATTTAATAAACAATCATCCATACCATTAACTTTAATCATTGCATCTTTTATTATTTTATTATTTACATCTAAACTCTTTAAAACAACTCTACCAACATTTTTCTTCTCAACCTTAAATAAAACTTCTTCCGAACTATTTCCACTTAAATCAACCACTTTTACCTTTATAAGGTCAGTATTTTCTATAGAACCTTCATCATCATAAACATAAAAATTTCCATTCTCATCTATGTACGATTTATATTTCTTATCATCAAAACTCACAACAACCTCACAATTAGCTTCACCACTTCCATGTACAAAATTATTATCACAGTCAACAACATTTATACTTGGTTTATACGGTGCAATCACATCGTTTACTTGTTTTTCAACAAGATTTGAATAATTATTAAAACAATCATAAGAAATTATTTTAAAGCTCTCAGCATCTCTTAAAGAATCTCCAACTTGTATCTCAAAACTACCATTTGTAAGAGTATATCCCGTAAATTCCTTATCTCCTATAAGTACTCTTATAGAAGAATTAGGTTCTCCATATCCTCTTATAACATTATCTGAATTATTAACCACATCTTCAATTTTAGGATCAATAGGTGGCAAAATATCATGTACAACAAAAGATACATTTGATAATTCATTACCTAAATAATCACACACTCGAACGTTTACTTGATCAACATCAACAAGTAAACCTTCTTCAAGTAATAAAATAAAATTACCCTCATCGTCTGTACTTGAAATATATTCAATATCATTAATTAAAAATTTAACCAAAGAATTTTTAAAACTTTTTCCCTTAATCATATTTTTATCATTGGTAATCTTATCTATCAAAATACTTCCATATAATTCGTTGCTATTGTCTTTAAATTCATCAATCTCTTTAAATACAAATTTATCCATATTATTTGTATGCTTTACATCATTGAACACTTCTATAGCTTGAGCTTTAAAACTAACTAAACTAAATAAAACAAATAAACTAAATTTAAGTTTGCATATTCTAAAAATACCCATAAGCTTACCTCCAAATTGTGAAATATTTAGAAAATCTTTACTCATTCATTTCATGTTAATTCTATTTTGCTCAAATTTTAGTAATTTATGAGTAATTACAATAAAATTCACAAAAATAATTTTAAAAAACAAAAAAAGGTAGCAAATAGCCACCTCTATATTTCAACTAACTCAACAATCTTAGAATACATTTCTTTAAGATTAACTACCCAATCGAAAATTTCTTGAAATTTTTGATTAGATATATTAAATTCCTCAACAACTTTAGAAATTATAGATTTTTCATTTTCTGTATAATGATTATCAACAAGTGCAACAGATATAAGTTCTAATAAAATACAATTTTTAATTTTATCATCACTTAAACTAAGCTCATTTATAATTTCATTAGGAGTCTCATCTATTTTTTCTAAAACCTGACCACCGCTTTCAAGTTTAAAACTTTCAAGAAGAGTTTTCTCCTCACCTGTTATAACACCATCGCTTTCAACTAAATGAAAAGATAATGTATAAAACAACTCCCTCTCCCTATCTGTAAATAATGATAAAAACATTTAAATTTAACCCCCAATAAATATTGTATATGTTAATTATTTACATTTTCAAAAAGTTTAAACCAAATTTTTTAAAATAATCCCACAAAAAAAACTTAGAAATAATATCTAAGTTCTTTTTAAAAATATTTAAATAATATTATAATCCTATTTCTTGACTTAAACTCTCATCTATAATAACGGTTACATCTCTATGAGCTTTTAGTAGAGTACATGGAACTTTTGTAGTTATATAATCATTTGTCAAAAGTTCCTCTATTGCATATTTTTTATCTTTACCAAAAGCAATTAAAACAATTTTTTTAGATTTTAAAATATCTCCTATTCCCAAACTTACAGCTTGTTTTGGAACATCATCTATACTTTCAAAAAATCTAGAATTTGCCTTTATAGTTTCCTCATTAAGATCAACAACATTAGCACTAGCATTTAAGTACTCATTAGGTTCATTAAAAGCAATATGTCCATTACTTCCAACCCCAAGTAATTGTACGTCTATACCACCTTTTTCTTCAATTAACTTTCTAATTTTTAAAAGTTCACTATCTATATCACCTATAGTTATAGGGACATATGTATTTTCCTTATTTATATTAACTTTATTAAAAAATCTATCATCCATATATCTTCTATAACTTTGTACATGATCTGGAGAAAGACCAACATACTCATCTAAATTAATACTACTACATCCCGAAAAATCTAAAATTCCTTTATTATAATCTTCAACTAAATAATTATAAACTTTTTCAGCACTTCCTCCTGTAGCTAATCCTAAAAATGCATTTTTATTTTTTTTAACAACATCTCCTATTATATCACTTGCTTTCTTACATACTTCATCAGAATTTTTTAAAACTATAACTTCCATAACTTTTCCTCCATATCTAAAAAAATTTTACTTCAAAATAAATTTTAGCATAAAATTATAAAAATACATTAAATTTTAAAAACATGTTTAACTCCCTTAGTTTCTACTCCAGAAAAATCTTTAATAGTTATAACGAAACATTTTATATCATTTGGCAAATTATTTAAAACTATACTTTGAAATTCCTTACTATAATCCCTTCCATAAACTCCTAAAATATTTTTACTATCGTCATAATTAATATGATTTTCATCTTTAAACCCATATACTACATAAAATTTACTATCATTTCCTATTTTATCTTTAAAAAATAAATAATACTTATCATCTCCATTTAAAATCCTTAAATCAAATATTTCAGATGTATTTTTAAAATCTAACCATGGTTTTGAAGGAATAAGAGATTTACAATTTAAAATATCATTTTCTAAAGATTTTATATATTTTTCATAAACACTACTTCTACTATTTCCTTCTTCTAAAGATTCATATAAGTCTTCAACGCTAAAAAATACACTTCCAAATACATTATCATAATTAGAATTAAATTTAATTTGATTTGTAATTTCATAAGGATTATTCCAACTACTATCTCCTCTTACTTCTCTAATACTATAATTTCCATGACCTATGTACAATTGACATCTTTTATCTCTAACAGCTCCACTCCAAAAATTTACAAGTTCCTCATAAGGAGCTTCCTTCTTACCAAAAGTCCAATATATTTGAGGAATTACATAATCAATTAATTCATTATCAATCCAATATAAAGTATCTGCATAAATATCCCTATAACTTGAAAGAGAACCATAAGGAGTATTTGAACCATTTAATAAATTTCCAGTTTTTGAACCATTTTTAATCTCTTCCCCTTTATGAGCATAAATTCCAAAAGGTGAAACTCCCCACTGTATACTTTTTTCATTCATATAATTGTAATGAGATATTATAGATTTTACTTCCTTTATTAAAATATTTACATTATCTCTTCTCCAATCATTTATATCACTTATTCCTCTTGAATTTATTTGAAAAGATTCAAAATCCTCTTTCATATCTCCAAATTTATAATTAGTACCTTTTATGTTTTGAGATCCATACGGATAAAAATAATCATCAAAATGTATTCCATCAACATCATATTTACTTATAAATTCATGTACTGTATTTTTAATAAAATCTACTACCTCTTGACGTCCTGGATCTAAAAATAATTTTCCTGAAAATAAATAAACTAAATTACTATTTTGACGTGCAAAATTATTTTCAGAAAGCATACCTATTATTTGATCTTTTGTTTTATTTAAATAAGGATCTTTCGTAACTCTATAAGGATTAAACCAAGCATGAAATTCAATTCCACGTCTTCTTGTTTCATTTATTGCATATTTTAAAAAATCTTTACCTTCTTTATAGTATAAAGGTTCTACTCCCTGATCTCCAGTTAAATATTTAGACCAAGGTCTAAATTTTGATTCATAAAAAGCATCAAGCTCTGGACTAACTTGAAAAAATATTGCATTTAAATTAAGTTTCTCAACTCTATCTAAAATAACATTAAATTCTTTCACAAGCTCATCAAAAGAACACCCTTTTTCTTTGGGAAAATTTATATTTGAAATAGTTGCAATCCAAGTTCCTCTAAACATTTCCTTATTTGAATCATATATTTTTTTTACTCTTATCTTTTTCCCATCAACTATAATAGGAGATTTTTTATCATATAAAACATCTCCATTTTCATTCAATTTATCAAACTTATATAAAAAATCATCGTATAAACTATTTATTTCATCTAAATTTTCAAAAGCATAACCATAATTAGAAATAACTATAAAAAAAGATAAACACAACATAAAAAAAATATTTATAAATTTATCCATATTATCTCCCATCAATAACAAAATTTGTAACCATAGTTTTTTCTAAATTGGAAATAATTATTCTATAATATAACTATCTTTTAATTATTTTTTATATAAAGTAAAATTGAATTATATTTATAAAAATGCGAGGTGTATAATATGAATCTAAAAAATATATTTAAATCTCAAAAAGATTTTTTTTACGCAGATACAACAATTCCAATAAATTTTAGACTAATTCATTTATCAAAATTTAAAAAAGCTTTACTAGAAAATGAAAATGAAATATATAAAGCCATGTATAAAGATTTAGGAAAATCAAAAGAAGATGCTTTCGTGTCAGAATTTGCTCCTTGCATAAAAGAAATTGATTTTTTCCTTAAAAATTTAAACTTATTATCAAAACCTGAAAAAATTAAAACATCTCTATCAAATTTCAAAAGCAAAGGATACATTTATAAAAAACCTTTTGGAGTGTGTTTAATAGTATCCACTTGGAATTATCCATTACTTTTATCTTTAGTGCCTATGATAGGTGCATTAGCTGCTGGAAACACTTGTATATTAAAACTTCACCCTTTTTCAAAACACACAAATGAAATAATAAACAAAATATTATCAAGCACATTTGAACAATGCTATGTAAAATCCATAGATGGAGATAAAGAAGTACTGGATTCTTTACTTGAATTTAATTTTGATTATATGTTTGCAACAGGAAGTCCAAATATTGGAAAATATGTATACTCAAAAGCTGCTGAAAAACTAATACCTGTAACTTTAGAACTTGGAGGAAAAAATCCTTGCATAGTTCACAATGATGCAAATATAAAATTAGCCTGCAAACGAATTGTACATGGAAAATTTTTAAATGTAGGTCAAACTTGTTTAGCCACAGATTATATTTGGGTTCATCATAATATAAAAGATGAATTTATAAAAACTTTAATTGAAACAATAGAAGAAATGTACACTAAAGATCCACTAAACTGCAAATATTATTCTAAAATAATAAACGAACTAAACTTTAATAGATTAACAAATATTATAGATTCACTAAAAGATAAAATTATTTTTGGAGGAAAGTATAACAAAGATTCTTTAAAAATTTCTCCAACAATAATCGATATAGATGATTTAAATTCTGAATTATTAGAAGGGGAAATATTTGGCCCAATACTTCAAATAAAATCTTATGAAATGGTAGATGATGTTATTTATTCTCTAAAACATACAGAGCCTTCTCTTGCTTTATATTTATTTTCAGAAAATAAAGCATTAATCAATAAATGTCTTGAAATACCTTTTGGAGGGGGATGTGTAAACGACACTCTTCTTCACGTATCGGAACAAGGTCTTCCTTTTGGAGGTTTTAAAAATAGTGGAATTGGAAATTATCACGGTAAACATTCCTTTGATACATTTACTCACAAAAAAAGCATCTTAATGAAGTCAACTCAAATAGAAATTAATTCAAGATATCCAAACAATAAAAACTACACTCTTAAAAAATTAAAATCTATATTTAAAGTTAAAACCCAATAAAAAAAGAACTACAATTTTAAATTGTAGTTCTTTAATTTTTTATTTATAATTTTCCAAAATATATTCAACATTTTTATACTCATTAGTTTCACATATATTTTCAAAAACTTCTTTAATAAAACTATCCTTAGATAAAACTTCAATATTTTCAATAAAATTATCTTCTAAATTCTGCTCAATATTTAAAAATTTCCAAATCTTACTTACTAGTTCATTATATCTTTTTAAGTCACTACCAATAAGTGGCTTAAATTTCAAAATATATTCAACAACAAAAACTTCTATAAAATATTTTAAATCAACCTTCTTATCTTTTATAAGTTTTTTCCACAAAATAACTTCCCTATTACTCGCCTCTATATTAACACCTAAAAATATTTCATATGCTTTTTTAATTATTATACCTATATCATCTAAATTGCCTTCATCAAAACTTTTAGCTTCATAGCTATTATTTTCATCTAAATAATAATCATCAATAGGGCTTTCTTCTGATATTTTATTTATCTTTTCTATAATTAAACTAGTTTCATAATGTGGCTCCTCATAATCATCTAAATTATAAGAAAGCATTTCACTTAATTCATTTATATTATCTTCAATATCTCCTACACACGCACTATCTCCTAAATATGTAAAAGAAATGCTCTTTTTCTTGTTTTTATCAAATTCAAAATAAGCTAAATACTCAGTATTATTAATTAAAACATTTTGAAGAAAATCTATTCTTATATTTTGAGATGATATGGAAAAACTTTGCTCTATAAAAGAATGCCTTATATTATCAATTAACAAAAATATATTTACCTTTAAAAATCCTTTCATAGACGGAACAAATTTAAAATTTGAAAGAACTATGTCAATCCCTGATTTATCAATATTTTTAATAAACAAATTTTTAGGATCTGTTATTTTGCTCACAAAAAATGAACAAATTTTATACATATTTCCCTTTTGAAATTTAATATAATACATTCCCGAATTATTTATTTGAATATTATCAAAATTAATTTTAAATTTCTTATCAAAACTATGTACTTTAATTTCTTGAATAACATGTTTATCTTCTGATAAAACACATACTCCAAAATCCTTCTTAAAATCATCAAACACATTTTTATCAATAATAGTTAAATAATTTAATGAATCTAATAAAAATTTTTCACTATGGGAAATTTTAATATACGGATCTGTTTCAATATAATTTAAAACAATTGTCTCAAAATAAAATCTATTTTTATCATCATAAATTTTCAAATATATAAACCTTAATACATCAAAATTTTCCACTTGAAAACTACATGAATTATTTAATATATTAAGCTTATATTCCTTATTTTTATCATAAGTATACTTACCTATTAAATCACAATTATCTCTTAAAAATTGAATCTTTAAATTTTTATTTACACCATCAAATTTTGTATTATACTTTATTTGATTAAACTTTACTCCTATAGAAGGTGAAAATACAAAACTTTCCTTTATTTCATAATCTAATTCCACAGTATAAACTTCACTAAATTTATTCAAAATACTAATATTTTCAAAAATAATACTAGTAGTTCCTTGGTCATCTAAAACAATATTACCTTTTTCAACGAAATTTTTACTAGTAAAACTTATACCTAATTGTCCAAATTTATCTGATATACCTAAAAATGGTGCTTTATTTAAATCTATATCTAAATTTTTAGATTTAACTTCAACTGTGTATTTATTTAAACTTTTATTTATACATGGAATTTCAAAATAACTCCTTTGAGTAATTACACTATTTCCCGAACTAAAATCATAATCAAATTTTATTATGTTAACGCTACTACCTTTACATATGCTTAATTCAAAATAATTTTTTTCATTTTTAATCACGCATTCAAAAACAACCGTATCTTCTTTTTCCCCTTGAGAAGATTTAAAATATAAAAATTTATTCCTAATATTAGAAATAAAATAATCATAATCATCAATATTTATAAATGAATTAATTTTAAAATACAATTTTAATGAAATAGCTTCATCTGAAATGTTAGATAAAATATCATAACTAACATCTTCAATAACTCTATAAGCGTTTATTTCAATATTATCGTACTCAAAAGAAAATGAAGAAAATATTTCTTTATCCTTAATATTTATCCTTAAAATATAAACTTCATTTGGAATTAATTTATTTATGTTATTATCATCAAACACATCTAAAATTACAAAATCTATACTATTAATCTTCGTATATATTTTACACGCAATATTTTTTATTTGATTATTTTTAGAGTCAAACAAATTAATATTAGATAAACTAATCTCAGATAAATCTAATTCCCCAAATTTCTTATTAAAATTTACACATAAATTTTTATTTACCTTACTAAGGTTTATATTAAAATTTTCACATATAACCTTCTTTTTATAATCAAAAAACTCAAATGTATTTATAACACAAGTTTGAGAATCATCATTTAAATTTACAATTGTAGTTCTTATTTCGTATATACCCTCTGATGAAAAATATGGAAACTCAACATAAAAATTTGAAATTTTATTTTCATAACAAATAAGTTTTGACCCTTTGTATATTTCGATTTTTTTAATTTTATCAAAACCGCATTTCTTTATTTCAATTTCTTTATATGAAATACATATTTTATTGTTTTTGAGTTCAACTGCCGCTCCTATTGAAAGTATATTTTCATTTTTTTTGTCACATATTTTAAAATTATTCTTATCTCCTTTATTCTGAAATAATTTCAAATTATTTTTTTTCATAATAAGTTATCCCCATAAAATCCATTATTTAATTTCCATTTTTAAAAATACATTTGTTAATAAATTTTATCATATATTAATTTTTTTTTCTATTATTTAATACATATAAAATATTTTTAAAAAAATAAAATCTACCTAAAAACTAGGTAGATTTCTCTAATTATTTTCAAACATTTCAATTTTTAATTGTAAATTTTCTCTAGATATTTCTCCAAGTATTTCATCATTAAAATTAACCTTAAATCCTCTATAATCTATAGGTAATTTATTAACTAATACTTTATTTTTATCATATGTAAATTCATAAATATTTATATCGTCAACATTTAATACGTCATTTATTATATAACCAAATCCAGCTATTTTACTTCTATTCAAATTATTTAACAATAAAAAATTACAAATTTGATCTAATATAACACTACTATTTGTAGACATAAAAATAGATGTTCCAGAATTTATAATTCTAATAAGAGCACTAACTATACTTCTTTGTAATTTCAAATTTAAATGAGTTTCAATTTCCTCTATAAAAAATGAAGTGAATCTTTCTTTAGATTTTAAAAACAAAACAAGTGGTGCAATTTCACGTACAAAATCTGACGCCATACTAATTGGAATTTCTATATCATTTAAATGACATCTATAGGAATCTTTTGTAAAACTTCCCTTAACCACATCATCTTCTATAAAATTATGTATACTTGAATAAACTCCATTATCTGTAAATTCTAAGTTTTCAATATTTTTTATAAAATCCCCTATACTTAAATTTTGATATTTTAAATTCTTAAAAACATCTGAATAACATAAAAAAGAACTTCTTCCAGATGGCATAAAAACAGGTTTTGATAAACAAACATCGCTAAACCCATCATCTATTATTTTATGACAAATAAGTTCTAACACATAATCTTCATTATCAAAAAATTCACTAGGAATTTTTACAAAATCTCCCTCTATAATTATTTCATCACAAAAATCATCTACAACAAGAAATACTTTTGGAAAAATTCTATATTTTGATAAAAAAATTTGAGTATTTTCAAATCTCTTATAATTATTTTCAATACTCACATTAAATATTTCATTGAAAAAATAATCCTTATTTTGAAGCAACGATATATTAAAAAAATCACAAAAAATATTTCCAACTTCGTTATCAATATATCCTTCTTTATTATTCTTTAAATTCTTAACAAAATCTCTACAAATAAAATACTCTTTTGAAGTTTTATCTCCATTTTGTATTATTTGTCTAGATAACCTTGACAATCCATAAATTATATTCATAACAACCGTTTTCCCACTATTATTATCACCTGTAAAAATAGTAAAAGGTGATACTTCAATTTGTACATTATCTAGGTTATCTACATTTTGCATATTAATAATATATCTCTGCTTCATACTTAACAAAATCCTTTCGTAAATTCAAATTTAAATTTCTTAGAAGTTATTGTATCATATAACTCAAGTTATTTAAATTTAAATTTTAATTAAAACTCATACCACGTAGGATTAAATGTATTTCCAACTATTAAAAGAATAATTACATGAACTGGATAAGCTATATAAAAGAAATATTTAAAAAATTTACTCCTATAACCAGGCTTTCCATTATATAAAAGAATAGGAATTATTGAAAAAACCATCATCCATTGATAATTTCCAAGCAGTAATTCTTCTAAAAAATATTTTGTTCCAAATACAAAGGAAATTTCACACAATGAAAAAATTATATAAACAATACTCATTAAAAATTTCTTTTGTCTTAAGAAATAAAATATTAAAATCATTCCCACACCATAATAAGATGCTTCAGTATATAAAGACAAAATACCAACTATAATTACTCCAATACACCCAATTAACTTTTTAAAAATATTTTCTTTATTACTCTTTATAAATTCAATAATATTAAGCATTAAAATTCCCATAGCCATAGATGCAAAAATATTCAAAGGTTGTCTAAACATCAAATTAAGTATTAAAAAAGTAATAAATGCAAACCCAAAAAGTCTCATCATAAATTTTTTACGGTCTCTCGTATGAAAAAAACTCTCAACAAGCAAAAAAAAGTAAATAGGAGCAACAATACGTCCAATATAAGTAAACCATATTGGTGTGTCCGCTATGTAATAATATACATGATCTAGTACCATTAAAATAAACGCTATAAGTTTTAGTGTAAACGCACTCATTTAAATACCCCTCAATTTTAAAATTATATTTATATAATTTTAACATTTTATTCTTATATTGCATTAGTTTTTTATCGTATTTAATATTTAAAAACTAAATAAAGACTTATAAATTTATAAGTCTTTACATCATCCACCCACCATCAATATTAATAATTTCTCCACTTATATTTATATAATCACTTGAAAAAAATTTTATAGCATTTACCACATCGTTAACATTTCCAATTCTATTTAATGGAATTTCTTTTACAATTTCATTTTTTTCATGTGTTTCTAAATGTTTGTTCATATCTGTTTCTATAATTCCAGGTGCAATTCCAATAATTTTGATTCCCTTAAACTTCATTTCTTTTGAAAGAGATTTTGTAAATAAATTAATTGCCCCTTTAGTTGAAGAATAAACTACCTCGCAAGATGCTCCAACATTTCCCCATACTGATGAAATATTTATTATACTAGAATTTTCTTTCATAAAATTTTTTAAAATATATTTTGTAAGTATTAAAGAATTAGAAAAATTAACATTTATTAAAGATAATATTTTATCATCTTCCTGAAAAATTAATGGATTTATATCATCTATTCCAGAGTTATTAATCAAAATATCAATGTTATATATTTTTTCTTTATTTATAAGCTTTAAAAAACTATACACGTTCTCCAAATCATTTAAATTTAGTTTAAATATTTTCAATTTATATGATTTTTCCCTGCTCCATTTTAAAAGTTCTTCTGCATTATTTAAACTTTCATTATAAGTTATAATAACTTCAGCTCCATGAGTTAAATACATTTTTGCAGTACTTAAACCTATCCCTCTAGCTCCACCTGTAATTAAAACAGTTTTATTTTTAAAATTAAAATTCATTATAAATTTATTTTAAGAACTCCTTCATAAACCTGATAAACTTCACCTGTCATAAATACATTTCCATGTTCATCAATTTCGATTTTTATATCTCCCCCGTCGCATTTTACCAAAATATTAGAATCAGTAAGGCCAAGCTTATAACAAACAGAAGCAGCAGAGCAACTACTTGAACCAGATGCTAAAGTATATCCAGCACCTCTTTCATAAATTTTTATTTTAATTGTATTTCTATCTAAAACCTCTACAAATTGAACATTTGTTCTATTTAAAAACAAATCATGATTTTCAATATAAGGTCCATATTTATGTATACTATCCTCATCCAATTTTTCAAAAATAGAAACAGTGTGTGGGTTTCCAATTGTAAGAGAAGTTATTAAAAATTCCCTATCTAATACATAAATTCTTTCATTAATAACTTCCCTCTCTTCACCTTTAACTCCAATTTCTTTTGAATTAAAAGAAACTTTTCCCATAGAAACTTTTATAAGAGTGGCTTCTTCATTTAAATATTTAACAAAAACTTCCCCACCTTTAGTTAAAAGTTTAAATTCACTTTGTTTTACATATCCATAATCTTTCAAATATTTTGAAAAAATTCTTATTCCATTACCGCTTTTTTCTGCTTCACTTCCATCTGGATTAAAAATTTTAAAATAAATATTATTTCCTTCACTTAATATAGGACCATATAAAATCCCATCAGAACCACAACCAAAATTTCTATGACAAATTTTAACTATATTATCCTTACTCATCTCAACACTACAAAAATTTGGATCAATTACTAAATAATCATTTCCAAGTGCTTCATATTTAAAAATTTTAGTCATAAACAAAATCCTCCTTTAACTTTTAAAATTATAACAAAAAAAATTACCATTATAAATTTTATAATGGTAATCTAAATTTTTTAATTTAACAAAGCTTCAGGTTCCCCTGTATACTCAAAAATTTCTAAATCAGATATAAACCAATCTTCATCTTTTAAAACCATATTAAATACATATCTTTCAGTTCTACTATTATCCTCAGTGTGAAAATATGTAACAGTTCCACTTTCTAAATTATCATTTAATACAAAATCCCCTGATGCCATTTCATCTGGAAATTTTTGATCTTCCTCAATTAAAAACTCGCTTTCTCTATCAGGATCTAAAAATTTATTGCTTTCTTTTATATTTCCACTATTTACAGACTCAATAAAATCCTCAACAAGTTTAATATTTTTATCTGAAACTTCTTTCTCTAAATTAAGTTTATTAACTTCATTCTTAACCTGATTTAACTCAACATTAAGACGTGTATTATCACTATTTTTTTCATAATTTTCAACACTTATTTTTTGAAGCTTTTCCTCAAGTAATTTATATTGTTTCTGTATACTCATATAATCATCAAAATATACTAAAAAAACTGAAACAGATATAACTATTGTAAATACTAAAGATAAAATTAAAAATATAACTACTCCCATTAACTTATTAGTTTCTTGATCTCTTTTATTATTAAACAAATATGTAGACAAATAAATCACTCCCTAATATATGTATTTTTTATATATAGAACTATCTCCAAGTATAGGAGATATATTTATTTTTACATAATCACCTACACACAAATTATTCCCATCTATAAGTGTTAAATTCATATTACTTCTGCCAATAATTTTTATCCCCATATCATCTTTATATATTTCATAAGCTTTAACAAAATACCTATAAACAAATTTTAAAACATCATATAAAAAACTTTTTCTATACTCTCTATAAAATCCAAAATGTTGTATATTTCCAATTTCTAGTATTCCAATTTTCATATCATTTTTAAGTTTAACCTTGTTTCCATATCCAACATTTTCACCTTTTTTTACATCATATAACCCCAAAACCTTTGCATAATAACTAAAGGATTGCTCAATTCCAATATTTAATCCATCATATCCATAAATTAAATTTCCAACTCTTACACCATGGGAAAAACTAGCTTTATTTCTTATTTTTTCATTTATAAATCCACCAGAGTTTAAAATATGTATAAAATATTTATCCTCATAAACTTTTATGCTTTCATGAAAATTATGTATTTGATTTAATGTGTATTCTTCATCTTTCACATTATGTAAATGAGTATATATACCTTTTATATTTATGTTTTTATATTCATTTTCTATATAATTTATAAAATTATGTAATTCTTTTAATTTTATTCCTTTTCTGTTCATTCCAGTACAAACATAAATGTGAACATTTATATTTAAATCTTTAGGAATTGAAGAAAGTATTTCAAAATTATCTATAGTTATAGTAAATTTTTCTATAAATTCATTTTGAAAATAATCCTCACTTATAATAGGAGTCAGTATCATGATTTCATTTTGTATTCCCATTTCGTAAAGTTTAATTGCTTCTTCTAAATTTGATACTCCAAACATATCAACTTTATCTTCTAAAAAATCACAAATTTTTTGAAGTCCAAGTCCGTAAGCATCGCCTTTTACAACTGCTATAATTTTTTTATTCCCCAAAATATTTCTAATTATACTAATATTTTTCTCAATCTTACTCAAATTAACTTTTAAATATAAATTTTCCACTTAAAATCATAACTCCTAATAATAAAAATTTTTTAAAGTTATATCATCTTATAAAGTTTTTATACTTTAAACAATTTCCCAATTAATTTCCTCTATTGAATTACTCTTCAAATATTCATTTGTTTTTGAAAAAGGTTTAGATGAAAAAAATCCTCTATGAGCAGAAAGACCACTTGGATGAGAGGATTTTATAATTAAATGTTTATTTTTATCTATTAAATTTTCCTTTTTTATAGCAAAATTACCCCATAAAATGAAAACTAAATTTTCTCTTTCACAAGAAAGTAAACTTATAACTTTATCTGTAAACCTACTCCATCCAATTGATTTATGAGAATTAGCACAACTTTTCCTAACTGTTAAAACAGAATTTAAAAGAAGTACCCCTTGATTTGCCCATGAACTTAAATTACCATGATTAGGGATATTAATGTTAATATCTGTTTTTAACTCTTTAAAAATATTTTTAAGAGAACTGGGAATACTAGAATTTTTCAAAACAGAAAAAGAAAGACCATGAGCTTGATTTTCACCATGATAAGGATCTTGTCCAAGTATTACAACCTTAATTTCATCAAAATCTTTATATTTAAATGAATTAAATACCTGATCTTTAGAAGGAAAAATTTTAAAATTCTTATATTCCTCATTTAAAGTTTGAAATATTTCTCTAAAATATTTTTGATTATATTCATCTAAAATAATTTGTCTAAATTTTTCATGTATATTAAAAATATCAAATTCCTTTAATAAATCCACAAACTTACCTCTAATTTATGTTTTTAAAAAAATTTTTTTCTACATATTTAGTATAAAAACTATACTTATGAATTACAAGGAGAGAATTAAATGAATTTTATAAGAGTTAGTGCTGCAAGCCCAAAAACTAATATTTGCGATATAGAATTTAACGTTTTAAACATAAAAAAATGTATAAATGAAGCTTTAAATAAAAAATCTAAAATTGTTGTTTTCCCTGAATTATCTATAACTTCTTATACATGTTTCGACTTATTTTTAAAAAGAACTACCCTTGAAAAAAGTTATGAGGGAATAAAAAATATTTTAGAATTTTCAAAATCAAAAGATATTTTAATAATTTTAGGTGGAATATTTGAGTACAACAATTCACTTTTCAATTCAGCTTTTATAATACATAAAGGAAGAGTTCTCGGAATTACTCCAAAAACTTATCTTCCAAATTATCAAGAATTTTATGAAAAAAGGTATTTCACAGAAGGCTTTATTAAATTAACTAAAGTTAAATTTTTAAATGAAGAAACTTATTTTGGAACAGATATTTTATTTAGCTATAAAGACATTAAAATTGGAGTGGAAATATGTGAGGATTTGTGGGCGCCAATACCTAAAAGTTCTTACTTATCAATAAATGGTGCAAACATAATATGTAATCTATCAGCATCAAATGAAACGAACTTTAAACATGACTCAAGAAAAAACCTAATTAGATTTCAAAGCGACAAATTAAATTGTGCCTATATTTATTCAAATTCAAATTCAACTGAATCAACTACAGATTTAATTTTCTCTTCTTACGCATGTATATATGAAGATGGAAAAATGATTTCTGAATCAGATAGATTTAGCGATGAAAATGTTCTTATAACTGGACTAATAGATATTGATTCTTTAAACACTCACAGAGTAAACAACATAACTTTCAGGGATTCATTTAAATATTACGAAAGGGACATGAAAGTAATTGAAGTGGATTTTGAAAACATGGACTTTGGAGTTTTTGACAAAAAAATAAATATAACTCCTTTCTTACATGAAGATGAAAACAAAAATTTTGAAATATTTGAAGAAATATTTTTAATGCAGGCTGCTTCTCTAAGAAAAAGATTAAATCACATAAAACAAGATAAAATAATTTTAGGTATAAGTGGAGGACTTGATTCAACTCTTGCACTAATTTCATGCCATAATGCATTTAAAATTATGAACATTGAAAGTAAAAACATATTAGCTATAACTATGCCAGGTCTTGGAACATCTTCAAGAACAAAAAATAATGCAATAAATCTTTGTAATGAGTTAAATGTAACTTTAAAATCAATAGACATTACAAAAGCAATAAAACAACATTTTCTAGATATAGATCAAGATGAAAATTTATTTGATACAACATACGAAAATTCACAAGCCCGTGAAAGAACTCAAATACTTATGGATCTTGCTAATAAAGAAAATGCACTTTTAATTGGTACTGGAGATTTATCAGAAATAGCTTTAGGATTCTCAACTTATAATGGCGACCACATGAGTATGTACAATATAAATTGTTCCATACCAAAAACACTGATTAAACATCTTTTAAAACATTACTATGAAAATTATAATGAATCTACAATTGTTCAAAATATATTAATTGATATAATAAATACTCCAATATCTCCTGAACTTCTTCCAACTGATGAAAACAATAATATACTTCAAAAAACAGAAAAAATAATAGGTCCCTATGAACTACATGACTTCTTTCTTTACCATTTCATTAAAAATAACCTATCTTTTGAAAAAATTAAATTTTTAGCTCTTAATGGTTTCAATGGAATTTATAATGAAAAACTTATAGAAGCTTCTCTAAATGTATTTATTAAGAAGTTTTTTCAAAACCAATTTAAAAGATCATCAATGCCAGACGGCCCTAAAATTACAGAAATTTCCTTATCTCCAAGAGGAGATTTAAAAATGAGTTCAGACTCTTCATACAATTCATTTATTTAAAAAGTTATGCTTTAAGTATAACTTTTTATTTTTTATAAAATAAAAAAATTTTTTATCACAAATTATAAAAAATGAATATTATGCATTATAAACAAATTAAAAAAATTATAAAAAACTAACTTAAATAAATTATGTTTAAGATCTTAAGGAGGACTTCTTACTATGAAAAATAGTAATCTTCAAAATGTACTTGGTAATTCTATTGATGTAAAATTAACAGATAATATAACAAGAAATTACTCTGAAATAAGAGCTGATATACCAGTTAGCCAATACAGATCAATTCGTCTTTGGGGACAGGTAAGAGATTCTGCTGGAAACCCAATTCCATATGCTTTACTAAAATTAGTTAAATCTACAAATGGAAATGATTACTGCGGAATTGCACACACAACAGCAGACTGTCAAGGATTTTATCAATTTGATTTATGTCCAGATGATGGTGCTGAATACAAAATACTCGCATCTAAATCAAATGCAGGTGCAGAACTAACAATGCACAACTCAGGAAACTGTCCTACATCACAAGCATCATATGATCCATGTTCAGATTGTCCTTGCAATGACTAAAAAATTAAAGAGACTTTATATAAAGTCTCTTTTTTATTTACTCAATCCAGATAACGTCTTACTCATACTTGAAACACCACTTACAACTGGTGCTGCATATCTACTATACAACTTAGCTGCCTTTCTAAGTTTTGATGCAACTTCTGAAACTAAATTTTCATATTTTATAACATCTCCTAACCATAGCACCCCTGCTTTAGACTTAGTTACCCCTCTCCAAATACCATCATCTAATTGATATGCCACTGTTTGAGATTTACCATTAATTTCTATTTCTTCAAGTATAACTCTTTTAGTCTCACCCCATTTATTCTTAGCTTCAACAATATTAATTTTTCTATATATTGATGCTTGCTCTCTAGATAAAATATAAGCAAACATATTTCCTCCTTTTTCTAAAACATTACGATACTCTCCATCTTTTTCTAAAACTGCAAATTTTTCTTCTCCTGTATCACTTATATATTTATATACAGGTTTCTCAATTACTTCCTTAATTCCTTCTGTTTCAAAATATCCTGTTTTATAAAAAGTATATATAGTATTACCTTGATAAGATCTTTCAATTTTTTCACCATTATTCCTAAGTTTAATACTAGTTATGTCACCAAATTCATTCATATATATTGACAACTGATTTTCTCCGTCTCCATTAAACCTATAAATATCTTCAACTCCAGTAATTTCAACATCTCCACTATAATCTCTTACCGCATCGAGTAATATTTTTTTATTTGAACCCTTAGTTTTAAAAACTTTATCTATTAACTCTTGACTATCTGTCTGAGGATTAAGATCTATTTTTTCTACAATTGAAGCAGATTTCTTATAATAAATAACATCATGATATCGCTTATCTAACCTAGAACCTTTATTATAAACCATAACAGATTTTAACTCATTATCATTTGATAAAAACGCTTGCATTAAATTACCTTTTTCCCCAGTAAATACAAAAATTTTTTCCAATCCATCCCCCTGAATATCGGCATCATATTTATCTAGTGCCTCAAACAAAATTTCGTGATTCAACCCTTTGGTCTTATGAACTAAATCTATTAATTCTTGACTATCCTCTTGAACTTTATAAGATTGTTTCAAAGGAACTTTTTTCCTTACAGCAGGGTCACCTCCAGCAGATGACTCCGGCACACCAGTTTTTATAGTACTAGTTTTAGGAAGTGTTTGTTCTCCATCATTAAATATATAATTCCCTCTAGTTTTATTAAAATCAATTTTCCTACCACTAATTTTTAATTGAACTTTATGAATTTCACCTGTATTGCCATCCATATTAACCTTAACTTTAAAATCATTTCCTTCACTCCTATGAGTATAAATTTTTTCTCCAGTTTGAGTGTTTCTCTTATATTTATCCGGTTCATATTTTAACAAATCAACAATAGGTTGCATAGGTATTTTCCTATCACTAATACTTACTTGATTTTCCAAACTACTCAACAAACTATTCCTTTTACCTAATTCCTTAGGAGAATCCCACTTAACGCTAGTAATATTACTTAATCTACCTGACTTTCCTGAAGTCTTAGATGAAGAACCAAATATAGATGTCAATGACTTCTTTCCGAACATAGCTTTAGACTCATGACTTTGTAAAAATAATATTGATGCTCCAGACAATAATGAAACTACTGCAGACTTTTTAAAATTCATATTTTTTTTATTTCTCATATATATCTTAACCTCATAAATTTCAATCAATAACTTTAGCTTTAATACTTGAAACAACAGGTGCCGCGTAATTAAAAACTTCTTGCTTCAATTCACTAACTTTATTTTTTAAATCAATTGAAATAGAATTTTCATCTATTTGATGTCCCAAATAATATTTAGTATTATTTCTACCACCAACTGGTAATACGTCACGTAAAATACCATTTCCAACATCAACAGCCACAGACCCACTGTCTCCACTTAAAACAAAAACAACTCTTTCATTACCCAACTTATCAATAGCTGTCTGTAAAACACCATGATTTATTCTGTCAAAAATTTTCATTTCTGGAACAGACAACGTCTTTGAATAACTACCATTTCCTAAGTTTGTAACTAAAATTTCTTCATCGCCTTCTTCAACCTTTGTAAAATTAATAGTTAATCCTTCAGAATTTTTGCGAGTATAAATTGGCAACCTTACACTTTTACCGCCTGGCACTTGAAATTCACCTATTTTATGAGCAACATTACCAAAATCTCCATTACTGAGATTTAAAGGATTCAAATTTTTTGATGAATTTTTTAAAGCCATTCTTTTAACCACATAACTACTATATGTACTCACACCTGATGTTACAGTTTTCTTAATAACCGCACTTGCACCATATTTACTTCCCAAAATTAAAGCAGAACCTAAACAAGCTGAAAATGTTAACATTTTTTTATCAAAAACACTTTTCAACATAATTTCACTAACATCCCCACAACATACAAAATATAAATATGTGAATCTTAAATTCAAATATTTTAAAAATTTAAAAATAATTCACATTTAGTTAAAATATCTGAACTATAGTCTAAATAAAATAAAATTTTTTGTCAACTTTTTTTAAATTAACCTAAAAAACAAAAAAAGCATGGAAATAAACTCTTAAAAAGTTTAAATACATGCTTAATTCAATTTAAATATTTACTAAAATTAACTAATAAATCTATATATATAAAATCTATATAAAACTAAATTATAACCTCTTAAATTGTTACGAAACAAAAATGAACACTAATTCATTTTAATACCCATAATTTTCCTTTAAAACTTCTATTAGTTTCCCTAAATTTTTATCATTTATAGAATATGTAATAGCCAATCCTGATTTATGAGAAACTAATATCTTATGGGCCTTTAACGTTGATAAATGTTGAGATAGTGCTGATTGGGTTACATGATTAAGCCTACTATGAAGCTCACTTACTGTCATAGGTCTCTCTAAAAGATAACAAACTATATTTAGTCTATTTTCATTCGATAAAACCCTTAAAATTTCTGCTACTTCTTTAACATTTGCAATCATCATAAAGCATTTAATCCTCTTTCATTTTTATAATTCTTGAAACTTATTACTATATAATATAATATTAAAACGTATGTTTGTAAATGAATATATATTCATAAAAACAAATTATTTACTTAAATTCATGATTTACTATTTTATTTTTTAAAAAATAATTACTAAAATTTGAATTTTTTACCATAATTTTTATTTATATCATTTATCTTTTACATAAATTAATTTTTTAAACAAAAAGAGTTAATCTATACGATTAACTCTTCTTTATTTTTTAAATTATTCCTAAAAATAACAATTATACAAACTAAAAATCCTAACATCTCTGCAAACGGAAATACAAGCCAAACACCTAAAATATTAAGTTTAGGAACTAAAATTAAAAATCCTAAAATAACAAATACTATTCCAGATGACATAGATATAAGAATTGATTTTTTAGCTTTATTTACAGACTGAAAAAAATATATTGTAACAATATTAAAAGCCATGAACATACATCCTATAAAATAAACTCTCATTCCATGAGCTGTTATATTTATTAATTCAATATCATCTTTTGTAAAAAGTTTTGATAAATTTTCTGCAAATATATAAACAAAAATATAAGATAAAATTCCAAATATAACTGAAGTTGAAAATCCATACACAAATGATTTTTTAGCTCTCTTTAACATGTTTGCACCATAATTTAAACTTACTATAGGCTGAATACTTTGTGCAATTCCTGAAAATATACAAATTAAAACATATGATACATTTAATAAAATTCCATAAGCTGCAACATAAGTATTTCCACCTAATCTAACTAACACATTGTTAAACAAAAATATGGTAATTCCACGACAAAACTCTAGTATAAAAGTTCCAAATCCATTACCTAAAATTTTTTTAATAAGCCTAAAATCAAATCTTATTTTACAAAGTTTAAGAGAATTATTTTTTGTTTTAAAATGAATCAAAAGAATTAATATATTTACTATAGGAGACATAACAGTAGCCATAACAGCTCCTCTCATGCCTAAATTAAATTCAAATATAAAAATATAATCAAAAATTACATTAACAAGATTAGCAACAATAGTTGCAATCATAGCAAGCTTTGGATTTTTATCATTTCTTATAAAACATCCTAAAACTCCAGCAATTAAAAAAGCCCAAGTAAAACCTACAAGAATCGAAAAATATTCACGAAATAAACCCTTTATTTCTTCACTTGTTCCTAAAAGAACTCCTATTTCATCAACAAATATTACCCCTAAAATAGAAATTATAATTCCTAAAACAAGAGTAAAGACCATAGCATTAGTAAAAATTTTATTTCCATCTTCACCATTTTTCTCAGATCGATTTATGGAAAGTATATTTGATCCTCCAATACCAATACACAAAAAAAGTGATGTAAATAAAGTAAAAAGTGGAACTGAAATATTTAGTGCTGCAAGACCATATCTTCCTACTCCAACTCCAACAAACATAGTATCAACAAATATATATAAAGATATTGCAATAGACGATAAAACACCTGGAATTAAATATCTAATAAATATTTTTCTTAAGTCATCTCTTAATAAATCAATTTTTTTCATATTAACCTCTACTTAATTTCATTAAAATAATTTAAAATTCCATTTAATATACAATAAACTATAATATCTTGTCCTTCCTCCGAAATCAAATATTTTTCATCTTCACTATTTGTAATAAAACCTAGCTCTAATAAAACTCCTGTTATGTTTGTGTATCTTAAAATTCCTAAACTTTTTTCATTAGTCTCTTTAATTCCTCTATCTTTTGTGTATTCAATAGAAGATAATTCATCTTGTATGCTTTCAGCTAATAAATAACTTTTATCATCTAAAAATCTACTGTAACTTTCAACTCCTTTTGCACTTTCTACATCTGATCCATTTAAATGAATAGATAAAAATATATCTGCATTTCGTGCATTTATAAATTTTGCCCTGTTAATTATATCACTTCTTACAGTATTTCCAAGAGCCTTATCACTTTTCCTTGTAAAATAAACCTTAAAATTATTTTCCTCAAGTTTTTCTCCTAATTTTAAAGATATATCAAGAACAACGTCTTTCTCATTAACATTATTTTGACTAATAGCACCAGTATCTTCTCCACCATGACCTGGATCTATAACAATAATTCCACTATAAATCTCTTCATTTATTGAAACAACTTCTCTTTTTTCTTTAGAAATTAAGAAATTCATAAATATTATTCCCATAACAAATAAACTTAAAAAAATTAATATCTTTAGTATTTTCATAAATCACCATTTGTAAAATATATTGATTACCTCATAATACTACAAATATACCTTTAAACGCAAAAATAAAATGGAAATTATTTATATAATTTCCATTTTTAAACAATGTCTTTAATTTCATTAAAATATTTTACAACTTTATTTAAAATCTCCTCTTCACTAATTCCTGAAATCTCTCTAAAAGCATTTAAAACACCTTTTTCCTTTATTATTTCCTGCATTTTTAAACTACTATCATCTTTAGGTGAATTAAATTTTAAAGCACACGCTGCTCCTAAACAAAGTTTTTCAATTTTTTTACCATAATTATAAGCAGTTAAAATAGGTTTTACAAATCTATCATCTTTAGAAAGTTTTCTCATAGGTTCTCTACCAACTCTTAACACATTATCAATTAAATGTGGATTCTTAAACCTATTAATTATTTTATCAATGTAGTTTAAATGACTCTCTCTATTAAAAGAATACTTTTGTATAAGCCCTTCTCCACTTTCAATCATAGCTTCTTTTACATTATCATATATAAATTTATCATTTATACTATCATAAATTGTTTCATATCCTTTTAAAAATCCTAAATATGCAGTCATTGTATGACCTGTATTTAATGTAAATAACTTCCTTTCAATATAAGAAGATAAATTATCAACTAAATTCATTCCATCAATATTTAAATTACCTAATACTTGATCTTTTTGAACATTCCATTCATAAAATTCTTCTACAAAAACATCAATTGAATTTACATCACAGGGTGGAACAATCCTATCAACTGAACAATTAGCAAATCCAACAAACTTTTCACAAAATTCTTTTTCACAATCATTTAAATATTTTAAAACCTCATTTTTTAATATCTCAGTTGCATTAATCGCATTTTCACAGGCTATTATATTTAAATACTTTTTGTCATTTAATTTAATTTTATTTTTTATACCCTCTGCTATACTTTTAGAAATTTTAGGTAAAACAAGAACTCCAACAGCAGTTGTTATAATATCACTTTGAGCTATTTCATTAATTAAATTATTATCATCTGCATATATACCCCTTACATTATCTATAATTTCCTCTCTAGATTCACTATCTTTTATAAATAATTTATAACCTTTCTTTTCATTTATTTTATCTATAATTTCCCTATTTACATCACAAAACAAAACATTATAAGAAGATTTTCTAAGTACAGCTCCTATAAAGCCTCTTCCTATATTTCCAGCTCCAAACTGAATTGCATTTTTCATTTAAAACTCCTCCTCAAAAGAAATAACATTTTCAAAGTTTTTTATATGCTCTTTAAGCTCATTTACATAATAATTAAATAAAATATTTTGAATGTGCTTTCTCACATTATAAATATTTTGACTTTTTATTAAATTTATAAAATTATTATCCTTAACCAAACTAGATGTAAGCTCTCCAATTATGTTTCTTAAAGTTTTTGTATTTAACTTTTTAGGAATAATAAAATAAAATACAATCTCAACTTCTCCATCGTAAATATTTAAATTACATTTTAAAAAGTAACTTCCTATGAATATATTTTCCGAAAATTCACTAACAGTATGAAGAAGTATAATTCCTAACTCTTTAACAAATGTACTTGATAAAAGTTCTCTATTTAAAACTTCATTGTAAATTTCATCTCTATAAACATCAACTGTATTATTTACAAACTCCCTAATTAAATCCTTAAGATCCCCATTAACATGCAATCTTTTAACTTGAAACTCTTTTTCAATAAATTTAATAATATTTCCCATTTCATTTATGCAATCAATATCAATAAATTTATTTTTTTCATAACAAGTGTTCTTAATCTTACTCTTTATTTTAAAAATTTCTTCTAACTTATTATTTATTACTAAAATATCTTTAAGAGTAAATTTAGGATTAATCTTTATATAGTTATCATAATTTTCAATATCAACTGTGGATATAATAAAATCCACCATCTTATTTTTCACTTCATAAATAACATTAGAAGAAGGTATAATTCCAACAACTAAAATATTTGGAAATTCTTTCATAATTTTATTACTTAAAAATCTAGAAACCCTAACTCCCGTTTCACAACAAACTAAAACTCTAAACTTAAATTTTAACCTCATTTTACTTTCATAGGCTGCAACTATATGCATAGTAATATAAGCAACCTCTGACTCTGGAACTTTACACAAAACTATATTTTCTAAAACTTCACAAGCTAAATATGTAGCATCAAATATTTCTTTATATTGAGTTTTCATCATGTGTAAAAATGGATTTCTAATATTCATTTTCATTACAAGCCTACTTATTGCAGGTCCTACATGAGTGCTTAAATTTTTAATTAATCCTTCACAATCCCCAAGATATATATTTAAAATTTTTTCAACTTTACTAACTATATCTCCAGCTATTTTTATTTTATCTAAATTTTTAAAATCAAAATCTTCACTATCTTTAAAATTATTTTCACAAATTTTATGTGCTCTTAAATGCATAGCAATATAACATATATCGCTATCGTTTATATCAACTAAAAATTCTTTTTTAACTTCATTCATTATAAATTTTGATACATCAAACTCAAAATATTTTTTAAATTTATTTAAAACCTCTTCTTTAAAATCACAATATAATTTCTTCTTAATTCTTTCTACACTTAAAGATAAGTGAATAATAAGAGAAACATATACTTTTTCTGAGAAACATAATTTAAAATTATCAAAAGCCTTATTTACAATTAAATCACATAATTCAATTGTATCTTCATCTATAAATTTTAAAATTCCTTCATTTCCGTAATTATAAGTCAAAACATTTTTTATATTTAAAAATAAATTCTCATCTGAAAATTTTTCATAAATCAAATATGATAATATTTCACGTATTTTTTCCTCTGTTCCTTTTATATAAATTCCAAATCCTTTTTTTTGAATTAATAAAAGATCAAACTTTTTCAATATACTTTTTAGAGAATTTAAATCTTTAATAAAAGTTGAATATGAAATTTTAAACTTATTTAAGAAATAAGCGCTTTTTATAGGAGAATTACTTTCTAAAATACTTTCTAAAATATATGTAATTCTATTGTTTTTTGAAAGCTTATTTACTGAGTACTCATTTTCTAACAATTCTTTTAAAAAATTTAATTTATCATAACTCTCATCTATAAAAATTCCAACTCCACTTTTTTTAATAAATTTAAAATCATTTTCAAATAAAAATTTTTCAATAAAAGGAAGTTCTCTCACAATAGTTCGAGAACTTACATTCAATTCAATTGATATATCCTTAATTGTTTTAGGTACATTACCGTTTTCAATAAGCATTAAAATTATTTGTTTTTGTCTAAATGTAACTTTTATTCTACTCATTTATCCTCAATTAACATTTTTCAAAATTATATCTATTATCTCTTTTTTATCATTTGTCTCTATTAATTTTTTAACACTATTTTCATCTTCAACAATAGATGCAATATTTGAAAGTATTTTTATATGATCATTTCCAATTCCAGCTATTCCAAAAATTAAATAAGCTTTCTCATTATCAAAATACACACCATCTCTTACTTGAAGTAATACTATTCCAGATTTTTTAACACTATCTTTAACATTATTTTCACCATGAGGTATAGCAACTCCCATACCAATGTAAGTTGAAATTAATTTTTCTCTCTCGAGCATTCCAGATATATATTTTTCTTCAACATACCCATTTTTAAACAATAACTCTCCAGCAACTTTTATAGCTTCTTCTTTAGATGAAACTTTAACATCTAAAATTATATTATTCTCGTTAAAAATTTCATTATTATAAGAATGCTCCTTAAAATTTTGCTCCTCTTTTATATCATAACTTTTTTCACTACTTTTATAAAATTCTATAATCTCATTAAATAAATTCTCTATATTAACATCATTTAAAAAATTCTGTATTCCTATAACTCTAACATTTTTATTATTAGAAATAACCCTTGATTTAAGATTTTCATGAGTTACAACAATTTGTGTATCACCTTCAATATTATCAACTGAAGAATAAGATACATTAATATCAATTCCTTGTTTTTTCAACCTATTTTTAAATTTAGAAGCTCCCATAGCACTAGAACCCATTCCAGCATCACAAGCAAAAACAATTTTTTTCACATGTTCATAACTATTATTTTCTTTAGATTGTTTCAAATTTTTCATAGTATCTTTTGCATTATTAAAATCTTCTTCACTTAAACTATTTCTTTTCATGAAAAATGATGAAACTACAAAACTAACAATAGTTGAAACAACAATTCCTAAAAGTATTTTTAAAGCATCTCCCTTATAAGCCAATGCAAGTATAGCAAATATACTTCCCGGAGAAGGCGTTGCCACAAGTCCAACTGAAAATAATGAAAATACAAAAACTCCAGCTGCTCCACCTAAAATTACACTAAGTATAAGTATTGGATTCATCAAAATATAAGGAAAATAAATTTCATGAATTCCTCCAAAAAAATGTATTATAGCTGCACCTGTTGCTGACTGTTTTACCATACCCTTACTAAAGAAAAAATAAGCTAAAATAACTCCAAGTCCAGGTCCTGGATTTGATTCTAATAAAAACAAAACAGATTTTCCAGCTTCTTGAACTTGCTCAATTCCAATTGGTCCAAGTATACCATGATTTATTGCATTATTTAAAAATAAAACCTTAGCAGGCTCTATAAAAATCGAAACAAGTGGTAATAAACCTTTACTTATAATAAAAGCAACTCCAATAGATAAAAAACCTGTTATAGTTGTGATTACAGGACCTACAACTAAAAGAGCAATAATTGATAAAATTAATCCTAAAATACCTATAGAAAAATTATTTACAAGCATTTCAAATCCTGAAGGTATTTTATCTTCAACATATTCATCAAATTTTTTAATTATATAACCACTAATAGGACCAACAATCATAGCTCCTATAAACATTGGAATATCTGATCCAACTATAACACCTGTTGTTGCAACAGCTCCAATAACTCCTCCACGAACACCACCTACTATTTTTCCTCCAGTAAATCCTATAAGAAGTGGTAAAAGATATTTTATCATAGGATCAACTAACGTTCCAAAAGTTTCATTTGGAAACCATCCAGTAGGTATAAAAAGTGCCGTTATTAATCCCCAAGCAATAAATGCTCCAATATTTGGCATTACCATTCCACTTAAAAATTTACCAAATTTCTGAACTCTATCTTTAAAAGTAAGCATAATCTCCCCTCCTAAAACGTTTATCTTATATGTTAATTATATCGAGTAAATTTAAAGGTTTACAATTAAAACAAATTGTAAAAATGTCAACATATATTAATGACATTTTTACAAATAAAAAAAGTAGCTTAAAGCTACTTTAAAATTTAAAAACCAACACTCAAATTTTTATTTAAAGAACTAATCTTTTCCATATGCTCTTTTGACAATTCAAAATCAAATACATTAAAATTTTCTCTAATTCTCTCCTTAGTTACTGACTTTGGAATTGTTACAACTCCAAGTTGTATATTCCACCTTAAAACTATTTGAGGAATAGTTTTGTTATAAATTTCACTTAATTCTTTTAATAAATCTATAGAAAATATTTTACCTTTCATAAGTGGAGACCAAGCTTCAAGAACTATATTTCTTGAATTACAAAATTCATAAAGTTCTGGTTGAGTAAGTTCTGGATGAAATTCCACTTGATTTATCATAGGAGTAATTTCACAATTTTCAAATATTTCCTCTAAATGATGTTCTTTAAAATTACTAACTCCTATTGCCCGAACTTTCTTTTCTTTATAAAGCCTCTCTAAAGCCCTCCATGTTTCTACATTTAAGTCTTTAGGCCAATGAATTAAATACAAATCTATATAATCTGTATTAAGTTTTTTAAGTGATGTTTCAAATGCTTTTAAAGTATTATCATATCCTCTATCAGTATCCCACACCTTAGTTGTTAAAAATATTTCTTCTCTATTAATACCGCTTTTATTAATAGCTTCCCCAACAGTTTCTTCATTTTCATATATTTTAGCAGTATCAATATGACGATATCCAACTTCTAAAGCATAAGAAATACTTTCAAAAGCTTCTTTTCCATTCTCCATTTTATAAGTTCCAAAACCTAAAACAGGTATATCAACACCATTACTAAGCTTTATTACTTTATCTTTCATAATTTTTCTCCATTATCTTAATATTTTTTATTTGAAAAATCTCTATTAACGTGCTTTACATACTGTTCAGCACTTTCTTTTATTTGTTCATCACTTTTACCAACAGCTCCGTGAAGAACAAAAGTTGGAAGAAATTTCATTCTAACAAAGTTTGATATGGCTTGAAATGGTCTTAAAATTTCACTCATTGTGTAATTATTGTATCCACCAGCTCTATATGTTTCTTCTTCTCCACCTGTTGAAACTGCAAGTAAAAACTCTTTATTTTCTAATTTGTCTCCACCTTCACCAAATGCAAAACCATAAGTTAGAATTGAATCTATATATTTTTTAAGAAGTATTGGACTAGTATACCAATGAATTGGAAATTGAAAAACTATTCTATCATGCTCTACTAATTTCTTTTGTTCTAATTCAACATCAACCTCTTTATCGCTATAAAGCTCATATAAATCTACTACTGTAACATTATCTTCTTTAAGTAATCTTTCTTTCCAAGTCCTATTTATTCTAGAATTATCTATATGTGGATGCGCTAAAACCACTAATATTTTCATAAAAAATACCCCCTTTATATACTTTATAATTTAATTTTAAACCTTTATTTTTACATTTACTAGATAAATTTTAAATTTTATTTATTCACACAAAACATTAGCATTTACATTTATCTTTTGTTTACCATTTAATGTATTTACTTTTAAAAAGTCAATTTTATAATCTTCCTCACAAACATTTGCAAATACAAAATCTCCATTTACTACTTTTACATTTATATTTTCTCCATAAACATCAACAAAATCCCCATTACCATCTTTAATATCCAATTTCAAAGTATTTAAATTTACATGACTTAAATTAACTTCTCCATGGGATTTAAATATATTAATATTTTTTGCATTTAAAGAATCAATTTTTACTACTCCATTATCACCTTTAATTACCATATTGTTAATATTCGTATCATAAATTTCAACATCTCCATTTGTAATTAAAATATTCAAATCATTTATTATACTTTTCTCAGGGATTTTTATTAAAATTCTTCCACTATTTCCTAACTTTTTATAATTTTCTCTATCATTTCTCTCAATACTTATATTTTCCCTATCATAACTTACATCATAAGAAAATTCCTCAATTAAATACATGGTTTTAATATTTATCTCATTTATATGTTTATCAAATAATATTTTCACATCTGTATCAAGCACATCTATAACTAATTTCTTGTTTGTAACATCATGTATTTTATATTCTTTAGTTATAATTTTTTTAGCCCTTAAAAAACTCAATTTTTTCCCTTTAATTAATTTAACTACAATGTCTCTAAAAATTAAAATCAAAATTAATACTAGTAGAATAATTCCTAAAATCATAATCTCCCTCCTTTAATTAAATATATTTTATCATAATAAAAAACCCTATTGAAAAAATTCAATAGGATTTACAAAAGTTTTTCATAACAATAAAATGGATACTTTCTTGTTTCAACATTAATTTTACCAACAAACCTATAATTAAGTTTTTCAAATAAAGAAATCATAGATTTGTTAAGTTCATATGTAGCAGCTTTTACATAATTAAGTCTATGTCTTCTTGAAATATCTTCTGCAAGAAGCACAAGCTCTTTTCCAATTCCACTTCTTCTATATAATTTATTTACAATTAATCTATAAAATGCTGTGCAAGGAGTGCACTTACTCCAATTTAAATGAGATGAATTTGAAATTTCCTTATTATTTATACAAATAATCCCTGCTATATTAGTTCCAATACTTCTTATATACAAGTGTCCATTTTCTATATCATCACGAAAATGCTCTTCTGTTGGATAAGTATCATCAAACTGATCACTACCCTCTTGCCTCATTTCTTCTTTAACTTCATCTACAATATACATTATCTTATCTAAATCTTGAATAGCAGCTCTTCTTAACACCTTTTTACTTACTCCTTATTAAATCATTTCTTCATTATATTAATTAAAATTTTCATAAAATTTTTGGTTATCCTTTTTTTATAAAGTGTTCCCAAATTTCACTTTTAAAATGCTCTTTAATTTGAAAGTTTCCTCACATGTTTATTCCAACAAACAAGAGCAAAACCTAAAAATATAACAAGTCCTGAAACATTATATAAAAATATTAAAATCGGATTTCCTTCACCTTCTGGAAGTGTTCCATTTAATGCTTGAAGAATTAAAACTGGATCTGGAACTGTTGACATAAAAAATACAAACAAAAATAATAAAAGCATTACTACTCCTACAAATATTCCAAACTTTCTACTTCCCATCTTAAAACTTCTTTTCATATTATCTTTTTTATATCTTAAAACAATATAAGCTATAATTAAAAAAAGTGTGGGTATTAATGTAGTTGACGCTGTCATATTTATAAGAGTTTCTAAAAAATTATCTAATGATCCTATTCCCAAAGCAGGAATCAACAAAAATATTGTAGCAACAGTAGCCTGTACAATTAATGCATTCTTAGGATTTCCCTCTTTATTTGTTTTAGTAATCCATTTTCCAAAAATTCCTTCAGGAATTTCAGAAAATAAAACTTTAACAGGAATTGATGACCAAATAACAAGAGAGCCTAAATTTGATAACATTAAAATAAGTCCAACTATTCTAGTTATAATTTGTTTACTAACTCCAAAATGACCACCTAAAATTGAAAACACATCAAATATACCATTTGAAAAATTATTATGAAGTACCTCATCTGGTACTATAAATCCTACAGCAATACATCCTAGAACATAAAGCCCCCCAATTACAATAGTTGAAATTATCATGGTTTTTATAAAAACCCTATTTCCTCCCTTAACATTAGACACATAAACTCCAATACTTTCATTTCCAGCAAAAGCTTGAAGTATCCATGCCATAGTCATAAAAAAAGTCCAATTAACATTTGGAGTTATATTTTTATAAGTAAACTCTTGTGCCGGAAGATTTTTAAAACCATATACAATTACAAAAGCTAAGATTATAAAAACTATTCCCATAAATATCTTTGCAACACCAGCAACATTTGTAACCTTTGACATCCAACTTATACCTTTCATGCCAATATAAGTTATTATCCAAAAAACAATAACACTTAAAATTGATATAACTAAAGTTCCTTTATTTCCTCCAAATACATTTCCTCCAAAAAAAGTATAAGATGTATAAATTAAAGTACTGGGAACTAATGATATTGAAAAGAGCATATTAACAAAAAAATAAGACCACGCTCCTAAAAATGCCCACTTTTCTCCCAAAGAATTTCTAATCCAACTATGTATTCCAGATTCACTTTCAGAATTCGCTGATGCAAATTCCCCAACCATAAGAGCAAAAGGCAAAAAGTAAAATATAGAACCAAATAAAAATGCAGGTATTGTTCTAAGTCCAATTTGTATACTATTATTAATTATATTAGGGAAAGAAAACACCGCTGAAAAAGTCATTAAAAGTAATGACAAGGAAGTTATCTTTCTTCTATTTTCTATCATGTTTAATATTCTCCTTTTAAAATTTTAATTTTATTATAGTTAAAATAATTTTCCCGTATAATCTAAAATCTACAACTCTAAATAATACTTTAAACTTCACACTAAGAATAATTTTATAACCTTATGTTAAATATTAAAAGATATAATTCACAATTTTGTATAATTTTTTAATGTAATCGTTTTTAAAATGCATAAAAATAAAAGATAAGTAAAACTACTTATCTTCTAACATAATTTAAAATAACTACTCCCTCATTAACTAAATATTTAGTTAATTTTAATTGTACCAAATTATTTTGTGATACAAAAAGTTTTTTCCCGTCTCCCAAAATTATTGGTATTATTCCTATAATATACTCATCTATTAAATTTTTCTCTATAAAAGGAGCAACTGTAACTCCTCCACCAAATAAATAAATATTTTTACCTTTATTTTTTTCATCAATTAAAATAGATTCAATATTCTCATTTATAAAATTTATATTATCATAATTTTTTAATTTTTTATTAGTTGCAACAAAAACCTTTTTATTTTCAAATTCTTTATGAAAACCTTCATCATAACAATTTTTTCCCATTAAAATAATATCAATATCTTTTAAAAATAAATCAAAATCCCATTTTTCAAAAGTATCTAAATTTGTATTTCCATCTCCCTTTATCCAATGATAATTTCCATCTACATCGGCAATATATCCATCAATACTCATAGCTAAATTGAGTATAATTTTCCCTTTCATAAAAGTTTCTCCCAAAATTTAAATTTTACAATAAACAATATTAACATAAAAAAATTAAGTGGTAAAATAGATTTACCACTTAACTTAAAATTAATTTTTAAGAAGGAACTCCTGCTGCATCTTGGTCTGACTGTCTCCAGAATATTCCAACTCTTTCACAAAGCTTTCCAAACTCTGGCTCATGAGCCATTCTATCAACAAGAACTTCTTGAGCTAGCTTCTTATCTCCTTGAGCATTTTGTAAATTTTCATTATAAATTCCTACCCAGAAATTTAAACCTTCCTCATCATATTCTCTATTAACAACTATTTGATATAATGCTGCTATAAGCTCTTTATCTTGTAAGTTTCTATTTGTAAATTCATTTTCAGCAAATAATAAATTATTGAGGAAATACTCACCATTTAAAGTTTTAGGTAATATTCTGTGAGCATACCAATAATTATATCCTTCTTCATCTGGGAATCTTTCAAAAGCGAACCAATAAGCATTACTTAGCCAATCTTGTGCTGTATCAGCAGGCTGTGTTGTAAATTCTTTTATAGACATTTTAAATGTTGTTCCATCTTTTAAAGGTATTTCAACTTCTATATTTTCATATTTTTTCTTAGGTATTGTTGGCTCTATTGTAAATCCTGTTCCACTTTCGTTAAATTTAATACTAAATCCTGTAAATGCCTCATCACCCATCACAAGTCCTATAGGTTGCTCTAAATCTATATCAAGTTCCTCTGCATTAGGTATAGCAATTTCTGCTGCTGTTCCTGTTATTTCGTATTCTGGCTGATCAACTACCACCTCAGAAGATGCTGCACCTTTTGTAGTAAATTCAGCTTCAACTGGATCAATTGTTAATCCTTCTTTTGTAATTTGAACTTTAACTATATATTCTGTACTTCCTTCTAAACCTGTTAAATCATAAGAAGTAGTACCTGAACCTGTAGAACTAAATGCTGGAGACTCCGGATAATTAGATTCATCTTTCTTTCTTACAAAAACTTCAGTCTTATCACTATCACCAAAAGTTATATTAGATGGATATTTCCAAATAACTTTTGCTGTATCACTTAATACAGAAGTTTCATCAACTGAAACTGATAAAAATGATAATTTAGTTTTCTTAATATATGATAATCCTCCAATATCACAACAAATAGCTACTTCGTAATCCTTTGTTTTATCTTCTACCTTTATTTTTGCATTCTTGACATTTGCTATATCTTTACCTGAATGCTCTTCAACAGCTATTTGTTTAATGGCATTAAAATCATCTGGTATAGGAGTACCATCACTTTCTTTAACTCCTACAAGAAGTTTATCTGTAAAATCATCATTTTCATCTTTATAAAAGTCTATAGGATTTTCTCCATAATCCCAAGAAATTGTACTACCATCATAATTTATAGATTCTAATTTAATATCTGTAATTGGTAATGCTTCTGTAAATAATTCTAATTTTACTGGCTCTACAGTTCCATCCTCTAAATCAAGTGCAACTACAATATCATACTTAGCTTCTGGAAGTAAATAACTAAGCTCTATAAGTTTCATATCATCAGCTATACTTAAAGTATCTGACTGAACACCTTCAAACACTAAAAAACCATCACTTTGTACATTTCCATCAGAAAACTCATCTTTTGCATAAATAAGAAGTGCATCACCATTAACAAACTCATAGTTTGATGGTGTTTCAACTTCTATTAAAGCCCTTGTTTCATTAACTGAAAAAACTTTCGCCTTAAGTGGGTCTATGCTATTTTTAAATGTAAGTTCTTTTTCATATTTTTTATCTCCAACAGTATAAACAAGCTTCATATTTTGTTCTACTCCAATAGACTCTGCAAGAACATAGTCACTAAAAGTATTTGAAATATTATTCTCCCCATCTGATGTTAATCTATAAGATGGTTCTTCTGGATAAGCATCACTACTTGCTAATTTTACAAATATTTCTGCCTTATCAGCTGGATTAAATATCATATTTTCAGGTTCTATTTCCCATTTAACTAAAATATCATACTCTTCATAACTATCTACTTCAAAGGATTTTATCTCAAATGATTTTGTGGAAATGTCAACTTCTGTTTCTGTTTCATGGCCACCACTCATAGTAAATTTAATTTTAGACTTGTATTTTTTCTCTGGAGTAAGTCCCGATACATCAACACGAGTCACTTCATTTAAATTATACTTTCCTTCTTCTATACCATGAACTAAAGTTAATAATGGATTAGTATATCCCAATCCGTCAGGTTGAGTTTCTGCATTACTCTGACCATCTTCCTTAAGTTCTTTAATAAATATATCAACTTTATCCCCTTTTTGAAGTTCATATCCTGGTGGATATTCCCAACCATAAGTAGCTGTCGTTTGATTAGACGTAAATACCGTTGCTTTAAATACATCCGATACTGTTTTAAATCTAAACTCTGCTTCTTTTTTTGCATTAGTATCAGTCGATAAGGTTGTATCTGCTACATATTTAACTTTAATTGAATAGTCTGATCCAACTTTTAAATTCTTTAAATCCAATTTCTTAAAATCTTTTATATTACCTTCTTCTTCTTTATGTTGACTATGAATTTGATCTGCTGAACGTACAAAAACTTCATTTTCTTGTTCTTCATAAGAACGACTTAAAGAAGATTGTTTTAATGTGTATATCTTAGTAAACTCTGTTAAAGCATCATCTGGATCAGAAGATTTTTTATTATCATTACGTTTTAAATATATCTCTACTTTTTCATCTTGTACGGCACTATCTAACTTACCCGATGGTGTGAAATCCCAATTTAGCTTTGCTGTATTAGCTTTAATATCAGATACATTTATATCTGTAATTTGAAAATCGGTTGTTGCTTTAAAACTCCCATTAGCATTTCCCACTATTTTACCACTATTTTCAAATTTAACAACTACATTACAAATATCATTTTGAGAAACATTGCTATTTATATCATAAGTTGCATTCTTATCACTTATAATCATATCAATATCGTTAATCACATTAGATTTTTCTAACTCTTTATTAACAGTTATTTTAACCTTATCAGTATCTTTTTTCTTATATCCTGATGGCAAATTACAAGTTACAGTAGCTCCTGCTATAGTTATATTACTAATATTAAGACTAATATCTCCTCTAGCTTCAATTAAAACATGCTCCTCTATTTTTTTACCTCTAAGATTATACTCAACCTTCGCTGTATAAGGAGTATTATACTTTGGAAGATTTATAATACATTGTTTGGTTGGAGTAAATATTTGTGTATCGTCATTTCTTTGTATAGAATTTTTAGCACTATAAGGTTGTATAGTAACTGTTTCTGGATTTTGAGGATAATCTGATGTATTACTCTCTTTTAAATAAACCTTTATATTTTCATCTTCTCCACCTTCTCCAAAATTTGGAGTACCATTTGTTCCCCATGTAAGTTTTATTTGTCTACTATCTTCAGTTTGTTGTTCTGCTTTTAAATTTTCAATAGTAAATGCACCTGTTTGAAAATTATAAAATTCTTCTACAAATTTCCATGTACCATCAAATCCACCCTTTTGTAATATGTGTCTCACACGAACTCTATAATGTTGACCAACTTCAAGTCCCGTTAAATCAAACTCTTTTTTAGTTAATAAATCTCCCATATTTTCACCACTTGAACCATGTTCAAACCATAATACTCTATTACTTTCTACAAATCCACCTGTTGTCCTGTCATTTAATGAATTAATTTTCTTTAAATTTACTTCAATAACTTGACCATTCTCAGGTTCATACTTCTTAGTTCCACTATGATCTCTATCATACTCCCACTTAACTTTAGCAGTAGTTTGAGTTATATCTGTAACTTCTAATTTAGGTTTATTAACTTTAGCATTAACTGTACGTCTATTATAAGCAACCTCTCCCTGTTCTCCACTCTTTTTACTAGTTATTACTTTTTTTCCACCTATTGTATAAATCAAATCAACATGAAAATTCACCATCCAGCTGGGAATACTCACAGTTGCACTTTTAATAGAATTTAAATTTTCTGTCTTAATAAACAGAGGATTAGTATATTTATCTGTTTTAGGATAACCAGAAAATTCACTTGAAGTATTAGGCTTTACAAAAATTTCTAACTTATCACCAGATGAAAATTCCATATTACTAGGCTCAAAATCCCATTGAATAGTAATTGTTCTACTTCTTGGATAAACCAACCTAAAATTATCATTTCCAACATTTGCATCTTTAATTTCTATTGGTCCAGTTAATACAAATGTTTTAGTTGTAAAATTTGTAAAACTTATTACCGAACCCCTTTGGTTATTCAAAATAATTTTAGCTTCATAATTTGTACCCGGTGCAAGACCTGTTAATAGAGTAGATGTTGTCTTATTTAAATCAACTTTACCACTACCAGTACCATGAACTAACGCAGCATCTGGTATAGCTGAATAACTTTTACTATTTTGCTTATCTCTTAAATATATTTCAACCTTATGTCCTGACTCTGGAGTATATCCAGTAGGATAAATCCAATTTATTTTTACAGAAGTCTCTTTAACTTCTGTACCAGATGTACTCATTGTAACATGTAAAAAAGGTGTACTTATGGTATTAGAACCATTAGTTAATTCAACTAAATAATTTTTACTTGTTGAGAGAGAAACTCCATTATTTAAATTAACAACATTATTATTTGAAGCTGTTAACCCTCCAACCTTCTCTCCAATTTTAGTACCTTTTGAAAAATTATCACCTAACTCATAAACATAAATCTTATTATTTGTAGATTGTATGGATAAAAATTTATCCAAAGTTGATAAATCAAAATTTAAACTTGAATCACCTGATAAATCAGCTTTACATCCTAATTTTTCAATTTTAGATAGAGAACAAAAACTAAACATAGATTCCCTAATTCTCTCTCTATCTTGAGATTCAACTCTTATATGATAATCACGATTAAAACTCATCTCAACATTTTCAAATTTATAAACATTATTTCCTTCATGAACTCCTTCATTATGTCTATTTCCTCCTGCATATAACCTTAAAGTATCTCCATTTGATAATCCCATATTAATCTTAAGTTTTATATTAAATAAATTATTTCCTTTTGACTCACCTGAAACTAATTCCACATTTAAATTTTTAGCCCACTTACCACTATAATAAAACTTACTAAGGTATTCTCTTCCAGCAACTCTAGCTCTAACAACATATCCCCTAGTATCGAGAGAAGACTTTTTATTTTCAAATACTATTTTGTTTGATTTAGCATATTTTATAGTCTTAGTAACCTTTTCTATAGCAACACTTCCACTAGTTAATAAAATATCAACATCAATATCTAAATCCTCAGGAAATTTTGCAGCCCAAGTCTTTAAATCGCACTCTATATTATTTCCTGAAATAGCCATAGTTGGTTTGAAACTTATATCATAATCATTATAAACAAAAGTAGATACCAACTTTCTTACATCTCCACCTATATTAGCTTTAATATTTAGCTGATAAGTAGTTCCATTTATTAATACTTCTCTAGTACGCCAAGATTTTTTACTAGAATCACTTGCTTGTATTTCAATCCCAGTATTTCCTTTCAATAAACTTAATTCTTCTATACTGTCACCTTCGGATAAATATTTAGAAAAATCAAATACAATATAATTATCAATTACCTTAACATCATAAATTATAGTTTTTATAGAACTTATCTCTGCAGCCTTAACTTCCTTAGGCTTTATACCGAAATTTAAGACTAGAAAATTAAAAATGAAAACAAAGCTCAATAATCTAGCTAAATTTTTAAATTTATCAAACAAATTTTTCTCCTCCTTTTTCCCCATTTTTGATAAATTTTCTTAAAAATCTTATCCGAACAAATCCCCCAATCATGTTAAATATATAACTACTCCTTAAGCTTTAAACAATTACGAAACATAACTTTTTATTGTTATGTAAAATTAAATTTTTTTAAATTTCTGGGTCAACAGTTATTAGTATTGTTGTTTTTATTTCTTTTATTCATGATTAATTAATATTTATAATCCTTTATTAATTAAAAAAAAATAAAAAGTTCAATTATTAAAATTGAACTTTGAAAGGTCTATGAAATTGTAAAATTATACTAATTTATAAAAATTGAATTTTTTCAAATTAATATTAAACTTACGCTTTTTTAAACTATTATGTATTAATAAAACAACTCTATATAATCAATTAAATAATAAAATAAACTCATACTCATATAGTTAGAAATTTTTAAAGTTCATTAATAATTTTAGGAGGATTTCATGAAAAAATATTACTTATAAATGGAAGTGGAAGAAAAAAAAACACTTATTATCTCTTAAAATCAATTGAAGAAATTTTAATAAATGAAAATTTTGAAACGGAAATAATTAATCTTTATAAAGAAAAACTAGAATTTTGTACTAGATGTGAAGTTTGTATCTTAAAAGATGGTTGCTTTATAAATGATAAATGCAGCGAAATTATGAAAAAAGTAATTGAATGTGATGGATTAATAATAGGGACTCCTGTTTATTTAAATAATATGAGTGGAGTTTTAAAAAACTTTTTTGATAGAACTTGTAGTTGGTTTCATAGAACTCCCGTTTCTCAAAAGCCAACTCTTCTTCTTGCAAACACTCAAGGATCTGGAATTAAAAAAACTCTTAATTCAGTTAAAGAAGTTATGATTCAATGGGGAGTTTGTTTAACAGGTAGTATTTCAAGAAATGGAAGAAATTTTAATAAACCAATTAAACGACATGAACTTAAAAATTTTATTACCTCAGTAAACCTAAATGGATATGAATATATTCCAAGTTTTAAAGAAATATATACTTATAATGTTCAGAGAACTTTAGCAACTAATGTTTTTCCTGTTGATAAAAAATATTGGGAAGAAAATAATTTAATAGATAGTGTTTACTTTAAAAGTGCTAAAATAAACCTTATTAAAAAATTTTACGGAAATGCTCTCTATAAATTTCTATGTAAAGTTATAAAACCAATTGAAAATTAAATGCAACTTTATGAACGTAAAAAGGCATCAGCTTATAAGCTAATGCCTTTTATAATTTTTGGTGGAGGCGAGGGGAGTTGAACCCCTGTCCGAAAGCAGTCATCCTTAAACTTCTCCGAGTGCAGTTTATGATTTAATTTCCCTTAAATACCTTCCATAAACAAAATTTATTTAAAGTAGCTTCATAAAATCCCGTTCCCTGAGCAAAGCTTATCAAGGCTCGTTTCCCTACTAAAATTTAACACTCTTATCTATGCCGTAGGACTCACAGAAAGAATGAAGCTGCGATTAATTAAGCAGCTTGTAAAGAATAATCTTTGTCGTTTACTTTTTTCCGTAAATTTTTTAAAAGAATCTACGAAAACTTTACTCGCTATTTAAAGACTCCATTACCCCCGTCGAAACCAAAATACGCCCCCATATAAACGACTTACACTAAAGTAAAAGTATACCACTTAACAAATTATTTTTCAATCCATAGAATATATCTTCGAATTTTTTCCAAAATTTTTAATAATTTATCTATATTTTTCCTTCATAGCACGCGCAATATCTCTTTTATGCTCTTTTTCAAGCATAGAATCTCTTTTATCGTAATTTTTCTTTCCTTTAGCTAAAGCTAAATTCACTTTTATTCTTCCATTTTTCAAATATAAACTTGTTGGAATTAAGGCATATCTTTCCTGATTTTTTTTACCAAAAAGTTTTGAAAGCTCCTTTTTATTAAGAAGAAGTTTTCTATCACGAAGAGGATCTCTATTAAATATGTTTCCTTTTTCGTAGGGACTTATATGCATATTAATTAGAAAAAGCTCTCCATTTTTAAATACTCCGTAACTATCTTTTAAATTTACTTTTCCATTTCTAATTGATTTAACCTCTGTACCAACTAAAACAATTCCTGCCTCATAATTTTCCTCTATAAAATAATCATGAAAAGCCTTTTTATTTTGTGCAATTGTTGAAGAAGACTTTTTTACTCCCAAATTCTCACCCCCTATAATAATGTAAAGTAAATCTCACTATTATCAAGTATAACATTATCTACCTTAACATTTACTTTCATACCAATTCTAAATATATTTTTAGTGTTTTGTCCAATTAAACACATATTTTTATCATCAAAATAATAAATATCATCACTTAAATCTTTAATATGTACAAGACCTCTAACAGTATTTATTAATTCAACAAAAAAACCAAAACTCGTTACAGAAGATATAATTCCTAAATACTCTTCTCCAATTTTATCTTTCATAAATTCAGCCTTTTTAATATCGTAAACTTCTCTCTCTATTTCCTCAGCTTCTCTTTCTTTTAAAGATGAATTTTCACAAGCTAAAACTACCTCTTCTTTTATTTTAGGAATCAATTTTTCTGTTAATTTTCCCTTTATAACTAGCTTTAAAATTCTATGAATTATTAAATCTGGATACCTTCTAATTGGAGATGTAAAATGACAATAATATTTTGTTGAGAGTCCAAAATGTCCAACACAATTTGGAGAATACTTAGCTTTTGCCATACTTCTAAGTATAAATTTACTTAAAAATATTTCCTCATCTTTTCCTTTAAAATAATCTAAAACCTTTTGTAGTTGATTGGAATAAATCTTATCTTTAATTTTTAAACTATAATTTAAATTATTGAGAATCTCTGATAAATTAAAGATTTTTTCCATATCAGGTTCTTCATGAATTCTATATGCAAATGGATAATTTAAAAAAAACATATGTTCAGCAATAGTTTCATTACATACAAGCATAAACTCTTCAATTATTTGATGTGAAAAACTCCTATTAAAAGGTAAAACATCAACAACATTATTATTTTCATTTAAAAGTATTTTACATTCTGTAAAATCTAAATTAATTGCTCCCCTTTTAATACGTTTATTTTTAAGAATTTCTGCTAAATCTTTCATATGAAAAATCATGTCTTCAATATCTTTAAAATTATGTATTTTGTAATCAATTATATTTTGTACATCATCATAAGTTAGTCTATACTTTGTATTTATAACGCTCTCAAAAATATCATAACTAATAACTTTTCCATTCTTATCAATTACCATTTCACAACTTAAAGTTAATTTATCAGTATTAGGGTTAAGAGAGCATAAATTATTAGACAACTCTTTTGGAAGCATTGGTATTACATTATTAATTAAATAAATTGAAGTTCCTCTCTTAAATGCTTCTTTATCTAAAGCTGTTCCATATTTCACATAATGAGTAACATCTGCTATATGAACTCCTAATTTATAATTTTCTCCTTGTTTTTCTACATAAACTGCATCATCTAAATCTTTCGCATCTTTTCCATCTATTGTAACTATACTTAAATTTCTTAAATCTCTTCTTTTTTTAACAACATTTTCTTGTATTTCAAAATCAATTTTTTCTAAATCCTTTTGAACTTTATTTGGAAAATCCCTACTTAATTTATATTTTTTCATTAAGGTTAAAATATTTATATTATTACTATCTTTTTTTCCTAAAATTTCTACAATTCTACCTTCAGGATTTTTATTTTTATTAGGCCATTTATAAATATTAACAACAACTATATCTCCATCTTTAGCCCTTAATTTATATTTATTTGGAATATAAATATCATAATTTATATTATAATTTTTCGGTATAACAAAACCAAAAGAATTAGAATTTTGAAACTCCCCTATAATTTCTTTATTATTTCTTTCAACAACGTAAACAATTTCTCCAACTTTTCTTCTCTCAGTGCACTTTTCATTTATTAATTTTACAATTACCTTATCTGAATCCATAGCACTTTTTAAATAATCTCTACCAATAAAAATGTCTTTCTCTTCATCCATTAAAAGAAATCCAAAACCTTTTCTTGATGCCTCATAAACTCCAAAATAAATATTTTCATCTTTAGATTTAACAAACTTACCATTTAAATCTTTTAAAATAATTTTTTCTTTCTGAAGCTTATCTAAATCTTTATTAAAGGATTTTTTATTAGAAATATTAAAATACTTAATCATTTCTTTATAAGTTAACTCACAATTATCTATATAAATATTTTTTAATATTTGTTCTATCATAACACATTTTTAAAATAACCTAAGCTATTTAAACTCCTTCAAAATTAAAAAAATCAAAAACTTTATTTAAATTCAAAAATCTAAATAAAGTTTAATCTAAAAAATAAAAATTTATAATAATACACCTATTAAAATCGTATTTAGTGCAAATAAAATAGTAAATATTACAGTCCATTTTACAAGCTTTGCTTCTCTCGTCTTTGACTTATTTTTATTGAAAAAAGTCTCTTGAGTTCCAGTCATAAAACCTTTAAGACCATCTGCCTTACTTGGCTGCATTAATATAAGAATCAATAGTCCAATTACAACTATAAACTGTATTGTATATAAAATAGTTTTCATATACTACAAACCTCCTCACATTAACTTAATTATAACATTAATAATTTGATCTATGGATAAATCATCAACATTTATCTCAAAATCTTTAACCCTGTTATAAATCTCACTACGAGATTTTATAAATTTTTGTATGTAATTTATATTAAGGTTTTGACGAAGCATAGGTCTTACCTTTGTACTTCTCTTTAAATTATATAAAATATTCTCTGCAGAAGATTTTAAATATATAAGTTTCCCAGAAGATTTTAAATTTTTAACATTTACTTTATTTAAAACACTTCCTCCACCTGTTGAAATTACACCACAAAATTTTTCAGTTATATTTTTGATTACATCACTTTCAACTTTCCTAAAATATTCTTCTCCAAGTTTATCAAAAATATCACCTATTTTCATCATAACTCTTTTTTCAATTTGATAGTCCGTATCTAAAAATTTAACTCCAATTTTTTTAGCTAAAATTCTTCCAATAGTAGTTTTACCACATCCCATAAAACCAATTAACACTATATTTTTTCTATAAATTTTTCTATACTGTATATTTCGACTAACATCAGTTATAGAATTTATTATATCTAAAAATTCTGATTCATGATATTTTTTAAAATATGTATGATTCATATTATTTAAAAAATTTTCTCTAACTTCTTCTTCTCTTTTTTTATCTAAAATTGGTTTCCTATTCCTTTGTTTATAATTAGAAACTTTAAGCACACAATTATATCTTTGCTCTAAAATTCTTAATATTTTATAATCACAACTAATAATCTTACTTCTGTAATTATCTAAATCCATGCTAAACCTCTAAAAATATTTGTCTCAAAGCATAAAGTGCAAGCACATAAGAATATTTTCCAAAACCACATATATGCCCTACACAAGCTCCTGATATAACGCTTTTCTTCCTAAATTCTTCTCTCTTAAATATATTTGACAAATGAACTTCAACAAATTTTCTATCAACAGAAAGTATAGCATCATATATAGCATAACTATAATGAGTAAAAGCTCCAGCATTTATTACAAATCCATCATAATTTTTATATTCACTCTGTATTTTATCAATTATACTTCCTTCACAATTACTTTGATAAAAATCCACGCAAATAGAAATCTTATTACCTTCAGATTTTATATACTCATTAATATCGTCTAAACTTTCATTTCCATAAATATGTTTCTGACGCTCACCTAAAAAATTTAAATTCGCACCATTTATTACAAGTACTTTTTTCAACTATTCCTCCGAAAAAACCTTCTTAAATTCACTATAAATATTTAAAACATCTTCTTCTTTAATAATTTCATCTCTCCAAATTTCTTGTGACTTTATTGCTTGATAAAAAAGCATATCCTTTCCATCTATTACATCAACATCCATATTCAAAAACCTATATAAAAAATCCGTAACTCCATCTTTATCATAGTTTACATCGTAAACAAAATCTGAAATTCTTAAACTACTAATATTAAAATTACTCACTGCACTTGTAGTATTTACAATTCCAAAATAATCACCTTGTACTTTATCTAAAGACAAAATATCTATATTATATCCTCCACAAGTATCACATATAAACTGCTTTAAATCCATTAATTTCTCAAAATCTCTAGCTGCAACAGTTACATTTGCACCCAAATCAATTAACACATTTATAACAACTCTAGAAGTAGCTCCACTTCCAAAAACTAAAATATTTTTTCCCTTAATCTCATCTTTAAAATGCTTAAGTCCCTTTAAAAATCCATAAGAATCTGTGTTATATCCAAAAGATTTTCCATTTAAAATTTTCACCGTATTAACACTACCAACTTTTTTAGAAAAATCGTCTAACTCATCTAAATATTTTTTTATATTAATCTTATGTGGAGCTGTTACATTAAAACCTTTAAAATTACTTTTAAGCAAACTAAAATTATAAACAAGACCATCACAAGTAATTTTAAGTTTTGAATATATTTTATTTTTTTCACCAAAATAATCAAAAATAATTTTATGTAAAAAAGGAGAAAGGCTATGATATACTGGATCTCCTATAACAGAGTATTGCTCAAAATCAATCATAAAACTCATTATAATCTCCTTGAAAACATTATTATAAATTTTTCCAAAATACTTCCTTAATAAAGATAATATCACAAATATAAATTAAAATAAATAACATTTAAATTTCAATTAAATTTTTCTAATACTTATAAAAAGTATAACTTTTTTAAATAATTTTTATACAAATAAAAAGGATATGCATTAAAACATATCCTAAATATTATAAATTTATAATTTCATCTGAAACATTACATTCTCCAGTTTTTAAAAGAGAAATTTCTTTTCCATCTAGATTTGTTATTACAACAGGCGTATCTGTTAAATATCCTTTTTTCCTTATAACATCTAAATCAACATTTGCAATTTTTTGACCAATCTTAACCTTATCACCAGCACTAACTAATACTTCATATCCCTCTCCATTTAGTTTAACAGTATCCATTCCAATATGAACTAAAACATCAAATCCGTCATTTGTTGTAAAAGCTATAGCATGTTTAGTTTCAAATACCATTGAAACTTTACCGTTTACAGGAGAAAAAAATTCTCCACTCTTAGGCTTTACTACAAATCCATCTCCCATCATTTTTTCTGCAAAAACCTTATCTTCACTTGAAGTTATAGGTAAAACTTCTCCATTTACAGGACAAACAACAACTGATTTTTTATTTTTAAAACTAAATAACCCCATTTATATTACTCCTATCCAAATAATTTTTATATCTAATATATATTTTTCAATTATACCATAAATAAAAAGGTGGGGCATTTGCATACCCCACAAAATAAAAATTTAAACTTACTTTCTTAAATTATAAAAGGCTCCTACTCCTCTATATTCAGCCATTGATCCTAATTCTTGCTCAATTCTTAAAAGCTGATTATATTTTGCAACACGCTCACTTCTTGCTGGAGCACCAGTTTTAATTTGACCAGCATTTACTGCAACAACTAAATCCGCAATAGTTGTATCTTCAGTTTCACCTGATCTGTGAGAAACTACAGCAGTATATCCTGCTCTTTGAGCCATTTCAATAGAATTTAAAGTTTCAGTTAAAGTACCAATTTGGTTAACTTTTATAAGTATTGAGTTACCAACTCTTCTTTCAATTCCCATAGACAATCTGCTAACATTTGTAACAAACAAATCATCACCAACAAGTTGAACTCTATCTCCTAACTTCTCAGTTAATATACTCCATCCTTCCCAATCATTTTCAGCCATACCATCTTCAATAGATATAATTGGATATTTATTAGCTAAATCAACATAAAAATCTGCCATTTCAGCTGGAGTTAAAACTCTACCTTCTCCTGATAAATTATATTTTCCATCTTCATAAAACTCAGATGAAGCAGGATCAAGCGCTATAAATATTTCTTCTCCTGGCTTATATCCAGCATTTGTAGTTGCTTCTAAAATAATTTGAATAGCTTCTTCATTAGATTTTAAATCTGGAGCAAATCCACCTTCATCTCCTACAGCTGTTGATAATCCTTTATCATGTAATAATTTTTTCAAAGAATGATAAATTTCAGAACACATTCTTAAACCTTCAGAAAAAGAATCTGCTCCAACTGGCATTATCATAAATTCTTGTAAATCTACATTATTATCAGCATGCTTTCCACCATTTATTATGTTCATCATAGGAACAGGTAAAACTTTTGCGTTACATCCTCCAATATATTGGTATAAAGATAATCCTAAATAATTAGCTGCTGCTTGTGCACAAGCTAAAGAAACACCAAGAGTTGCATTAGCCCCTAAATTACCTTTATTATCACTACCATCAAGTTCAATCATAGTTGTATCTATTTTAACTTGATCAAATATATTTAAACCTTCCAAAGCTTGAGCAATAGTTACATTTACATTAGTAACTGCATTTAAAACACTCTTACCGTTGTAGTATGATTTATCTCCATCTCTAAGTTCAACTGCTTCATATTCACCTGTAGAAGCTCCTGAAGGAACAGCTGCTCTTCCAACAGTACCGTCTTCAAGTGTAACCTCAACCTCAACAGTTGGAAACGCTCTTGAGTCAAGAATTTGTCTAGCATGAACATTAACTATTTTTACAAAATTTTTCATTAAATAAACCCTCCATTTTTATATATAAAAATTTTTTATTAAACCCTATAAAGTAAATTATCTCCACTAATTTCCTGTGGAACATCTAATCCCATAACATTTAAAATAGTAGGTGCTATATCTGCAAGTTTACCATTATCTTTTAATTTTATACTCTCACAGTTTTTAGATATATAAATAAATGGAACCTTATTACATGTATGCGCAGTCATTGGTCCTCCTTTTTCATCAACCATAACTTCAGCATTACCATGGTCCGCTGTTATAAACATATTATCTCCAAATTCTATCACTTTGCTTTCAATTTTCCCAATAGCAAGGTCAACAGCCTCAATAGCCTTAACAGCAGCATCAAAATTTCCAGTATGACCAACCATGTCAGGATTAGCTATGTTACAAACAATAAAATCATATTTTCTAGATTCAATTTGTTTAACAAGAGTATCTGTAAGCTCAGGTAAACTCATTTCCGGTTTTAAATCATAGGTTTTAACATTAGGTGAAGGAATTAAAATTCTATCCTCTCCCTCGTAAGACAATTCAACTCCTCCATTAAAGAAAAATGTTACATGAGCATACTTTTCAGTTTCAGCTATTCTAAGCTGAGTTTTCCCATTTTTACTTAAATATTCCCCAAAAGTATTAGGATAACTCTCCGGTTTAAATGCCACCAAACAACCTTCTAAAGATTTATCATACAAAGTCATACATACAAAAACTACATCAATGTCACAAACATTAAAACCATCAAATTTTTTATTTACTATTGCATGAGTCAATTCCCTAGCTCTATCAGGTCTAAAATTAAAAAATATACATGAATCACCAGTTTTTAAATTTCCATTATCTATAAATACAGTTGGAACAATAAACTCATCAGTTATGCCATTATCATAAGATTTTTTTATAAATTCTACTGGATCACTGCCTAAAGCCTTTTCACCTTCACCTCTAACAATGATATTATATGCCTTTTCAACTCTATCCCATCTCTTATCTCTATCCATAGAGTAATATCTTCCAGATAATGTTGAAATAACTCCATAAGAAATATCTTCCATATATTTAAGTAAATCTTTTACATAATTTACTCCAGAAGTTGGTGAAACATCTCTTCCATCCATAAATCCATGAATATAAGTTTGTTTAACCCCTTTTTCTTTAGCAAATTTTAATAACGCTTTTAAATGATCAATGTGCGCATGTACACCACCATCAGATAATAAACCCATTACATGCAAATCAGAATTATTTTTTTTACAATTCTCAACAGCAAAATTTAAAGAATCATTATTAAAAAACTCTCCTTCTTCAATTGCTTTTGTTATCCTTGTTAATTCTTGATAAACAATTCTTCCAGTACCAATATTTAAATGTCCAACTTCTGAATTTCCCATTTGCCCTTCAGGAAGTCCAACTTTCAAACCACTCGCATGTAAAGTAGTATTAGGATATACATTTAAAATTCTATCCATATTGGGAGTATTAGCTTTTTCAATAGAATTTCCTTCTTTTTGAGGAGACATCCCATAACCATCTAATATTAACAAAACACAGGCATTTTTTGCCATAAGTTTTTCCTCCTAAAATTTAACAATTGATTCAAAATCACTAACAACAATACTTGCTCCTCCAACAAGTGCCCCATCTATATTCTCCATAGACATTTGTTCTTTTATAGTATTAGGTTTTACCGAACCTCCATATAAAATAACTATATTTTCAGATACTTCTTTATCATAAATATTTTCAACAACATTTCTAATAAAACCAATTACATTATTAGCATCTTCACTTGTTGCAGTTTTTCCAGTTCCAATAGCCCAAACAGGCTCATAAGCTACAACTATTTTTTTAACATCTTCCTTTGAAACTCCTAAAAAAGCATTTTTAATTTGAGATTCCAAAACACTTTTCATTTTTCCAGCTTCTCTCTCTTCAAGAGTTTCTCCAACACAAAATATTGGAACAAAGTCATTCTTCAAACACGTAAATATTTTTTTATTAATATCTTCATCTGTTTCATTAAAATAACTTCTTCTTTCACTATGACCAACTATAACATAACTTACATTGAAACTTTTAAGCATATCAGCTGAAATTTCCCCAGTAAAAGCTCCCTTTTCTTCAAAATGAATGTTTTGAGCTCCTAATTTTATATTTGAATTTTTCAAAATATCACTAGCCACTTGAAGAGAAGTAAAAGGTGGACACACCACAACTTCGCACTTAGCATCACTTACTTTAGGAACTAGTTCATTTAAAAACTTTTTAGTTTCCTCACTTGAAAAATGCATTTTCCAATTTCCAGCTATAATGTTTTTTCTCATAAATAAAACTCCTATTTTTATTTATTATTAAGCGCATCTATCCCTGGTAAAACTTTACCTTCTAAAAACTCAAGAGAAGCTCCACCACCTGTAGATATATGAGTCATTTTATCACCAAAACCTAAAATATTAACAGCCGCAGCAGAATCTCCACCACCTATTATTGTTGTAGCGTCAGCTTCTGCCATAGCTTTAGCAACTTCAATTGTTCCCTTATTAAAATTAGAAAATTCAAAAACTCCCATAGGACCATTCCATATAATAGTTTTAGCTTTTTTCAAAACATCAGAAAATAATTTACAAGTTTTACTTCCAATATCCAATCCCATAAATCCATCTTCTATATTTTGATCAATAGTTTCTTTTCTTACAGCATTATTATCAAATTTATCACCTATAACATGATCAACTGGTAAAAGCAAGTTTACACCTTTTTGTTTTGCTTTTTCAACCATTTCTCTTGAATAATCTAATTTATCTTCTTCAACTAAACTTGTTCCTATGGAATAACTTTGAGCTTTTAAAAAAGTATAAGCCATCCCACCACCAATTATTAAAGTATCAACCTTATCTAAAAGATTGTTAATAACATTTATTTTATCTGAAACCTTTGCCCCTCCTAAAACAGCAACAAAAGGTCTACTTGGTTTTGAAATAGTATCTCCTAAAAATTTCAACTCTTTTTGAATTAAGTATCCACATACACTTTCATCTACAAATTTAGTAACACCAACAGTTGAACAGTGAGCTCTATGAGCAGTTCCAAAAGCATCATTTACATAAACATCACATATTGAAGCTAAATCTTTAGAAAACTCCTCTCCACACTTTCCTTCTTCTGGTCTAAATCTTGTATTTTCAATAAGAATTACTTCTCCATCATTCATCATGCTTATTTCTTTTCTTACATTATCATCTACAACTAAATCACTTGGAACAAATTTAACATTCATACCTAAAAGCTGAGATAATCTCTCACCAACTATTCTTAAACTTTTTGTTTCATCAGGGCCTTTAGCTTTCCCTAAATGGGAACAAAGTATAACCTTACCACCATTTTTAACAGCATATTTAATAGTATCAAGAGCTCCAACCAATCTATTTTCATCAGTTATTTTACCATCTACTATAGGCACATTAAAATCACAACGTATAAGTACTCTTTTTCCTTTTAAAGAAACATCCTCTATACTTTTTTTATTAAAAGTCATAAAACACACCCCTAAAAACTAATATCAACTAAAGGCTGATCTTAATATTTCAAAATCAGCCTTTTTAAAGATAATTTTTATAAACTTTTACCAACCATACTTGTTAAATCAGCTAATCTATTTGAATATCCCCATTCATTATCATACCAAGAAACAACTTTAACCATATTTCCTTCAATAACCATCGTGCATAAAGCATCCACTATAGAACTTCTCTTATCTTGTCTATAGTCCATTGAAACTAATGGTTCTTCTTCATATCCAAGAATACCTTTTAAATTATTCTCTGCTGCCTCTTTAAGCGCTGCGTTAACCTCTTCAACAGTTACACTTCTAGAAACTTCAGCAACTAAATCAGTACAAGAAACTGTAGGAGTTGGAACTCTTAAAGCAAATCCATTAAGTTTTCCTTTAAGCTCTGGTAACACTAATGCAACAGCCTTAGCAGCTCCAGTAGTAGTAGGTATCATAGATTCTGCAGCCGCTCTAGCTCTTCTTAAATCTTTATGTGGAGCATCCAAAATCTTTTGATCATTTGTATATGAATGAACTGTGGTCATAAGGCCTTTTACAATACCAAATTTTTCATGTAAAACCTTAGCAAACGGTGCCAAACAGTTAGTTGTACAAGACGCATTAGATATAATATTGTGCTTTGATGCGTCATATTTATCATGGTTAACTCCCATAACAATTGTTATATCTTCATTTGTTGCTGGTGCAGAAATTAACACTTTCTTTACAGTTCCAGAAATATGTGCTTTTGCTTTATTACCATCTGTATAGAATCCTGTTGATTCTATTACAATTTCACACCCAACACTTGACCAAGGAATACTTGCCGCATCTCTTTCAGCAAATATTTTAATTTCATTTCCGTTAACAACTATTGAATCACCTTTTACTTCAACACTTCCGTCAAATTTTCCAAAAAGAGAATCGTATTTTAATAAATGTGCAAGTGTTTTTGCATCAGTCAAATCATTTATCGCTACTATTTGTAACTCATTACCATAATTCTCTAATATAGCCTTAAACACATTTCTACCTATTCTTCCAAAACCATTAATCCCTATTTTAACCATTAAAAATCCTCCCAAAATATTATCACTAAAATATAATAATATTTTTAACGAATTTGTTAAAAATATTCTTAACTATTTAATATTTATTAACACTATTTATTTACATTAAAACAATTAAAATATTTTAAACTAATACAAACATTACGAAATAATTCTATAACAATCGTAAAAATTTAAAAACAATATAATTATTACAAATTTGTGTAAAACAAACTTACTTTAAATAAATCTCAACTAAAATTTTAATAAAAATAAACCTGAATTCTAAAAGTTTGTTATATTTTAAACTAACAGGTACATTATAAAACATAAAACAAAATTTTTAAACACTTATTTTGCACTTTATAATTAAACTTATTTTAATTTTATAATAAAAAAGTCTTTAAACTTTAAGTTTAAAGACTTTTTTAAATCATCATATTAAATTAATTTGATATAATTTTCAATTCTTCCCAAGTGGAAGGAAATGTAACATTTCCATTTTTCATCCTATCCAAAGTATTTCTAACAACTTGATTTATCTCTTCAGGTAAATTATCTATGTTAATGTCTATCGTATTATCTAAAATATTAACATTATACGTTCTAAATTCTACATTACTACTTATAATTCCACTAAGTATATCTTCATATAAATAAGAAACACTTACAAATAACTCTTCTTGAAACTCATTCAATGTAAATAAAGTTTTTGACACTTCCTCAGAAATATTAACAGCATTATCTATAAGCTGATTATCTAAATAAAATATTACATCACTTTTATTATTCTTTATAAAACTTTCCAAATTTAAAATCTTATCTTCTTCCGATGATGAATTTAAATTTAAAACATTTTCACCATTTAAAAGCAAATCATAAGCTCTTAAATTTACATTTTTAACACCAGCAACAAAAGATAAAACATTTTCAAAAGAATCCTTTAATTCACTTTCATATATAATAGCTACGTTATTTGTTCTAGTTAACATACCACTAATAACACCAAATATATAACTTAAATGTCTTTGATCAATTTTTAAATTAATTCTACCTTCTTCAACACCATTTATGTATACTAGATTTGAATAAATAGATTCATCGTTAATATTGACAAGATTTGAAAATTCCTCTGAAATAATAAAGGTTTTACTTCTAATTTTTTTCGATTCTAAATTCTCTTTTACATATTCACCAAATTCTTCTTCACTATTTAAAACAACACTCTTAAATTTAAATTTTGAATCTTGAATGCTGTTTATAAGCGAACTTTCTCTTATTGTACTTAATTTTTCATTACGTAAAAATATAACTTCATGTTCTGTACTTATACAAGATTTCATACTAAAAAGTAAAATAACAAAAATAACCACATATATTTTTTTCATAATTAACCTTTCCTAAAATACTATTATCTTTTACCTTTATCATAATACTCTCCAAGAAACAAAGGAGAATTACTTTTTCTAACAAAAAAAGCAAGTGCTAACATAGTAAGTATATAAGGCATCATAAAATAAATTTCTGTTGGTATATTGAATCCAAATTTTTGAGACACAATTTCAAATGTTTGAGATAATGAAAAAATCAAACACGCTAAAAATGTAGTATGAGGTTTCCAATTTCCAAAAATCATAGCTGCAAGAGCTATATATCCTCTTCCACTAACCATTCCAACTCTAAAAAGATTAACATTTGCAATAGATAAAGAAGCTCCTCCAATACCTGCTAAAACTCCCGATAACAACACACACAAAAATCTAGTTATATAAACATTAATCCCAAGTGTATCAGCTGCTTTAGGATGTTCACCTACAGCCCTTATTCTATATCCTATACTTGTTTTATATAAAACAAACCATGAAACTACAACTAACAATAAAGCTCCCAACACAAACCAGTTAATCTCTGATAAAAATGTACCAACTATAGGAATTTTACTAAATAATTCTTTAGGATAAGGAGCTACCTTAACTATACTAGTTTGACCTTGACTTCCAAAAAATTTTTGTATTAAATAGCTAGTCAAAGAAGTAGAAAATAAATTTATACCAATACCTGATATTACTTGATTAGCTCTAAGAAATACACTTAATATAGCATGTATAACTGCTGTTAATCCTGCAAATATAATAGCAAATATAAGTCCAACCAAAGAACTATTAGATATATATGTTCCCCAAACTCCAAAAAACGCTCCCATTATCATCATACCTTCCAGTCCTATATTTATAACACCGGATTTTTCTGAAAAAACACCTCCTATAGATGCATATATAAGCGGAGTAGCAAATCTTGATGTAGTAGCTAAAATAAACGCTATTTCTGATAAAAATGTATTTTCCACTATTTACTACCTCCTTTTCTAAATTTATCTAGAACGTATTTAAATAAATATTCACCTGATATAAATATGATTATAACTGCTTGAACTAAAAAAACTATATCCTTAGGAATTCCATTAAATTGAAGTTCTAAAGAAGATGCATTAAGCGCTCCAAACAAAATAGAGGTAATAATTATAAAAATAGGATTATTTCTAGCAACTAAAGCAACCGCTATACCATCAAAACCATAGTTTAAAAAATTATTTAATTTAGGAATCCTGTGCTGAACACCTGAAACAAATACAGCTCCTCCTAATCCTGCAATAATACCCGATATAACCATAGAAAGAACTATAGATTTTCTTATATTAATCCCACCATATTCTGATGCATACTTATTATACCCAACACTCCTAAGTTCATATCCTCCTCTAGTTCTATTCATAAATAAATAAATAAAACCAACAACTAATATTCCTAAAAATAATCCATAATTAGCTCTAGATGAAGGTTCTGAAAATATTTTAGGTAACATTACACTTTGTAAAATAGAATAAGAGGAATCATATCCAGGTTCTTTTAAAAAAGTACCTACAAATAAATTTAACATATGTAGCGATATAAAATTCATCATTATTGTATTTACAACCTCATTAGAATTAAGCTTTACCTTCAAAACCGCTGGAATAAATGCCCAAAGTGCACCAGATAATATTCCTGATAAAAAAATCAACACTATATGTATTAAAAATGGTATGTTAGGAATTGTTCCAACTATTACAGCTGCTAACATTCCAACTGTAAACTGTCCCTCGACTCCTATATTAAATAAATTAGTTTTAAAAGCTACTAAGTGTGCCAATCCTGTAAACATGTAAATAGTTGCATATACTAAAGTTTCTGATAAACTAAAAATATTACCAAAACTACCCTCCCAAAAAGAAGTAATCAATAATTTAAATGATTCTATAAATCCATTTCCCTTAGACCACATTACAAATATAACTGCAATTAAAATCGAAATAAATATGGATAATAAAGAAAATAAAACAGAATTTAAAACATTTCTTATTTTAACACTCTTACCTATACTAACCATCTATACTTCCTCCTGCCATTAATACTCCAACTTTATTTTCATCAAATTCACATCTATCTAAAACTTTAACTATATTGCCATCATACATAACACCAATTCTATCTGATAAACCTAAAACCTCATCTAATTCTAAAGAAACTAGTAATACAGCTTTACCACTATCTCTTTCTTTTATTAATCTTTTATGTATATACTCAATAGCACCAATATCAAGTCCTCTTGTAGGCTGTACAGCTATTATAAGTTTAGGATTTTTATAAATTTCTCGTCCAACGATTAATTTTTGTTGATTTCCCCCAGATAATTTTGAAGCCTCAACATTTTCACTTACAGTTCTAACATCAAATTCTTCTATAATATCTAAAGCATGCTTTCTTATAGACTTATAATCTAAAAACATACCTTTTTTAAATTTTTTATCATTTTGCATACCCAAAATAGAATTTTCATACAGAGAATGTTGTAATATAAGACCGGTTTTATGTCTATCTTCTGGTATACTAGATATCTTTTTATCAATAATCTCTCTTGGAGTTAAATTTTCAATATTTTCTCCATCAAAAATTATTTTTCCAGAATAACACTTCCTAATGCCAGTTATAACTTCAACAAGCTCACTTTGCCCATTTCCAGCAACACCTGCTATTCCAAAAATTTCTCCAGATTGAACATTAAAACTAACACCTTTAAGAACATTAACCCCTCTACTATCTTTAGCTTTTAAATCCTTAACTTCTAAAATTTTAGAGAGTTTATTTTCTCCTTGTTTATAAACATTGAGATTTACTGGTCTTCCAACCATAAGATTTGCCAATTCATCAATAGATGTGTCTTTTGTATTTAGATTATCAATTAATTCTCCACGTCTAATTATGGTAACCCTATTGCTCATACTCATTACTTCTTTTAATTTGTGGGTTATTAGAATTATGGATTTGCCTTCTTTTGTAAGATTTTTCATAATAATTTCTAATTCTTTTATCTCGCTTGGTATAAGTACTGCTGTTGGTTCATCTAAAATTATTATATCAGCACCCCTATATAAAATTTTGAGTATTTCCACCTTTTGCTGCTGACCTACAGAAATATCCTCAATTTTTACTTCTGGATCTATATTAAACTCATATTTATCTATAATTTCTTTTACCTTTTTAAAAGCTGATTTTTTATCAAATATTATTCCCGACTTAACCGGTTCACATCCAAGTACTATATTTTCCATTACTGTAAAATTATGCACAAGCATAAAATGTTGATGAACCATTCCAATTCCATTTGAAATAGCATCCTTAGGATTTTTAATTTTTATTTTACTTCCATTTATAAAAATATCTCCCTCATCTTGTGTATAAATACCATATAAAATATTCATAAGAGTAGTTTTACCAGCTCCATTTTCACCTAGAAGAACATGAATCTCTTTTTTCTCCAAGTCAAAATTAATATTTTTATTTGCAATCATACCAGGAAATCTTTTAGTTATATTTTTCATTTCAACTACTTTCATAAAATCTCCTCCAAACACAAAATAAGAGACCACTTTGTTTATGGAAGAAATAAATAACCCTAAACAAAATAGTCTCCAAAATTTAAACAATAATTATTATTTAACTGTTAAAATTCTTGAGTTCCTCAATAGTTTTAGGTACTACTATCTCTCCACTTATTATTTTTTCCTTAAACTCATTTACTTTATCTAAAACTTCTTGTGAAACTTTTCCATTATTATCAGCTAAATAAACACCATCTTCCTTTAGACCTAACTCTGTTGTTCCTGGTGTAAATTTACCATCCACCATTTCCTTAACAACATCGTATACTCCTCCTTCTAAATTCTTAACAACAGAAGTAAGTATTACATCTGAATATTCTGGAAGAGATATAGCTTGGTCTTGGTCAACACCAATTGCGTAATTTCCAGTTTCTTGAGCAGCTCTAAACATTCCAATTCCAACACCACCAGCTGCATGATATATTATGTCAACTCCATCACTATAAAGAGATTTAGCTATTTCATATCCACGTGCAGTATCTGAAAAACTTCCAGCATATCTTGAAGTTATACCATCTTCAAGTAATTTTCCAGCTTCTGGATTAACACTTTTAACTCCTGCAATAAATCCAGATTCAAATTTTTTAACAATAAAACTATCAGTACCACCTATAAATCCAACTTTACCTGTTTTAGTTGAAAGTCCAGCTAAAACACCTGCTAAAAAAGATCCTTCTTCTTCCTTAAATCTAAGATTATGTACATTATCTCTTTGAACTTCTTCATCAATTAAAACATATTTTACATTTGGATTTTGACTTGATACTATATCCACTGCATTTTTTAATTTATATCCAACACCAAAAACTAAATCACTGGTTTTAGATACTCTATCCATATAAGACTCAAATTCTGAATCCTTTTGAGGTTCTAAAACTTGTAGACTAATTCCTAAATCCTTTTCTGCCTTTGAAAGTCCAGCATAAGCAGAGTCATTAAAAGATTTATCTCCTATTCCTCCTTCATCTGTAACCATTGCAACTCTAAGCACTTGTGCTTGTCCACCATTTTCTGAAGATGAACCACTGCTACTAGAATTTGAACTACAACCTGCTAAAGACAAAAACATAATAGCACAAGAAAAAAACATCGCTGAAATTTTTAGTTTTCTCATACTTTAATAAAACCTCCTAAATAATGATAAAGTAATTTTAAATTTAAATACGAGTAAATTATAACACATATTTTTATTTAAATTGAGAGTTATTTTAATAAATTTTTTAAAACTTATTTCATACGTAATTTAACTTTTTTTATAATCAAATTTTAATTTGCCTTTTAATAAAATTTATAATATTATTAAATCATTAGTAATTGTAGAATATTACAAAATGAATCATTCTTCATAAATAATTTGTGGAGGATATTTAATGGTTATAGAAACTTCAAGATTAATTGTAAAACCAATTGATGAAATGAGTTTGAAAAACATACTTAAATACATAAATGATATTTATTTAAATGTGCCTATACCTAAAAATGCTTCTATGTATCACATTAAAAAATTTTTAGCTCTTAATAATAAAATTAAATCCTTTAATTCCTTAGGGTATTTTTCCATAACTTTGAAAAAAAATCTTAAACCTATAGGCTTAATATCAGTTATTCCAAGGTACATAAATGAAAATTTAATAAATGAACTTGGATATTTAATTTCAAAAGAATATCAAAATAATGGTTTTGCTAGTGAGGTTATTTTTAACGTACTAGATTTTATTTTTTCAAAAACAAACATGGATAAAATATACTCTTTAGTAGAAGAAGATAATTTAGTTTCAAAATATGTATTGGAAAATAAAATGAAGTTTGATTTTGTTAATGTAATACTAGATACAAATACTTTTAAAAATATTTATACTTTAGATAAGTTTAAATTTAAAAATAAAGTTAAACCATTGAGCATGGTTAATCAACTTTAAAATTTTTATGATAAACAAAAGAAAAGATATTAAAAAAGAACTCTGATAATATCAAAGTCCTTTCAAAAAATTCTTTTCCAAATATTCATTGGAGAATCATGATTGTTTATTGCACTTATTGTAAATGAAAATGCATATTTACAATCCCCTTCTATATAATCAATTACCTTATCGTCAAATGTTTCAAATGTACTCCCATAATCTTTTGATCTTAAATTAACTATTGTTGAAGAAAATTCTTTCATCTGATATTTATGGTTTTTTTCAAATTCACCATCATTGTACTTAGATACATTGACCTGTAAAAATTCATTGCTTACATTTGTAAATAGTATTCCATTATTTCCATTTTTCTTATAAAAACGCGCCCATCTAACATCTGTTAAATTTCCAGTTCTTTGAGGTCTTACATAATCTGTAAATTGTCTATCTACATCAGATTTGTATACTCCAATTTTACTACCTTCTTTTCTGTCATTATAATTTTCAAAAGGTCCTCTACCATAAAATTCCATTTCACAATAATCTTTAGGTATAAAAACTTTAAAACCAACTGATCTTGCATGTGGAATTCCATGACTTAACAAATCAACAAACAAATTAACATTTACATCTCCATACTGATTTACTTTATAAGTAGTTATAAGCTCTGAATTATTAAGATTATATAATGTTTTATAAAATTTCAAAATTATATCCTGTTCACTTTTATATAATTCATATCTATTATAACTATTGTCTTTAAAAATATCTTTCCAAAACTTAATATCATTATAAATCTTAAAAAGTCTTTCATTATCATTTAAAGGATTCCAAAAATCTACTAAAATTGGAGAACTTAAAAGTTTTTCTCCTCTATAAACGTATTTTTTCAAACTTCCTTTATTTTTATCAAATTCCATTTCAAATTCATCTGATATTAAAAATATATTTGAAACATCTTCTTTAACATTAAAATTTTGATATTCTCTATTTAAAGAATTTGCCTCTACAATAAAAGCTTCTAGTGGTATCTTAAATTGTTCTGAAGCTATTTCAAAACCTTTATTCGCCCAAAAATTTCCCTCTTTTAAAACAAATTTTAAGTTTATAAAAAACTCTTTACCATTTAAAGATAAAATTTTGTGAAAATCAGTTATTTTAAAAACTTCACTGCTCATGGGATCTAAATTAATAACAGCTGAATCTCCTTCTATAACTTCTCCATCAACTAAATAATCCCATTTTAAAATATAATTATTTAAATTTACAAATAAATTTTTGTTTTTTATGATTATTTCACCATTTAAAATATCTTTATCATAAATGTCTATATTTTGATAAACATGTTTTATTTCATGTACCTGAGGTTTTAACTTTCTAGTACTAAGTAAAATTCCATTTGCACAAAAAGCTGAATCATTAGGAGAATCATTAAAATCTCCCCCAAAAGCTAAATATTTTTCATCTTTATACTTATTAAATTCTAAAATTTCTTCTTTTCTATCAAAATCAATCCAAAGTAATTTACCAAAATTTTTATCATAAACCTTTAATTTATCTATTTGATCAAAATCTATTTTTTTCGAAAAAAACTTTATTTCATCTAAAACCCCATTCATTCCTTCACAATGAATTTCACTATTATTTCCTCCAATTTGTACACTATCTCCAAAATACCCAACTCCATAAACAAATTCTTTCTCTCCAACTAAATTTCCATTTAAAAACAATTTAATTAATCTACCATCATAAGATGCCGTTATTCTTTGCCAATTATCCACCCAATTTTCAGGTACAATAAACACAATAGATTCTACCATTTGAGAATTATCTCTAATAAAAAATTCAACAACTCTATTATTTGAATTTCTATAATTTGTTACCTCTTGAATTCCAAATTCATACCCTTTTTTAAAATAAATACATCCTTCTCCCTCATATACACTTGGTTTAACTTTTAAATCTATTGTAAATTCATTTAGCTTTACGTATTTAAGCTCATCATAAAAAATTACTCCACTATATCCTTTTCCTCTATATCCTTCTTTTACATATCCTTCAAATTTTCCATCAAATAACATTAAAGAATTATTTAAAATTCCAACTTTAGGAGAATCTTTATATATACCTTGATCTATAAAATCCCATATAAATCCTCCTTGAACATTATCTATACTTTCAAACTTTTCTATGTATTTATTTAAACTTCCTCCACTATTTCCCATTGAATGAGCATACTCACATAAAATATAAGGTTTATTTTTCATATATCTACTTTGTTTTTCAATATCTTCAATTTTTACATACATTTTGCTTACAATATCGCTTGCATAATATTCATCTCTCTCTCCTTCATAGTGTACAAGTCTAGTTTTATCTCTTTCTTTAACGTAATCATATATATACTTAAATACACTTCCTCCACCACTTTCATTTCCAAGGGACCATATTAAAACACATGGGTTATTTTTATCTCTCTCAATAAGACTCATTACTCTATCTAAACATGGAGCTTTCCAAATTTCGTTATTTCCTGGAATTTCTCCTTCAACACCATGAGCTTCAATATTTGCTTCATCAATTAAATACACACCATACTCATTACACAAACTAACAAAATAATTATGATTAGGATAATGAGATGTTCTAACTGCATTAATATTATTCTTTTTTATTTCTTTAATATCAAATTCCATGTCTGATATAGAAATTGCTCTACCTTTTAAAGGATGAGTTTCATGTCTATTTACTCCCTTAAATAAAATAGGCTTACCATTTAAATGCATTTGGTTTCCTTTTAACTCAAATTTTCTAAATCCAATTCTAGTATGTATTGCTTGAGTTTCTCCATATAAATCATTTTTAAGAACAACAACTAAATTATATAAATTTGGATCTTCTGAGGACCATTTTTTAGGATTTTCAATATCCATAACACTATTAAAATTACATTGCATAATTTTATCTTTGTATGTATAGTAATTATCAAAATTTCCAAGTCCTTCTTCTTTAGAAATTAAATTCCAATCATTATCAAAAAGAAGAATTGATATAAAAAATTCTTTATTTTGATTTAAATGGTTTAACAAATTAAAATTTACAATTAACTTAGAATTTAAATAATATTCATCTAAATCAGTTATAACTTCAAAGTCTCTTATATGTATTTGTGGAGTTCTATACAAAAAAACATCTCTAAATATTCCACTTAATCTTATAAAATCTTGATCTTCAATAAAACTTCCATCACTCCATCTAAACACTTGAACAGAAACTGAATTTTTTCCACTCATAACAAAATCAGTTATATCAAATTCACTAGGTGAAAAACTATCTTCACTATATCCCACAAATTTTCCATTTACCCATAAATAAAAACACGATTCAACCCCTTGAAAAGATATATATATTTTATCTCCAATCCAAGATTCATCTAAATCAAATATTTTTTTATAACTTCCAACAGGATTAAATATTTCAGGAGCTTTATAAAATTCAAGATTTTCATATCCAGTCCAAGGATATCTAAAATTTACATATATAGGAAAATCATATCCTTCCATTTGCCAATTACTTGGAACTTTTATATTTTTCCAATTAGAAACATCATAATCTTGTTTAAAAAAATCTTGATTTCTTTCTGAAGGCTTATAATCTAAAGAAAACTTCCAATCTCCATTTAAAGTTTTAACATTATTTGAGTCTTTAATTTTCACACTATTTAAAACATTTTGCTTTACATCAGCAAATAAATTTTTAAGACTAGAATAAGGTACAAAAAAACTTCTAGCACTTTCTCTATTTATTTGAAAAATATCTACTCTATTTTTCCATTCATCAAATTCACAGTAAATGTTTGGTACTTCTAAAACCTCTTTAAGATTTGTTTTCATTGTTAAATTCTCTTTTTCAAATTGTTTAAATACCAAAAAACCGAAACTAAAAATTACAACTCCTATAATTAGAAAAATTACACTATCATTTGCTTTTCTTAATACTCTTCTAAACCTTACCAAATTTAAGTACCTTCCTTACAACGAATATATACTTTATTTTGTCTCGCATTTAAATTTTTATTACTAAAGCAAAAAAATAAAAGATTTGCTAAAACTAGCAAATCTTTTTAAATTAATTCATTCTCATTTTTTTATAAAATCTATTTTTTCTATGTTTTAAAACTTCATCATAGGAATCATTTGAACAGTGGCTGTGTGAACAACATTTACCATATCCATTAAAATTTCCAAATTCTGAATCATTTAAATCTTTAACTAAATTTTTCTTCAATCTTCTAGAAATAATTCCCGCAATAGTTGCAACAGATGCTATACCTATAGCAGATGCAGCTGCAATAACAGCACTTTTATCATTGTCATTTAATTTCATAAATCTACCCCCCTAAAAATAAAGCACTCTCTTTAAATTTTCAATATGAGATATACTATAAAGTATGTTTCAAACGCTATACAAATATACTTACTACAATTTATCTAATCCTATAAATTTATCTCGTTATAAATAATCTACACCACTAAAGAACAAAAATCAATAATAATTAAATTTTTAATTTATTAATTTAAAACATATTTTTTCATAAATATTTTAATAATATAAGTAAATTCTAATCAAAATACACTTATAGAAATTTAGTTATTTAAATTCTAGGAGAATATATGTACTATTTAAATTTAATTTTAATTTTCTCTATAATAATAAACTTAATAATATTTTTTACCTTGTTAAACGAACGACGTGAACCTGAAAAAACTTTAATGTGGATTTTAATACTTACTATACTTGGACCATTAGGTTCTATATGTTATATCTTTTTAGGAAAAGATATAAGAAGAATTCATGTTAAACGTAAAAATTTTTATAACATAGATTTAATAAACAAATTAAATAAAGACATTCAAAAAACCTTCTCATTTAACAACAATAAAGAAATTATTCAACTTACAAATCTTGTTTCTAAATTAAATTTTTGCCCTATAATGACTAATTCCAAAATTCAAATTTTTTCAAATGGAATTCAAAAATTTGAAATGTTAAAAAAAGAATTAGAAAAGGCAACTCATCACATTCATTTAGAATATTTCATAGTTAGAAATGACCATATAGGAAACGAAATTAAAAATATATTAATTAAAAAATCAAAAGAAGGTATTAAAGTTAGATTCATAATGGACAAAATAGGATGCCATAAACTTTCTAAAAATTATATAAATGAACTTAAAGAAAATGGAATAGAAATATTATTTTATTCTTACATGTCTACTCCATTTTTCAAATTGATAAATACACAAATAAACTATAGAAATCATAGGAAAATTGTTGTAATAGATGGTACTACAAGTTTTACTGGAGGAATTAATATAGGAGATGAATATTTAGGTAGGTCATTTCTTGGATATTGGAGAGATACTCATTTAATGATAAAAGGAGAATGTTCTCTTGCTATACAAAACGTATTTATAAATGATTATTTAAATCTTAAAAAATTAGCTAACGAAAATATATTTTTAGGTGAGGAATTAACTAATTATTTTCCGGAAATAAATGAAGAGTGTATAACATTAACTCAAATAATAAAAAGTGGTCCAAATCTATCAAAAGATAGTATGATACTTCCTATTATAAAACTTATAAGTTTAGCTAAAAAAAGTATAAAAATATCTACTCCTTACTTTATACCTTTCACTGGATTTTTAAATGTACTAAAAACCTGTATTTTATCTGGAATAGAAATTATAATAAATTTCCCTGGAAAACCTGATCATAAACTTGTATATTATGCCTCAAGAACATATTTACATGAATTACATAATATTGGATGTAAAATTTATTTTTACGATAAAAACTCCTTTATACACTCAAAATTTATAATAATAGATGATCAAATAGTAACTGTCGGAAGTACAAACATGGATATACGAAGTTTTGAACTTAATCATGAATTAAATTTAATAATTTACGATGAAAAAATATGTAAAAATTTCCTATCAATTTTTAATAAAAACATTCAAAATAGTATTCTTGCTGATAAAAATTTTTTTGAAAATATTCCTAAATATCAGATATTTTATGAAAATATATCAAGATTATTTTCCTCACTTTTATAAAAAAATGAAGCAGATAAAATTTTATCTACTTCATTTTTTTATATCTACATATTTATCAAAATCAATTGCAGAATAATATAAAGCTGGTGCCTCTTTTCTTACAACATAATTAACGTGAACATTATTTAAATTTTTATATCCATTTTCTACAAGAAATTTTCCAATTTCATCGACTTTTTCCAAAAACTTTTTCTCAGACATTATATATTTAGATGTCATGTATATGTGAACTACATGAGGTTCATTTATATCCTTATTATAAAAATCTTTATAATTATATTTTCCTTTCAAAACTTGCATTTCTGCATAAACATTAAATATTTCAGGAAATCTATCTTTAAAATCATCTACAAGACTATCTTTTAATTGTCTTGCAAACCTATGACTTATTAAATTATCTTTATTATTATGAAGATATCCATCTCCAATTACATGTCCTCTTGAAGATAAATTAAAAGTATACTCCTCATTTGGAATATAAAAATCAACCTTAGCTGTATATGTATTTGTTTTTACATCGTAATCTATATCCATATCTCCATAAAACTTATCTTTATAAGTATAGTTCAAATGATTCGTTAAATTTGTATGTGATACATCCAAATTCTTAACATAAATAATATATCTATTGTACAAAAACATTACCGCTGAAAGACCCACAAGTAAACACGTACAGATAAACGTCCATAATATTTCATTTTTCTTGCTTTTAAACTTAAGTAAATAATTCATACTGCTCCCCTATAAAAATATTTTATCTACATCTAAACATACTTATTATAACATTTTAGTGGATATTTGGTTTAAATTTCCTGAAAACTGTGTATTATCGAAAAAATCTTTGATATCTAAATTATTCTCATTACAAAAATAGAAAACTGCATCCAACCTAATATATCTTCCAACATCCATATTTTTACCCTTAAGATTAATCTTTATCCATTCAATATAATCTATAATATTTAATTCTGTATAATTATAAATTTGTTTTTTTTCAAAGTCAAAAAAATCTCTAGGACTTACTTTTAAACTCTTACATATCTTTAAAAATCCATGTAACGTGGGAAAAACATTAGGATTAATATTAACACTCATATCTGCTAAATTACCTGTAATATTTTCAAGTTCATAAATTCTATTATTAAAATCTCTTATACTTATTTCATTTTTAATTTGATTTCCTGTAATTTTATATTTTTCATCATGTAAAAAGAAAGTATCAACATCAATTTCTAAAACATCCAAATATTTATAAAATTTATCCAACGATATACATTGCTTGCAACTCTCAAATTTATGTATTGTTGTAATATTAATTTCTGTTTTAAAATTATCAATAATATCTTTAACACTAAATTTTTTACTTAACCTAAGCTTCTTTACTTTATTAGATAAGAAAACAAAAAATTCCTCAAATGCATCAAAGGAATTTTCAAAAATATATGTATAATCATCAAACATTAAGAAATTCCTTATATCTATATTTAAAAACTTAGATATTTCAAAGAGGGTTTTAAATCTTGTACTTCCTACTTGTTTAATACCCCGTACATCTTTAACACCATCAACTCTATTAAAATATTCATAAGAAATCCCATTAAGTTTTACATATTTATCCATTTTTTTCTTTAAATTAACTCTAAATTTATCCACAAAAAACAAACTCCTTTCAAAACTAATTATTGACACAACAAGAAAAATCTTTTATAATCAAATCACAATTTAAAAATTAAAACAAATTCAACGAGCGTAGGAAACTTTTTGAATTTGTTTACCTAGCATTAGTACCAATCTATAGCACTATTTAAACACAATCAAAATTACAACTATCTAAATAGCAATAACTCAAATATCAAAAGCATTAAAATAAATTAAATTAATATTTCAATACCCTTTCAACGTCAATATATTTTCACTTAATCTTAAAGAAAGGAGTTTATCTAAATGAGTTTTTTTAATACAGTTATGTCCGTTAAAAAAGCAACTCTTACAAATGGGTGTAAACGCTACTATGAATACTTAGCAAAAAATTTACTAAAAGCATCTCAAATTAATAATTGGAGAGTGCTTAGTGGCGAATACAAAAATTATAATTTTATAATTGCCAAAGATGAAAAAGTTGCTGAACAACTAGGCATTTCTGTACAAAGTATTTATAACTATAAAAAAACTCTGAAGTCTTTAGGATTAATCAACACTTTACCAAAATTTACAACCAGAACAAACCAATGTAAAAATAAACACTTTTGCCAACTAACAGTGGTTTTAAAAACCATACCTAAGTGGCTTATAAGTGAAACTTTGGTTTTTAAAAATAACATCAAAAATGCCAAAATCCTTAGTAATATTATATCACAATTTAGTAAAAATTTAAATACTACCATTCGCAATATTCATACAAAAGTAAAAAAATTGTTGAATACTGTAGCAAATACTAATTACATAAACAATACTTCATATAACAACTTAAAGAATTTAAACAAAGAAGATGTACAAACCGTAGCTAATACTCTTAATACATACAACATTAAATTTAAAAATAAGGAAATTCCACATTACATAGAAATGTACGAAAAATCAAAAGAAAAATTTATTCAAACTTGTAAATACTGTAGTGATAAACAACATATCTATGCACCACTTAAATATTTTACTAAGGTTTTTGAATCATCTCATAAACCTAAAGGTAAGTTTTTTAATTTCAAACAAAGAGAATATACTGATTCGTTCTTTGATAATTTAATAGACAATATGTAGGAGGTTTTATCATGAACTTTCATAATAACGATGATAATATAGTTGTTTTAGAAGAATGTCCTGGACAGATTTCAATATTTGATTTATTAGACTTAAACAATGGATAGAATTTATCTTTTAACTAGCGAAAAACAAAGTTTAATAACTAAACTAAACAACTATAAATCATTAATAAATAAAACAAAATCAAAAGGTGAACTTGTTAGACTTAATCAAGAAATTAAACAATTAAATGAAAAGATTAAATCTATAGATTTGATCATAGAAAATTTAAAAAGGGTCTAAAAAACATGAATACTTTCAAAGAATTAAAAGACTTCTTTAATACATGTAATCATAACTATATTGGCATTCTCTATAAAACACCAAACTATAATTTTTCAATTGAAATATTAGACAAGCATTCTAAACAAGATTGGATTAACTACATAGAAGATGAAATAAGAAAATATTTAAATATATATGATTTCTGGTGTTTCTATACTATTGAACAAATAGAACAGATGCCAAGGTTAAAAGAACATTTTAACAAACAACTTAACGAATTTACCATAAACAAAGATGGTTCTTTATGGTTTGCAACTAATTTTATTACTGAAATAACAAAAGTTTATTCAAGTAATAACTTATTTAATATTATAGACAATTTAAAATTATAAACCATATTGCCAACATCGGCAAAATGATGAGAAGGAGCTTATATTATGAAAAAACAAAGTGTTTTGAATTTAATAAAATATTATTGTGAAAGAAATGATAGTGCTTTTAGAGCTGAAGCAATGTATATTGCTAGATACCTTGATGGTATAGGAGATACTCAATTATCTGAATACATTATATGTTTAATCACAGGATATAATGCTTGGACACCACAATAAAAAGCTTACTATATTTAATTGCAAGGAGATAATAATGAACAATAAATTTTTATATGCCAAAAGTATAAGTTTAGAAAATATCTTAAAGCTATTGTTTAACAAACCAGAAATTGAACATAGCACCAAGTTAAACTTACTATTGCAATTTGAAACAATTGAACTTATTAATCAACAAACTTTTGATGAATATTTTTTCTATAATTTTAACCGTTTCGATAGATGTTTTGTTTTTAATTCAAGTAGCGACGAACAACTCGCACTAGCTTTTAAATATAACAAAGAAAATCAAAAATTTGAAATGGCAATATCCACTAATAAAGATATTGAAAATAGAAAAGAAGAACTATTTGATAAATTATCAGACGAATTACAAAACCATAGATATTATTATTTATACAAAACTGATAGTTATTACATTTCAGATTGTGAAAGGATTAAAACATTGCAGTATCTAAAAGATATGGCAGAAACGGAATATACTAATGGCTTTATAACCTTTTACCCAGAATTAATAGATATACAAGCTTTAATTATAGAAACTTTTGAATTGAATTGTGTTAAGGGTAATTCATTTGAATTATTTAGCAATTTATGTAAAGGAGTTTTATAAAATGGAAACATCAAACATTGAAAAAAATATTGGAAAAGTAATTGATGCACTATTAAAAAGTACCGAGACTGAAAGAGAAGAATTTATAAATTCAAATCAAGAAGGAAAATAAAGATGATAAGGAAGGTGTTTATATTGCCTAACAACGAATTTTTAGAATTATTACAAAAAGAGCTTGAAAGAGAAATTAATTTCACAAAAAAAAATATTTGAAATTATAAAAATATCTAAAAGGAGACTTAAAAATGAATATATCAAAATTTATACAAATACTTAAAATAAACAGAACAAGAAAACAACTTGAAAAAGTTAAAAACAATTATGATAAATTAATTTTGAAACTTAGTAAATTAAAATTAGACCAATACTCAATCAAATCTAAACTTGATGATTTAAGGAGCTAATACCATGTGTAAAATAATTAATTTTAAAATAATACAATTGTTTAAAAAAACTACTTATAAAAAGTCTACTCTTAAATTAAATGGTTTTAAATTAATAAAATTACGATAAACCATGGACTACATAAAACA
>NZ_LXFF01000031.1 GCF_001655775.1 Candidatus Arthromitus sp. SFB-turkey
TGAGGATTTTATGTCGAATTTCAATGATATAGAATTTGTTTCTGAGACATATAGAGAAAGCAAATTTAAGCCAAGGTTTTATGTTGTTTTCTTAATTGTGTTTTCTATGTATTATTTTTTTTCTCCTATACTTTCTCATTTTATTTTTTTGATTGTTAAGGGGAATATAAAAATTGTAGAGTCTAATCTTCTATATCAATTATTTGAAAAATTTTTTATACCTTATGTATCTATTTTTTTAATATTAATTATATATATTTTTTTAATTGAAGAAAGAAGGATTTCTTTTTTATTTTCAGGAGTAAAAAATAATTTTTTGGCATTCAATATTAAAGGAATTATATTTTCAACTTTATTTTTATTTGTTTTAATATTTGTATTTATTTTAAGAGATTATACATTATCTTTTAAGTTGAATAGGGAATTTACATTTTTAAATTTATTTCAATTGTTATTTGTGTTTATTTTTACATATATTAAATTTTTCTTTTTAGAATGTTTATATCGAGGGTGGCTTTTTAATATATTTACTTCTAGATATTCAATAATAGCTTCATTAATATTAACTTCCATTGTTCCAGTGGTTATTGGATTTATAGAGTACCAGAGAATTGGAATTTATTTGATATATATGTTTCTTTTTAATATATTTTTGTCACTTATGTTTGTTGTTTATAAAAATATTTTTATATTAATTTCTTTTAATTGTTTTTATGATTTTCTAAAAAAATACATATTATCTCTTGAAAGCATGAATGTTAAATTAGAACCATTATTTTATACTGTTATAAATAATACGGAATTATATAATGTGGAAAATAATTATTATTCACTGATTGTTTTAACAATTGTAATTGTTATAATGTTTATTTTTTATAAGTGTAAGTTTAAAATGTGATATTTAATTTTTTTGTGTAGAAATTTTAATTTTTTTGGTTTTTATTTACATATACAGTGGTTGAATTTTGTAGTAATATATGATATAAATAAGGTGTGCTTTATTTAAAGCATAGGATGTGTTGAATTCATAATCCCAAAGAATGGATACATCTGAAAATTCCCCTCTCTACCACAGTTTGTGGTAGAGCCCCCAATTTTATATGTGGTTGATATTTGAACTTTTAAATTTGAAAAGGTGAGTATTTTATGAAACAATGTATTTTAGTTATGTTTGTTAATTCTTTAATGAGTTCAGATTATTTCACACTAAAAGAATTTGATAACTTTAAATATATTATTTCTAAAGGTGCTGTTGTTAGGAAAGTTTTAAATCAATACCCAAATCTTAAGGCTCCAGCTAGTACGTCTATTCTTACTGGAGAGTTCCCGTATTGTCATGGAATTTATTTTGATAATTTTGATATTTGTGTACGTAAGTATAGAGAAAAAGAATATGAAGATATTAGAGTACCTACTATTTTGGATTTGTTTAAAGAAAATGGAAATAATGTAAGTGTTATTTCTTGGCCAATTATGGGTAACAGTAATTTTAAATATAATTTTATGAATATTAAATCTACTAAATTTCATGATATAGTAAGAGGAATTTTAAAGGGATCTTCTTTTTATATGTTGAAGAATATTTTGAAATATTCGAATATTTTGAAGGTTAATATGCAACCAGAGAATGATAATTTTTCTTCAATTTTAGCTATGGAACTTTTGGAAAAAAGAAAGTCTAATGTTATTTTTCTAAATTTTAATCATTTAGATTATGCAAGAAGAAGATATTCTGAAAATTCTGAAAATACTATTGATGCTTTAAAAAGTATTGATAGAAGAGTTGGGGATTTTTTATCTTGGTGTGATAACAAAAATATTTTAAAAGATTTAACTATGTTTGTGGTTTCAAATGGCGGGGTATATGATTGTAAAAATAGTATAAATATAAATTATGCTTTTTTGAAAAACGACTTACTTAGTATTAATAATAGGGGAAAAATTAAAAATTACATAGCGTATGCACATTGTGATGGTGGAAGTGCATTTATATATTTAAAAAATCCTAATAATGCTAATGATTATGGAAGAGTTAAAGTGTTTTTAGATGATTTTGTTAAAAAGAATTCTAATTTTATAAAAGATGTTTATGAAACACATGGATATGAAAGTTTTGATTTAAATAATTTTTCTTTTAGGTTAGAAGGTAAACCTAATTGTATTTTTGATGGTGGTGTAAATAAAGTATCTTTTGTAGAAGAGATTAATTTAGATACATGTTTTTTAAATTCTAAGGTCAATAGGTCTTTTTCTGGATATTCAAATGAGTATGAGAATTCAAGTGGTATGTTTATTAGTTATGGAAATAGAGTTAGTGAAGGAATTGAGATAGAAAAATGTAGTATTGTTGATATTGCGCCTACTATTGCTTCTTTTATGGATTTAAGGTTTGAAAGTAGCGGTAAAGTTATAAAAGGTATAAGAAAATAATATGTTGGAGGAATTTTAATTTGGAAGTAATAGAGTTTTTACAGAGTTTTTCCTCTGATTTTTTGAATTCATTTATGATATTTATAACATCTTTTGGAAGTTTATATGTTTTAATGTTTTTTGTTTGTGTGATTTATTGGTGTTATAATAAAGAAATAGGGTATAAAATGGCAATTATTATGTCTTGTTCAGGGGTTTTAAATAATTTTGTGAAAGGTTTGGTTCAGTCTTCAAGACCTATAGGAGTTGAGGGAATATTTTTTATTGAAGAGTTTTCTGCAACTGGATATTCTTTTCCAAGTGGACATATGCAAAATATAACAACTTTCGGGACAAGCTTGTTTATTTTTACTAGAAATAAAATAATATTTATATTAAGTTGTGTGCTTATGGCTTTAGTGGGTATATCTAGACTTTATTTAGGACTTCATTGGCCAATAGATATTTTAGGTGGAGTTGTTTTAGCTCTAATAGTATCTATAGTTTTAAATGAAATTTTAATAAAGTTAGATAGTTTTAAAATTAATATATTAGTTAGTGTGCTTATTTTAATTTTTTTGTTAGGTTTTATTTTTATAACAAAAGATGAAATGGGAAAAGATTATTTTAAGACTATTGGACTTTTTATTGGAATTTACTTAGGACATTTATTTGAAAATAGATATGTAAATTTTTCCCCTTCTGCAAGTAGTATAGATAATGTGATGAAGTTGATTATAGGTATATTTACGACGATTTTGATAGATGTTTTGTTTACATATTTACTTGGTGAGTTTTTATTTACTTTTATAATTAAATATTTTATAATTGGATTTTGGATTATGGGAGTTGTCCCATTTATATTTAAATTAAGTAATCTTTATTATAAAGAAGCTTATGAAATAACAAATGTAAGATATAGAAAGTAAAAAGCTTGGAAAATATATTTCCAAGCTTTTTATTATAATACTTTGCTTAAAAACTCTTTTGCACGGGAGCTTTTTGTATTATTGAAAAATTCGTAAGGAGAATTATCTTCTATAATTTCTCCTTTATCCATGAAAACTATTTTATTTGAAACTTCTCTTGCAAAATTCATTTCATGAGTTACTATTATCATAGTCATACCTTCTTTGGCAAGTTCTTTTATAACATTAAGTACTTCTTTTACCATTTCAGGATCTAAAGCAGATGTTGGTTCATCAAATAATAAAACATGTGGTTTGTTTGCAAGAGATCTTGCAATTGCAATTCTTTGTTTTTGTCCTCCAGATAAATTAGAAGGATAAGAATCTTTTTTATCTAGTAATCCTACTTTTTCAAGTAAATTTAATGCAAGTTTTTCAGCTTCATCTTTAGGAGTATTTTTAACTTTAATAGGACCAAGAGTTATATTTTGTAATACGGTCATATGAGGAAATAAATTAAAATGTTGAAATACCATTCCCATATTTTCACGTATTTTATTTATATTTGTATTTTGTATATTTACTCCTTCAAAAATAATTTCTCCACTTGTTGGAACTTCTAAAAGATTCATACATCTAAGTAATGTACTTTTTCCAGAACCACTTGGACCTATAATTGAAATTACATCACCTTTATTTATGGTGTAAGAAATATTTTTTAGTACGTGTAATTTATTAAAGTATTTATTTAAATTTTTAATTTGAATCATTGTCTTTATTTAATTTCCTTTCAAAATAGTGAATAAATTTTGAAATAGTAAATGTTATTACAAAATAAATAAGAGCTGCAACAAGTAGTGGTTCAAGTGTTAAATAAGTAAGACTTCTTATTTGATTTGCTTTATACATAATGTCAGCAAGTCCTATATAAGAAACGATAGCAGATTCTTTTATTAATACTACAAATTCATTTGCTAGAGCTGGAAGTATATTTTTTACAGCTTGCGGAATTATTATTAATTTCATAGATTGAAAGTGATTCATTCCAAGACTTCTTGAAGCTTCCATTTGTCCTTTATTTACTGAAATTATTCCTGCTCTTATTATTTCAGCTATATATGCTGCGCTATTTATAGAAAGAGCAACGGTTGCAGAAGTAATTTCTGTTATATTTATTCTAAAACCATAGTGAATTATTATAAGTTGTACAAGTAGTGGAGTGCCTCGAATAATTTCTATATATATTGATGCTATTGCTCTTAAAATTTTGTATTTTGAAATTTTAAAAATACATATAACTAATCCAAGTAATGTTCCAAATATAATTGTTAAAAGTGCTAAAAGTAATGTTATTTTAATACCTTCAATATAAAACGGATAATATTTTAATAGAAATTCAAATTTCAATAATAATCCTCCAGTTCAAATAAAATACTATTTTTTGTTAATTTGTTCAGTTAAATCTATTGCTATATTGAAAAATTCATTTATTTTATTTTGTTTTATTAGTCTAGAAATTGTTTGATTAACTTTTGATAATAATTCTTCTTGACCTTTTTTAATTCCAATAGCAGAACCTAAACTTGTATCTGAATTTAATTCATCTATATTTACTATTGATAACTCTGGATTTACTTTTACATATTGTTCAGCAACAGGATTTTCTATAATAATAGCATCAACTTTTCCAGATAATAATTCAAGAATTAGTTCAGGAACTCTCAAAAGAGCTTTAATATCTGAATTTTTAAGTTTTTCTTGAGCTATTCTATCTTGAATACTTCCAACTTGTACACCAACAGTTAAATTGTCTAAATCTTCTATTGAGTTTATTTTATTTTCATTATTTTTTGAAGTTACTATTACATTTTTAGCTGTGTAGTAAATATCAGAAAAATCTATACTTTGCTTTCTTTCTTCAGTAGGGGTAATACCGGATAATATTATATCTACATTATCTGAGTTTAAAGCATCTAGAAGACCTGAGAAATCTAAATTCTTAATTTTTAGTTTAACACCTAAATCTTTGGCAATTTCCTCAGCTATTAATATGTCAAAACCAACAATGCTTTCGCGCCCATCATTAGTTATAATTGGAAACTCATATGGTGGATAATCAGCTGAAGTACCTAATATTAGTTCTCCACTTTTTTTAATTTTTTCGAGTTTATTTTCATTTGAAGCACATGATATTAAAATTAATGGTATAAAAAAAATGACAAGTACAGTAGATAGTATTTTACATAGTTTCATTGCTAAAAAAACTCCTTATAAATAAAAATAATAATGTATAATTATACATTATTGTGACTTGTATGTTCAAGAATATATTTTAAAATAATTGTTGTATAAGTGAAAAATTATTAATGTTATTTAAGTATAAGGATATTTATGTAGTTTAAAAATCAATGTTACAGGATTTTAAAATTATGAATTATATTTTAAAGAAAACTAAGATATACAATCATATCAATAATAAGATTTTGATTAAATATCTTAGTTTTATTTATTTTTTATAAAAAAGGAATTTAAAATAAACTAGATAGATTTTGAAAAATTTTTATTTCGGAATCAGGTAGTATATGGGTATATGTCTGTAATGTAAAAGCAACATTGGTATAACCTAATCTTTTAGATAGAAGTTTATAATTTACGTTTTTATTCAATAAAAGTGTAGCGTGTATATGTCTTAAATCATGAAATCTAATATGTTTTAAGTTATTATCACTTAAGAATTTAGAAAATGATAATGAAAGGGTATTGGGTTTAATAGGAATATTACTATTTTCAGGATTTGGGAAAACATATTTTGAAGTTCTATTTTTATACCGTTTTTTTAATAAATCTACACTACCTTCTAATAAAGCTATTTCTCTAAATCCAGATTTAGTTTTTGGATCAGAAAATCCTATAAAATTTCCAGATATAACATAAGATTTTGTTACACATAATGTTTTTCTGTCAAAATTTATACAATCCCATGTAAGAGCTAGTAATTCTCCGCGTCTTAGACCAGTTTCTAAAGCTAAATAGACTACATCAAAGTACTTAAAATTTTTAAGTACTGGTAAATATTTTTTTAAGTCAGATTCATTCCAAATATTTTTAATTGTAGATTTTTGGGGTAACATAGGAATATTATCAAATATATTTTTAGATATAAAATTGTTTTTTTCTGCAAATGTGAATATAGATTTTAAATGAAAAATTAAATATCTTTTATAGTTTGATTTGCATATAGCCGTTTTTTCAGAAATGAAATTTAATATATCAGTAGATGTAATTTTATTCATTGCTGATTTTGATTTTTCAAAATTAGTACATATTATATTAAATAGAGTTTCGTATAAATTTAAAGTAGTCTGTCTAAGTCCTCTATTTCTACAATCATCTAAATACTTTAATCCAACCTCTTTAAAGGTTTTATTTCCTTTTTTATTTGATATGTTTTCGAAAGTAGATGCTTCTTCAATGCAGGCTTTTTTGGTTTTAAAACCACATTTCCTTTTATATTTTTTCTTTCCATTTTCATCTTGTCCGAGATACACACAGTACTCCCAATTGTTATCTCCCTTCTTTTTAATTGTCATAAAGATACCCTCCTTAAGTAAAATTCTAAAATATTGTACCCATACTTTCGAAAATATATAGATTAATTTTAACGTTTTATACATTATTTGTTAATATAAAATTTAAATATTATATTGTGTGGAAAAATATGTGTATAACTTTAAATATTAAAAATTCAATCTCTAAAATTTAGAAGTTCTAGAATATCTAAAATTTAGAGGTTCTAAACATAATATAAAAAAGAATTATAAATATATATAACAACGTATGTGTTTTAGAAATTTATAGATC
>NZ_LXFF01000032.1 GCF_001655775.1 Candidatus Arthromitus sp. SFB-turkey
TTAGAATACATTCAAAAGAGCGGATTCTTCTATGATTTATATTTGATCTTTTTAACAGTTAAGATTGTGCTATTCTCTAATGATGCGTATTAGATATAATAATCTGGATGTAAATAGCTCAATAATGTAGAGCACTTCCATTAAGAAGTACTCTTTAGTGTAGATGAGGGTCTTTACATAAAACTTATAAAAATCATATAATATTATTGTATATGAATAACTAATAAAGGTAGGTAGTTATATGAAAGGAATAATTTTAGCTGGTGGTAGTGGCACGCGTCTTTATCCTATTACTAAAGGTATTTCTAAACAATTGATACCAGTTTATGATAAACCAATGATTTATTACCCTTTATCAACTTTAATGTTGGCTGGGATAACAGATATTTTAGTAATCTCTACTCCAGAATATACACCATTATTTGAACAATTATTGGGTGATGGTTCTGATATAGGAGTATCATTAACATATAAAGTTCAAGAAAAACCTAATGGATTGGCAGAGGCCTTTATTTTAGGAGCAGATTTTATTGGTAATGATTCAGTTTGCTTAATTTTAGGAGATAATATTTAAATTTTTTAAAATATTTTATGAGTTATTTTAAATTGTTTGGTAATAATAAATTTGAAAGGAGTATACTATGGGAAAATTAAGTGAAATAATTAAAAAAATTAAAGAATTTATACAAAAACTTTCTCCTAAGTCAAGAAAAATAATAATAACCGTGATTATAATTTTAGTTTCCATACTTTCTTTTTTCTTCGTATACTCTAATGTTACGAAATATGGTTTGCTTTATTCGGATTTAGATCCATCAGATAGTAAATATATACATGAACAATTAGTTGAAATGGGATTAGATGTAAAAATAAGAGGGAAATCTATTTATGTTCCAAGAAAAAAAGTTGATGAATTAAGATTAACTTTTTCCCCAGAGTTAAAAGGTGGAAGTAAAGGATTCGAACTTTTAGATACAAGTAGTGGTTTTGGGTTTACAGATGAGGAATTTTTAATTCAAAAACAAAGAATTGTTCAGGGAGAACTTGAAAGGACTATTAAAAGTTTTTCTCAAGTTAAAGATTCACGGGTTCATATAACACCATCTAAAAGTACTGTATTTATGACTGAAAAAGATCCGGCGAGAGCTTCTGTTTATGTAAGATTAAATGCTGGAGAATCATTATCTAGAGAACAGGTTAAATCTATAATTCATTTAGTTTCTGCTGCTTGGAATAATCTTCCTTTTGAAAATGTAGAAGTTGTAGATTCTAGAATGAATTTATTATCTTTGGGAATTTATGATGGAAGTGATGAAGTTAACTTTGTTGGTTCTTTAGATGCTCATATGAATTTAGAAAGAAAATTTGAGTATGAGCTTGAAAGTAGACTTTTATCTATAATTGAACCAGTACTTGGAGCAGAAAAAGTTAGAATAAGAGTTAATGCTGATTTAGATTTTGATTCTAAAAAAAGAACAGAAATTATTATAGATGAAAATAAGGTTCCTATAAGTGAACATATTATAAAAGAAGAAAATGGGTCAGTATCTAATGGTGGAGGAGGACCTATTGACAATAATATGTCAAATGTTGAAATGGATATTTCAGGTGATTCTTCCAAAAGAGAAGAAAGTATAACAAATTATGAAGTTTCAAAACAAGAATCAACAATTATACATGCTCCTGGAGAAATTAAACGAATTACTACTTCTCTTGTGTATGATGGAAATATGACTCAAGAAATGAGAGGTAATTTAGAGAGTATTATAAATGGAGTTATAGGATTTAATGCAGAACGTGGAGATTCTATTTCTGTAGTTGGAATGGAATTTAATGGGTTAAAGCAAGAAATTGCTCAAACTAAAAAAAGAAATATTATTCCTATTGTAATGGGTGTTATTGGTGTAATTATTATTTTGTTCTTGTTTAAAATGTTTAGAAAAAATAAAGATACAGAAACTGAATCTTATAGGCCATCAAATATTTCAGAAGCAAAAGATATAATTCAGCAATCTGTAGAAGAGAATATTAGAAAAAATAATATAGAGGATACAAATCCTGAAAATAAAATGCTTGAAGATGAAATTAAAAGATATGCAGTTAATAAACCTAATCAAGTTGTTGATATTATAAAATCTTGGATGATGGAAGATACAAGATAATAAATTTAAAGGAGTGTTTTTTATGATTACTAATTCTATTTATGGATTTAATAATGTTGAGTTTGGAAAATTAAAAGGAAATTTAGAAACAAATTCAAAGGGAAATGTTTTTTCAAAAGTAATTGAAGATTCTATAAATAAAATAAATGATTATCAAAAAGTTGCAGATGAAAGCGTTGTTTCATTTATAAAGGGGAATGAACAAGAAATTCACAATGTTATGATTGCAATAGAGGAAGCTAAACTTACTATGCAAACTGCAATAGAAATTAGAAATAAGTTAGTTGAGGCGTATCAAGAGCTTTCAAAAACTCAAATATAATTTTGTTGACATGATTATAAGTAAGAAGTATAATTGTTTTGTAATTTTTAAGTGAATAATTTTGCTAGGGGTGCTTTAGAGCTGAGAGATGAAATTTTTATTTCATTAACCCTTATACCTGAACTGGATAATGCCAGCGTAGGAAAGCTATTAATAAAAGTTAATTAGTTAGTTAGCCGTGTTCAGGAATGGACATGGCTTTTATGTTTTTTAGGAGGAGTAAAAAGTGATTTATATTAGTTTAATAATTGGAATTATAATGTTTATAATTTACATAAGAGAAATTAGGAAAACGAAGTTTACAACGAGATTAATATTCATAATAGGAATTTTTACAGCATTAGCATACGTTTTAAATTTAATTAAATTTATAAGAATGCCTCAGGGAGGTTCGATTACACTTTTTTCTATGCTTCCTGTAATGGTGTTATCCCTTTTATATGGAAAAGGAGTAGGTCTTACTTCTGGAATTTTACTAGGGTTTTTAAAAATGTTAGATGGAATAACTTTCGTTCATCCTGTACAATTTTTGTTAGATTATATACTTTCTAATATGGCTTTAGGATTTTCGGGAATGTTTGGACGAGATAGTAAGGTTAAAATATTTTTTGGATGTATTATAAGTGGATTTTTAGGAGTTATGTTTAATGTTATTTCAGGAGTGGTATTTTTCTCTGAGTTTGCACCTGAAAATATGAATATTTGGATGTATTCAATTATATATAATTTTTCAAGTCTTGGAGTTGAAGTATTTTTAACAACAATCGTTATGATGTTTTTTCCATTAGATAGAATTATTAAAATATCAAAACTTCAGGAAGTAACAAAATAAAAACGTGGATAAATTTTATCCACGTTTTGTTTTATTTACATCCGCAATTGCATCCACATTTTTTAGATGAGCTTGAATTTTCAGAACCTAAAACATTTTCTATTTTTGATAAAACAACTGCTTTAACCCCATCTTTTGCAGTCCCTAAGTATTTTCTAGGATCAAATTCTGAAGGAGTATCTCCAAATACTTTTCTAATATTTGCAGTCATAGCAAGTCTTAAATCAGTATCCATGTTTATTTTACAAACAGCCATAGAAGAAGCTTTTCTAAGCATTTCAACAGGAATACCTACAGCATCATTAATTTTTCCGCCGTATTCATTACAAGTTTTAACACTTTCAGGATCAACAGCAGAAGCTCCATGTAAAACTATTGGAAATCCTGGTAGTTTTTTCTGAATTTCTTCAAGAATTTCAAATTTTAATTCCGGTTTAAAGTTTGGAGGAAATTTAAATGCTCCATGTGAAGTTCCTATAGCTATTGCTAGAGAATCGCAATTAGTTTGTTTAACAAATTCTACAGCTTCATCAGGATTTGTATAAATATGGTCATCTGCAACTACATCATCTTCAACTCCTGCTAAAACTCCAAGTTCAGCTTCAACAGTTACTCCTTTAGAGTGAGCATACTCAACAACTTGTTTTGTTAATTTTATGTTTTCTTCAAAGCTGTGATGAGAACCATCTATCATAACTGAAGTAAATCCAGCATCAATACATTTTTTGCAAGTTTCAAAGTCAGGACCATGGTCTAAGTGTAGAGCAATGTCTAAACCGCTTTCTTTAGAAGCAGCATTAACAAGTGCAATTAAATAATCCATTCCAGCATACTTTATAGCCCCAGTTGAACACTGAAGTATAACAGCAGAATTTTTTTCTTTACAAGCTTCGATAATTCCTTTTATTGATTCTAAATTATTTATATTGAAGGCCCCGATTGCGTAACCTCCTTCATATGCTTTTTTAAACATTTCCTTTGTGGTAACTAATGGCATATAATCACTCCTTAACTTTAAATTACTATAACTTATATATGAAATTATTTACTTTTTTATTATAAATAGTAGAATTAAAAAAGTCCAAAAATTATTGATTAATAAAAAGAAACTCTATAATTTATTATAACAAACAAAATGATGATTTATTTAAAATTTATTAAAAATATGTAGAACTTTTAGGTTCATAATATGTTTTTAATACTTGGAACTTGAGATTGAAAAAAGTTTGTTATATGAAATTTTAGGTTTTCAATTTTATTTAAACAAAGCTCTTTATTTTTAAGTTCTATATTTGTAAATATATCTGTTATTGATAATAAAGCTTCGTTTATTTCTTTATGATTTAAAATTATTGAAAAGTTTTCTAGTTTATTTTTATAATTTTTATTGAAATTATGAAACAATAATTTTGAAGTTTCCCAATTTTCATTTTTAATGTATGGAGTTATTATTTCTAAATCTTTTATCATTTTGTTTGTAGAAAATTTTAAATTAAAAAATAAAATTAATGTAAAAACTAATAATATTGAATATAAACCGTATACTGAAATATTTTTAATATTTAATTTCATAAATTAATGATACCTTCCTAAATTTCAATTTAATTGATATTGAAAAACTCCTTGAGCATCTGTGTAAGCATAAAAAATATCTTTTGTAGATTTTATTTTATGCTTTTTTAGTTGTTTTTCAAGCCAATCTGTATTTCTATTTATGTACTTAAGACCGTTCTTATCTATTTCACCATCTATTATTATTGATGTAGGCAAATAAACTTTTTGATTGTTAGTGTCTTTTGGTATTACGGTAATTTTTCCGTTACTTTCTAAAAGGGCAAATGCAATTTTTTCAAGTTCATAATTTCCGTTAGATCTTAGTTCTTCTAATATATCATTTATTGTAAGTTTTTCTTGTTCTAAATTTTTTTTGATGAATTTTCCATTTTCGATTAATATAATTGATGTTCCACCAAAAAATTTTCTCAGTGGAATATTTTTAAGTTGAAGTTGTGATAGAATAAATTCTATGAAAAGAATTGTTAAGATACATATTGCTCCATATAAAAGCGGAATTGAAGTATCTTCTAAAGGAAGAGTTGCTAATTCTGCAATCATTATTGATACAACAAACTCGTAAGGTTCTAGTTGAGCAATATATCTTTTACCCATCATCTTCATTGTAAAGAACATAATTATAAAAAGAACTAATGTTCTTATTAGAACAATAATCATTTTAAATTTATCCTCCTTTGATTATTGAATAAAAATATAAATTAGTATTGTCTTAAATAAAATTATTATGTAATATTATGTAAATTTTAAGGTAGGAGAGGTTATGAGAAGTTTAAGTGAAATTTTAGGGCCTGTTATGATAGGGCCATCTAGTTCCCATACAGCTGGTGCCTGTAGAATAGGAAAAATTAGTAGCATTATAGTTAATGAAAAAATTAAAGAAGTTAAATTTTATCTTCATGGATCTTTTGGAAAAACTTATAGAGGACATGGAACAGACAAAGCATTAGTTGGAGGAATTTTAGGAATGAATACAGATGATGAACGTATTGTAAGTTCTATAGAAATAGCAGAAAGAGTTGGAGTAAAAGTTGAATTTATTGAAAGAGATTTGGGTAATACGTATCATCCTAATACTGTTAGATTAGATATAAAAACTATTTCTGATAAAAATTTTTCGATAATAGGATCCTCGATTGGAGGAGGAAATATTGAAATTTTAAATATAAATGGTAAGGATGTGTATTTTACAGGAAAATATAATACACTTCTTATAAATCATATTGATAAACCAGGAATAGTACATAAAGTTTCTGGTATATTATCAAATAATGATGTAAATATTGCATATTTAAGAGTTTTTAGAGATAGAAAAGGGGATAAAGCATCTATGGTATTTGAATTAGATGATATTGTTAATGAAAAAATGATTAATGATATAAGAAATATAAAAAATATAGAAAAATGTGTTTTTATTGAAGCTATGAAATAAGGAGAGATATTGTGTTTATTTTGACTGGAGAAGAGATTTTAAAAAAATGTGATGAGTTAAATAAAGAACTTTGGGAAATTGGATTAATGTATGAATTATCTCTTGGAAATAAAACTGAAGAAGTGATTTATAATGAGTTAGATTATGTTATAGATGTCATGGAATCTTCTAGTAAAAAAGGTAGAGAAAAGAAGGTTATATCTTTAAGTGGGCTTATAGGTGGAGATTCTAAGAAAATTGAAGATTATTTAAATAATGATAAAATGGTTACGGATTATTTTCTTGTAAAAGCAATGGCAAGAGCAATTTCTTGTTCTGAAGTAAATTCAGCTATGGGGAAAATAGTTGCCATGCCTACGGCTGGAGCTTGTGGAATAATTCCAGCAGCTATTTTAAGTGTTGCTGAAAAATTTAATTTTGATAGGGAGAAAATAAGAAGAGCACTTTTAACAGCATCTATAGTAGGTATTTTATTTATTGAAAATGCTACTATATCAGGCGCTGAAGGTGGATGTCAAGCAGAGTGTGGAACAGCTTCAGCTATGGCAGCAGCGGCAGTTGTTTATATGATGGGAGGCACTCCTAAACAATCATTTGATGCAGCAGCTATATGTATAAAAAATGTACTAGGGCTTATATGTGATCCTGTCCTTGGACTTGTTGAAGTACCTTGTGCTAAAAGAAATGCTTCAGGTGTTGTAAATGCTCTTAGTGTTAGTGATTTAGTTTTAGCTGGAGTTGAAAGTAAAATTTTATTTGATGATTGTGTTAAAGCATTAGATGAAGTGGGAAGGTCTCTTCCTAAAGAATTTAGAGAAACTGCTTTAGGAGGTCTTGCTAAAACGAAATCAGCAGATATTTTAAGAGAATGTATAAAAAAATTATAATCTGAGAACTTTTATAAATATATAAATATATTATATTATGATTTTATATTTATAAAGAGGATTAGATTTAATGTATGTCTTATAAAAGTGCCATAGATATTTATTATCAGGATTTAGCAAATTTATTGAAAATGTTAGATACTTATGTAATAAATTATAGAAATTTAGTTTCAACTTTAAATGATATTAATTTAAATGTTCTCATATCAAGAAGAAAAAAGAGGAAAGCTATAAAACAGGTAGAGGAGTTAGGTTGTATCATAGATATGTTACTAGATGCTATATGTGAGGCACAGAAATGTTATTTAAGATATGTAAAGATGAAGTGTAATGTTTTATGTGAAATTATAACATGTGATTTTATAAGACTTGAAATTGAACAAGAAATTTTATCAGGAATAAGTGATGAATGTAAAGGAAGTCTTTTGACTTTGTGTCCACCTAGTTTTAAAAGTTTGCCTAATAATGTTGAATCTTCTGAAAATCAATAAAAATAGACTATAGAAATATTTCAAATTATGGTCTATTTTTATTTTTTGTTTTTTAATTATAAAAAATAATTTTTATAATGGAGTGATAGTTATTTGATTAAACTTAATTTAGTGTATTTTACGAGTATATTAAATAGAAATGTGTATGATGAATTTGGAGATATTCTTGGAAAATTAAAAGATGTATATGTTTCGACTGAAAAGGGATATCCTATTTTTATTGGATATAAAATTTTAAAAAATAGAGAAGATTTTTATTATGAATTTAGAAATATTAATTTCTATGAAGATAGAGGGAAAATTTTAATAAAGGTATCTGGAGTTTTTAATATTATTCCTCAAAGTTATAAATACATTTTGTCTAAGCATCTCTTAAATAAACAAATAGTAGACATAAATGGTAAAAAAGTTGTTAAAATAATGGATTTTCATATAGCTAATATTTGTGGAGAAGTTAGAATTGTTGCAGTAGAAAGTGGATTTACTTCATACTTAAGAAGGTTTAATGTAAAAAATGTTCCGTTATTATTAAAAAAAATTATAAATTATATATTTAAGAAATCTGTGGATACGGTTATAAAATGGGAAGATATGGAGTCGGTTGAATTCGCAGAAAATAATTTATCAATATCTATACCACATCAAAAAATTTCAACAATGCATCCAGCAGATATTGCAAGTATTCTTGAAGATTTAAATGATAATGATAGAAAACGTCTTTTTGAAAGTTTTAATGATGATTTAGCTAGTGAAATTTTAGAAGAGATGGAAGATAATAATATACGCGTGGATTTAATAAAAAATTTAAGTGATTCTAAGATTATAAGTATACTTGACTATATTTCTAATTATGAGCTTGCTGATATTTTAGAAGAAATGGATGATAAATCTAAAGAGAGAATACTTATAAATTTGGAAGAAAGTGATATTAATACAATTAGAACAATTATGTCTTATGAAGATAATACAGTTGGAAGCATAATGAACACTGAGTTTATAAGTTTTAATTTAAATGTTAAACTTGGAGAAATGTTTGATATAATAAAAGATGTTAATTTTAAAGATGAATATTTGTATAACATATATGTAGTAGATGAGGAAAATATTTTAAAAGGCGTAATAGATTTTAAGTCTCTTATGTTTGGAGATAGAGATGTACATGTTTTTGATATTATGGATGTAAAGTTTATATTTTTATATGATGAGGATGAACTAAATAAAGCTGTTGATAAGTTTTTAAAGTATGATTTGGTTAGTATACCTGTTGTTGATAAAAATATGAAAATATGTGGTTCTCTATTTATACATGATATATTGACAAAAGACTTTTTTAAAATTTAAAATGTTAGGAAGATGAAATTTTTAAGTTTAAAAGGTTGTTCTTTTAAACTTATTTTTATAGGAAAAAATATTATGATTAATTTGAATTTGAAAAATAAATTAATAAAATTTACAGAATCTTTAAATATATTTTGTTATGGATTTACTGAATGTAGAAGATTTATAGAACTTAAACAGTATTTTAATTCTAAAATTGATAAGTTATATTTAACGGAATTTGAAGATAAGGATGTAGAAAAAAGAATTAATCCGTTTTTTTATTTTGAAGACGGAAAAACAATAATTTCTATAGCTGTTCCATATTTTAGGAAAGATAATGAATATAATAAATGTTTTTCTAAATACACTCAAGGATTAGATTACCACTATGTGGTTAATGATTATTTAAATAAAATATGCGATTTTATTAGAAATTTTGGATATGAATGTAAGAGTTTTTGTGATACTAATAATCTTCCAGAAAGATATATAGCTTATTTATGTGGGGTTGGCCATATTGGAAGAAATAGTTTGCTTTATACAAAGAAATATGGTTCATATGTATTTTTAGGAGAAATTATAACTAATGCTAATTTGTGCGATAGTTTTTCTCAAGAATATTACGATAATAAATTTAAAGAAATTGGAGTTTTTGAACATTGTGGTAAGTGTAGAAATTGCATGAAAAAGTGTCCTAATGATGTTTTAGTTGAAAAGAATTTTAATAAATGCGTATCTAATTTAACTCAGAAAAAAGTTTTGGATTCTGATGAAATAAATAATTTAAATGGAATGATTTTTGGGTGTGATATTTGTCAAGATGTTTGTCCTAAAAATAGGAATGTAGAGTATTCTTTTGAAGAACGTTTCAATACTGAGGAATTTTTAAAAAATATAAAAGATAATGACATAGTTAATATGAATAATAAATTCTTTAAAGATAATTTTAAAAAATTATCTTGTTCTTGGAGAGGAAAAAATTTATTAAAAAGAAATGTTATAATAAAAAATAAAGAAGATATAAATTTTATAAAGAGTTTAAACTTTGATAATAATGAGCATTTAAACTATTATAAAAATAGGTTTTTTAATAAAAAAAATTAGAGGTAATTTTTATGAAAAAAATATCATTTATGAAGGTTATAACATCATTTGTATTAATTTTAGAAAAAATACTTCCAGAGAAAACTCTAAAAAAAATAGTTAATTTTGGAATTGATGCTTATATAAAAAAATATGCTAATCTTAAAATTATAAATAAAAATAAACTTGATAATATTAATGCACCGGTTATTTTTATATGTAATCATTTGAGTAATGCAGATGGGCTTATTTTAAATAAAGTTCTTAAAGATAAAGATGTAACTTTTATTATGGGAGTTAAGCTTACAAAAGATCCAATGACAAATCTTGGGTGTAAGATTGTAAAAAATATTCAAATAACTCCTTCTTCACCAGATAGAAGTGCTATTTCAAATTTAGTTAAACATGTTAAAAGTGGAAATAATATTTTGATATTTCCGGAGGGAACAAGAAGTAGAAATGGATCTATGATTAAAGCTAAGAAAGGTATTTATTTAATTGCAAAACTTTGTGGGGTACCAATAGTTCCTATATGTATTTATGGTAGTGAAAAGTTTATGCCTATAGATGTAAGTGGTAAGATGAATAATGAAGTTTTTTGTAATGCAGATGTGTATGTTAATATTGGAGACGAGATAGTTCTTCCAAATAAATTGGAAAATGAAGATAAGCATGAATATGAGGAAAGATGTGTTGAATATTTAATGAGAGGTATTTCTATAATGTTGCCACAAGAATATAGAGGAGTATATGGAGATAATGAAAAAGAAAATAAAGATAATAGTTTATAAGCTTATGGAAACATATCCTGATGCAGAATGTGAACTTAAATATGAAACACCATTTCAATTGTTGATTGCTACGGTTTTATCTGCCCAAACGACAGATAAAAAAGTTAATGAAGTTACAAAAAAATTATTTAAGGATTATGGAACTTTAGATAAATTTCTTACTTTAAGTGAAGAAAAATTACAGGATATAATTAAAGTAATTGGACTTTATAAGACAAAAAGTAGAAATATAGTGGCGTTATGTAAAGTTCTTAGAGATAATTTTAATGGTGAAGTTCCTAAAACTAGAGATGAACTTGTAACACTTCCTGGTGTTGGAAGAAAAACGGCAAATGTTGTTATATCAAATTGTTTTGGAGTGCAAGCTTTTGCAGTTGATGTACATGTATTTAGAGTTTCTAATAGAATTGGACTTGCTAATGCAAGTACACCTGAAAAAACGGAATTAGATCTTATGAAAAATATTGATGAAAATCTTTGGACAATTTGTCATCATACAATAATATTTCACGGAAGAAGATGTTGTACTGCTAGGAATCCTAAATGTGAAGAATGTACAATAAAAGATTATTGCAAATATTATAAAAATAAAGATTTGTAAAGGAGTGGTATAATGAATGAAAAATTGAAAGTTGGTGTATTGTATGGAGGGATATCTTCTGAAAGAGAAGTATCTATAAACACAGGTAAACAAATAAGTGAGAATTTAAATAGAGACAAATATGAAGTAATTGAAATTGTTTTAAATGAAAAAAGAGATATATTTAAATGTGATGGGTTGGATTTTGTTTTTATAGCACTTCACGGTAGTTTTGGAGAAGATGGTAGAGTGCAAAGTATACTTGAGAGTATGGATATAAAATATAATGGATGTGATTTTTTTACAAGTTCTATTTGTATGAATAAGTTTATTGTGAAAAATATTTTATCAAATTTCGGTATTAATATGGCAAAAGGAATTATTTTAAATAAAAATAATTTTGATTTATCAAATTTTGATTTAAAGTTTCCAGTTATAGTTAAACCAAACTCTGGAGGTTCAAGCTTAGGAGTATATTTATCTAAAAATTATAATGAGCTTTTGGAACATGTAAAAATAGCTTTTGGTTATGATGACAATATTTTAGTTGAGGAGTTTATAGAGGGACAGGAAATAAGCTGTGGTATTTTAAATGGTGAGGTTTTGCCTATATTTAAAATTACTACTCAAAATAGAGAATTTTTTAATTATGAATCAAAATATGACGATACAACAATTGAAGAGCCAGCACATTTTTCAGAGGAACTTAATGCTAAGATAAAAGAAATAGCAATTAAATGTTATAATATTTTTTCCTGTAAGGTGTATTCAAGGATTGATTTTATAATTAAAGATAATTTGCCATATTTTTTAGAGATAAATACTTTGCCAGGAATGACTACAGGAAGTTTATTTCCTAAAATGGCAAAAAGTATTGGAATAGAATTTCAAGATTTATTAGATGTAATAATAAGTAGTTCATTTAATAATTTTTAAATTTAAAAGCACAAACTTGAAAAATAGTTTGTGCTTTTTTTTATAGTATTATATATTTATTTGTGATATTATTTTTAGCATATTTGTAATTTAATTAAAAAATTTAGAGGTATAAATAATGTATAAAGTTTCAAAAACGTATAAGAATTTGCGATTTGGTAGTAGATTTTTGACATTTATAGTTATGGGACTAATGATCGTGGGCATTATTTCTTTTATAAGTTTTTTAGATTTCAAGATTTCTAGTATTGTTAACGATTGGGAAGATAAAGTTTATAAAGGAGTTGCAATAAATAATTTAGATGTAAGTGGATTGAGTGAAAGTGCTCTTAAAGATTTTTTAGTAGAATCTTTTTCTCATAATCTTAGCGATGGTAATGTGGAATTTAGATTAGGAAATGAAAGTGTTGTTTTTTCGTATAGAGATTTAGGACTAACTTATGATTATGATAAAGCTATAGAACAAGCCTTTAGTTTTTCAAAAAATTTTACCTATGGTGAAAAAATAAGTCAAATATTTAATCCAAGTAAAAAATTAAATATTAATCTTGTGGAAAAATTTGATATAAATGAAAACATAGATGATGTATATAGAATACTTTCTGAAAAGTTTAATATTGATCCTGTGGATGCCAGTGTTTCTATTTTAGATGGACAAGTTGTTGTAAGTGAAAGTAGAAATGGGTTAGAGATTGATAAAGAGTCTTTAATTAAAATGGTAAATGATACAAGTCCGTCATCAGCCTCTAAAAATGGAATAGAAGTTACGACTAAGTCTGTTGATCCTAAAATTTCTTCTGAAGTATTGGGAAAAATAAATGGTAAAATTTCTTCATATACAACAACTTATAAAAGTTCGTCAACAGAAAGGGCAACTAATGTTGAATTGTCTGCAAATTCTATAAATGGAACTATTTTAATGCCTGGAGAAAGTTTTAGTTTTAATAAAGTTGTTGGACCTAGAACTAGAGAAAGAGGATACAAAGATGCTGCAATAATTGTTGGAAATGTTTATGAATCTGGACTTGGAGGAGGAATTTGTCAAACTTCTAGTACTTTGCATCAGGCAGTAATTAGAGCAGGTATAGTTCCTACTCAAAGGAGGAATCATACGCTTCCTACATCTTATATGCCTCTTGGATTTGATGCTGTTGTAGCTTGGGGAAGTTTAGATTATGTATTTAAAAATCCTTATAATTTTCCAATTTTAATTGATGTATCTACAGCAGGAAGAACTTTGACTATTTCAATATATGGTGATGTTACAGCGATAGATAAAACATATTCTGTTGTTGCTGAAACTTATGAATCAGTTCCTTACACAACAAAAACTATAAATGATAATACTCTTGCAAAAGGAAAACAAGTTGTTGAAAAAAATGGTGTTAATGGAACTAGAGTTAGAGTTTATATTGTAACTAAGGATAAATATACAGGAGAAGTTTTAGAAAAGAAGCATATGTGGAATGACTATTATGTTCCTCAGCAAAAAGTTGTTAGAGTTGGAACGAAGTAAATTTTAAAAATAACTTTAAAATTTTATAAAAAAGGGTTATATTTATTATAAATATAATCCTTTTATTTTTATATAATTGGAGGACAGTATTATAAATTATGTTTTTTAATATAGTATTATTTGAACCAGAAAAGCCTTTAAATACTGGTAACATTGGGCGAACATGTGTTTTAACGAATTCAAAACTTCATTTAATAAAACCTTTTAATTTTTCTCTTGATGAAAAGGATGTTAAAAGAGCAGGTCTTGATTATTGGAAAGACGTAGATGTAACTGTGTATGAAAATTTTTATGATTTTTATAAGTTACATAAACACAATAATATATATATTTGCTCAACTAAAGCAAATAAATTTTACACTGACCCTTCATTTAAATATGGGGATTGTTTTTTATTTGGTAAGGAATCAAAAGGACTACCAGAGGAAATAATGAATATGGTAGAAGATGAATATAAAATAAGAGTTCCTATGATAAATACAACAACTAGATCTTTAAATGTAGCCAATACTGTAAATATCATATTATATGAGGCTCTACGACAAGTTGGGTTTTTAAATATGAAGTAAATTGGAGGGTAAAGTGGATAAAATAAAAATTATTACAGATAGCACCTGTGATTTACCTAAAAATATTGTTGAAGAATTTGGTATTGAAGTTATTCCTCTTTCAGTAAATATAAATTCAAAATCATATAAAGATGGTGTAGATATAACTTTTAATGAGCTTAATGAATTTATTTCTAAAACAGAAGATTTTCCAACTACATCACAGGTTAATCCAGATGTATTTAAAGATGTATATGAAAAGTATTTGGATAGAGGATATAAAGTCATTTCTATTCATGTTTCCAATAAATTAAGTGCTACTTATCAGTCAGCATCTATTGCTAAAAATATTTTAGATACAAAAGATATAATTATATATGATAGTTTAAGTGTTTGTGCTGGATTAGGAATGATTGTGGAAGAAGCTGCTAATATGGTAAAGAGTGGATATTCGTTAAATGAAGTTTGTAGTAATATAGAAAAAGGAATCAATAATATTAAGTGTTGTGTTATTATAAATAATTTAACTAATCTTGTAAGAGCTGGAAGAATAAGTAAAACAATAAGTACAATTGGTAGTATGTTAGGAATAAAACCTGTTATTAGTGTTATAAATGGTGAATTAACTTTAGTTGATAGAGTTAGAGGAAAAAATAAATTATCTAATTATTTATTTAAATTTATGGAAGAAAATGAAGTAGATGAGGATACTGAAATAAGGTTGGTTTATTCTAAAGAATCTATTTTTTTAGATGATTTGAGAAAATATTTAGATGATAGAGGTTATAAATACTCTGTTGTACACGTTGGATGTGTAGTTGGGGCGTATTCTGGTGAAAAATGTATAGGTGTTTTTATAAAGAAAAATTAGAGGAGGATATAGTTTATGGTTTATGATGTTATAATTATAGGTGGAGGACCAGCTGGGCTTTCTGCTGGACTTTATGCAGGTAGAGGAAAGTTAAAAACACTTTTAATAGAAAAAGAAACTTTTGGAGGGCAAACTGCAACTACTCATGAAGTTGAAAATTATCCTGGAGTTTTAAAAGTAACTGGACCAGAATTATCCGAGATTATGAGAGAGCAAGTTGAAAATTTTGGTGTAGATATTGTAAAAGAAGGTGTAGTTGAAGTTGATTTTAAGTCTGATATAAAAGTTGTTAAAACTTATGAAAATGAATTTAAGGCTAAAACTGTTATTTTAGCTATGGGTGCAAAACCTAGACTTGCAGGATTTAAAAATGAAAATGAGTTTAGGAGTATGGGAGTATCTTATTGTGCTACTTGTGATGGAGCTTTTTTCGAAGGTCTTGATATTGCAGTTATAGGTGGAGGGGATTCTGCTATAACAGAAGCTTTATATCTTACAAGATTTGCAAAAACTATAAAGATAATTCATAGAAGAAAGGAATTTAGAGCAGCAAAATCACTTGTAAAAAAAGCTGAGGATCATGAAAAAATAGAATTTATTTTAGATACTGTAGTTGAAGAAGCACAAGGTGATGGGATTTTAGAAAATCTTATATTAAGAAATGTTATTAATAATGAAAAAAGTGAATTGACTGTTTCAGGATGTTTTGTATTTGTAGGTCTTGATCCAATAAACGATATTATAAAAGATAAGATAGATTTAGATGATTTTGGTTATGTTATATCTGGTGAGGATATGAAAACTAATATTCCTGGAGTATTTGTTGCTGGTGATTTAAGACAAAAAAATCTAAGGCAAATTATAACTGCTGCTTCAGATGGAGCTATAGCTTCTATAATGGCAGAAAAATATTTGGAGAATTTGGATTAAGTTTTAATATGGAGGATGGAGAATATATGATATCTTTAAATAAAGAAAATTTTAAACAAGAGATAAGTGAAGGTGTTTCTTTCGTTGATTTTTGGGGAAATAATTGTCAAAAATGTTTACAATTTATGGATGGTATTGAACAGTTATCACAAAAATATAGTGAGAATATGAAATTTTTTAAATTTAATGTTGATGAGGATAAAATGTTTTCTATAAAAGAAAAGGTTATGGGACTTCCAACTATTATAATTTATGAAAATGGTGTTCAAAAATCTAGACTTATGCCAAATAATATAAATTCTTTAAATGATATTGAAGAATTTATAAAGAAAAATATATAAAAATTGGCTCTAATATTTTTAAAATATTAGAGCCTTAAATTTTTTCAATTATTTTTAATGTTTGATTTGAAGTTTTTTTCCATGAAAAATTCTTTGAATGTTTTAAAGATTTTTGTTTTAAAAAATTTTGAAGATAATTATCATTTAAAATTAAATTTAGTTTTTCGTATATGTTTTCTGTATCATAAGGATTTATATATATAGGAGCATCTTTTAATATTTCTGGAATTGATGTTAAGTTTGATGTTATAACAGGAGTTCCGCATGCCATTGCTTCAAGTGGAGGAAGTCCAAATCCTTCATAAAATGATGGATATATAAAACAAGAAGCGTTATTATAAAAATATGGTAAATGAGTTGTTTTTATAAAGTCAGTAAAGATTATGTTATTTGTTAAATTTAATTTTATAGATTTTTTTAAATAGGTTTCATATGATTTTCCTTTTGATCCAACTATTAAAAGTTTAGTAGTTGGATTTTTTTTATATACTTTTGAAAATGCCTCAATTAAACCTAAAATATTTTTTCTTGGACTAAAGCTTCCCACATATAAAATATATTTAAAGTTAATTTTATAATTTTTAAATAGAAAATTTGAACAATATTTTTTGTTTAAAGGATGGTAAATTTTTGATGGAGCTAGATATGTTACATGTATTTTATTTTTATCTATGGAGAATGTTTTTGATATGTCATTTTTAGAAAATTTTGAAACTGTTATTATTGCATCACTTTTTTCAAGAGTGTAAAGTATAGTTTTGTTATAAATTTTCAAATAACTATTACTTACTGTTTCAGGTAATTTAGATGGGATTATATCATGAAGTGTAGTTATAATTTTTTTTGTATTCTTATAAGGTAAACCTATTCCGTTATGAGGATTTAAAAATATATCATAGTGTTTGTTTAAATTTATTGATGTGTTTGAAAAATCCCAAAATGATTTTGAATTTTTGTAATTTAATTTATTTGAATATATGTCAATTGAATGGAGCTTGTTTATTTTAAGTATATTTTTTATCAATTCATAGGAATAATTTCCAATTCCGCTTCCTTTATAAAAAAAAGCAGATCTTCCATCTATTGCTATATCCATTTTCAAGCCTTTCTTTTGAATTTTATAATTTTATAATATTAAATTGTACTAAAATTGTTAATGTAAATAATAATTTTTATGTTACAAACATATTGATATAAAGGAGGTGAAGGAGCTATGATGAGAGAGTTTGAGATTGAAAGACAATTTGATTTAAAAATTGAGAAAATAAAACCTAGTAAGGGAATTTATTTTTTGAAAACAAACAAAGGTGAGATGTGTTTAAAAAAGATTTCATACGGAATTCAAAAATTAATTTTTATATACGGAGCTAAAGAGCATTTAATAAAGAATGGTTTTACGAACATAGATAGATTTTATTTAAGTGTAGACAATAATCCTTATGCCATTGTAAATGAGGATATATATACACTTTCACAGTGGATAGATGGTAGAGAATGTGATTTTTTAAACATAGATGAAATAAATAATGCATCTAAAATGCTTGCGAATCTTCATATATCCTCTAGAGGATATGAGCCACCTGAACATTCGAAATTAAAAAGTGATTTAGATAGATGGCCAAATGTCATGAGTAAACGAATAAAGTCTTTTGATAAAATGAGAGATATGGTTAGAAAAAAGGGAATTAAAAATGATGTTGATATGATGTATATTAAAAATTATGAATTTTATAAGGAAATTGCGAAGAAAGCTTATAATCTTTTTGAAGTTTCAAAATATTATGATATTTGTAGGGAAATTGAAGAAGAGAAAAGTTTTTGCCATCACGATTATACTCACCACAATATAATCATAGATAATGAAAATAATATAAATGTACTTGATTTTGATTATTGTAAAAGAGAAGTTAGAAGTTATGATATAGCTAATTTTATTACAAAAGTTTTGAAGAAAAACAATTGGAATATTGATATATGTAGAGGGATAATTGAAAATTATGATAAAGTTTTAAAATTAAGATATGAAGATATATTTTTGATTTATGGATTTTTATTGTTTCCACAGAGGTTTTGGAGAATTTCTAATAGATATTTTTATAATGAAATGTTATTAAGACAAAATGTATTTATAAATCATTTTGAAAAATTAATAAATGAGAAGGAAGAATATATAGAGTTTTTAGATAAATTTAAGAAAGAATTTTCTATAGATTTTTAATTATTAAAACGTGTATAAATTTTTACACGTTTTAATTTTTTTTATTGACTTTTTTATGAAAATAGGTACAATAAATTATCAAGTAAAATAGGAGTTTTGTGACTTAAATTTAAGGAGGATTGTTATGGATATATCATTAAGTAAAAAAAATATAGTTATTATGGGAGTTGCAAATAATTTTAGTATAGCGTGGCATATAGCTCAATCTTTACATAAAGCTAATGCTAATATTATATTTACATATGTTAATGAAAGATTTAAAAAAAATATTGAAAAATTAGTTAGTACACTAGATGAAAATTTCTTAATGGTTGAATGTGATGTTGCAAGTGATGAAAGCATACAAAAATGTTTTCAAACTATAGGAGAAAAAGTTGGAGTTATACATGGAATAGTTCATTCTATAGCTTTCGCTAATAAGGAAGAGTTAAAAGGTGAGTATTTAAATACTACACGAGAAGGGTTTTTGTTGGCTCAAAACATAAGTGCGTATTCTTTAACAGGAGTTATAAAAGAAGCTTCTTCATATATGAGTGAAGGAGGAAGTATAGTAACTCTTACTTATTATGGAAGTGAAAAAGTTGTTCCTAATTATAATGTTATGGGAGTTGCAAAAGCTTCTCTTGATATGAGTGTTAAGTATTTAGCAAATGATTTAGGTAAGAAAAATATAAGAGTTAATGCTATTTCAGCTGGACCTATAAAAACTCTTTCAGCAAAAGGAGTAGGTGATTTTAATTTAATTTTAGAAGAAATTGAGAAGCAGTCACCTCTTAGAAGATTAACTGATCCTTCAGAAGTTGGTGATGTGGCTTTATTTTTAATGAGTGAGTTATCTAGAGGTGTTACAGGAGAAATAATACATGTTGATTCTGGATTTAATATACTAGGTGGAAGAAATATTTAAAAAAGTATCATGAAAATATTATAAATCATATTTTAAAAAAAGAAATATGATTTATAAGGGTTATTTATGAAAATAGGAGATATTGTAGTAAGAAAATCTTATAATAAGGATATAAAATTTAAAATAGTTGATATAAAAAATATAGATGATAAAGAAGTTTTTATTTTAAAAGGTAAAAGTATAAGAATTATAGCAGATGCATTTGAAAATGATTTGGAAATTGTAGATAATAGCAGTGATGATAAATTGTCACATATTATAAAATGTAAAATAAAGCAGGCATCTTATAATAAAAA
>NZ_LXFF01000033.1 GCF_001655775.1 Candidatus Arthromitus sp. SFB-turkey
TGAGGATTTTATGTCGAATTTTTTAAATAGAGGTTTTATTTTATCACTGGATTATTTATCAGATAATAATAGTGTTAATGCTTATATTGTAAATAAGTTTGTTTTGTCTTTGAATGGTTTACTTGATAGAGTTGTAGCTGTAAAAATTAATTCTTATAATTTAATTTTAGATATAAAACATTCTACAAATATTCCTGTTATTGGATATATTAATAGGATTTATCCAAATAGTTTTGTAAATATTACTCCAACTATTAACGAAATTCATGAGCTTGCTAAGGCGGGTGCAGAAATTATTTATTTAGATGCTTCTATGAAAATTCGTCCTAATAATCAAATAATTCATGAATTTTACTATAAAATTAAATCTGTTTTTCCAGAACTTCGTTTTATTGGTGAGGTTTCTAGTCTTGAAGATATTAAAAATATTCGTGATTTGAATTTTGACGCTATTTCGATTAAAGGTGATTTTGATTTGATTAATTTTGAGGAACTTAAATCTTTAGATATTCCTTTAATATTTAATTATACATATAAAAAAGTTTTAGATTGTAATAATATTTTTAATATGGGTTTTAATAATGTAATAATTAGTTCTAAATTTTGTACTCCTCAATATAAAATAAATGAGTTTATTCAAAATATATTTTAAATTAATTAGGTGATTTTATGATTATAAAAAAATTGTCTTTAAGGTTTTGCTGTTATGTTTTATTTTTTACAGTGTTTAGTTTTATTTTTATGGTAGATGCCATGGAAACTAATATGAATTTGTATAATCCAAAAGATATTATGGAAAATGGAAATACTATTATTGAAGGTGGGAGATATTCTTACGATTCTTTTAAAATTCAGGATCATTTGTTTAAAAATACTTATCCATCTGATGGAGAAAAAATGGTTTTTTTAACTTTTGATGATGGACCATCTCTTGATAATACACCTAAAGTTCTAGATATTTTAAAGGAATATGGTGTAAAAGCTACTTTCTTTGTTTTGGGAACTAATTTAGATAATGGTGTTGAATATGAAAACCTTTTAAAAAGAACTTTAGAAGAAGGGCATGCTATAGCTAATCATGGATATAGTCATAATTACTCTTATTTGTATCCTGGAAGGGTTATAAATTATAATAATTTAATTGCTGATATGAATAAGTCTCATGAACTTATGAAAAAGATTTTGGGTGATGATTTTAATACTAGAGTTTTAAGGCTTCCTGGTGGACTTAGGTCTTGGAAAGGACAAAGTGAAAATCTTGAAAGATTAAACAATGCAGGATATTCAGTTATTGAGTGGAATGCTTTAAGTGGGGATGCCGATGGAAGAGTAGTTAATGATCCAAATGCTCTTTTTGAATATGCAATTAAAACTGCAGGTAATAGTAATTGTGTCGTTTTATTAATGCATGATTTTGCGGGGAAAGCTGGTTCAATTTCAGCGCAGGCTTTACCACAGATTATTGAATATTTTAGAAACAGAGGATATCAATTTAGAACTATGTATTAAAAATTAAGTGATAAGTCAAATTGTACTTATCACTTTTTTTATTTTGATATATTATTTATTTGAAATAAATAGTCCTAATTCTGCTAAAATTGCAGATCCTAAATATGTACCTATAAATACGAAAATTCCTACTATAGCAATTTTCCATGAAAGATTTCTTAAAGTTTTTAATTTATTAGCAACAGATATTCCAGCATAAGTGAGTATTGGTGTTGTAATTGATAGAAAATCTACAGAGTTTATAGCTTTAATAACTTCATTACTCAACATACAAAATATTAAAGAGGTAATAGAAACCCATCCTAGTATAGGAAAGTCCCTTATAAATTTGATAGAAACTTTTTGCATAAGATATTGTAAGGCTAGTCCAATAGTAGCAAATGCTCCTAAACATAAAAGTCCTAAAAATGTATAACTAGTAATTTGAGGGCCTTCTTCACCATATTTTAAAACTTTAATCCATTGAGTAAATAGAATTAAAGATAGACCAAGGAATATTATAAGTATATTTTTTATAAAATAATTTTCTAAGAATTTTTTAGGCATTTTTTTTACCTCCAGTTAATTTATTATACATAAATCTTTGTAGAGGAACAGCTATAAATACCATAGTGAAAGTTCCAACAAAACTAGTTAATAACTGACTAGCTGCAGCGTAAGCTCTTATTGTTTCAGCTTTTTCAGGGTGGATAGCAACAAGAGCAGAACTAGCTGCTGTCATCATACTAGCAGATCCTACACCAGAAGCGATAGCTAACGATTCAACTTTGAAACCAATTTCTAGGAAGATAGGAGCCATAATACTAAAAAAGATTGCTCCAAAGAGAGTTCCGAATATATACATTGATAGAACTCCACGTCCTTCATCAGAGTTTAAAGTATATTTTTCTGAAATATATGCAAGTTCCCCTTCTCTACCAATTCCAAGAGTAGAACCAATAGCCTCTCTTTTAAGTCCAATAAGTATAGCTATTGGTAAGCCAATTAGTACAGTTCCAACATTTCCTAGTTCTTGAATTAAAAATATCCAACCAATAGATAGAATCTCCTTTAATCTAGGTGCAACATCAGCTCCATACTTAGCCATAAGTGGTAGCATAATAATAATAAGATATTTTCCAGCAAAGCTAACATTTTCTTCACTATATATTTTTTTGAATAATCCTTTTCTAAAAACATTGAAGGCTAAAATCATTGTAATAATTAGTGCAAAAAGTAAGGGTAATAATCCTATTTTAAATTTTCCTAAATTAAGAGTTCTAAAGCCAATAATTTCAGCAATTAAAATAACTATTACAGAAAAAATAATTAGATAGGGTAAATTCTTATTTTTCATTTTCTCCTCCAAATTTTTCTGTTATTTTTTTATACTCTTTATAACTTCTTTTATATAGTTTAGATTTATCAATTTTTCCATTCATATCTTTCAAAACTTTCATTAAAAATTTTGGAAAAATTGAAAATATATACTCAGTATCTTTATGTATAAAATCTGTTCCATGAAAAGTTCCAGTAAAACCGTTATATCCAATTTGTATACAAGGTAGTATAAAAGATAAATCACCAATATCACCAGCAGCACTAATTGGAAAGTTTTCTTTACAATACTCTATTTCTTCAAATTCTTCAAAACTTTTTCTAACAAAATCAGATAGATATGTAGATTGTAAAAATGGTAGGTATCCCATTTCTGTTTCAATTTCTACATTTCCACCTAGAGACTTGGCTGAACATTTTGCTATAGTATCTAATCTCTTAGATAATTCTAACATATACTCTATAGAATGAGCTCTAATATCTGTTCCTATTTTTATTTTGTCAGGAATTACATTAGTGTCCATAGGAGCATCCATAATAACTGGATTTATTCTAACCATATATTTTTCATCAATTTGTTGTCTAAATAAACCAAGAGCAGTGTTGAAAAGTGTGGAGATGCTATATGCATTTACTCCTATTTGTGGTGCAAGTCCTGCATGGGAAGGTTTTCCTTTGAAAGTGTAGTATTTATAGAGAAATCCAGCTAAGTTGCAATTAAGTTCAATACTTCTTTTCTCTGACTCTCCTCCCATAGCGTGAATAGCAATAGCTAGGTCAAACTCATCAAAAATACCTAATTTTATAGCTTCAGGTTTTCCACCTAAAAAACTAATTTTATTATTTTTTCGTAAGGTTTTTCTGTACTTTAAATCTAAATACTCCTCAGCTGGAGTAAAAACGAAACCAACAGAAAAATCAAAAGATTTATATTCTTCACTAGTTGAGAGGGTTTTTAATAGATTAAGCATTATTGCAACTTGAGAGTAATGACCACAGTTATGAGCTGCTCCTGTATCTTTGTTAGAGTGAATATGTGAAGGTGTAAAAACTGCATCCATTTCAGCAATAAGTGCTATATGAATCTTTTTTCTTTCTCCAAAATTAAATTTAATTCCAGTTTCAGCAAATTTAATAATTTCTCCTTGAGGAAAATATTTTTTAATAAAATTTTCTATTAATTTAGAAGTTTTAAATTCTTTAAAACCTAATTCAGGATTGTAATAAATTTCCTCAGCTAAAGTTAAGATTTCTTTAAAATCATTCATAGACAAACCACCTTCTAAAAATAAAAATACGCTAACATTTTATCATTTTATTTAGAATTTTACAAAGAGTTGTAAAAAAATAAATAAAATGTATGGTGATTTAAAATAGTGTAATTAAAAAGTTCAAGTGATAAGTCAAAATTGTACTTATCACCTTTTTGTATTATAATATTAATTAACTATTAGTGTCGTAAGAGGTTTTTGGTATGGAAAAGAAAATTTTGTTAGTTGAGAATGAATTGAGTATAAGACAATTTTTAAAAATAAATTTTGATAGAGAAGGATTTCATGTTCTTGAAGCTGATCGTGGAGATAAGGCAATTGAAATTGCTTTACTTGAAAAACCTCAAGTTGTACTTTTAGACATTGGACTTGAAGGTGATATGGACGGGTTTCAAGTTTGTTCAAATTTGAGAAAGCATTTTCCTAAAATTGGTATAATAATGTTAACAGCTCGCTCTCAAGAAATGGAGAGAGTTATGGGACTTGAATTTGGAGCTGATGATTATGTTGTAAAACCATTTAACCCTCTTGAGGTTATGTTAAGGGTTAAAGCTTTAATACGTAGAATAGATGAAAAATTCAATAGTGATATGATTTTAAATGGTCCTTTTAGACTAGATTTGTATTCTCAGAAAATATATAAAAATGATAAAGAAATTGATGTTACTCCTAAAGAGTACATGCTGTTTAAAATATTTGTTGAAAATCCTGGGAAGGCCTTAAGTCGTGATGAGCTTATGAATATGATTTGGGGATATAATTATTTTGGAGATTTAAAAATAGTAGATGTTAATATAAGAAGGCTTAGATCAAAAATTGAAGATGAATCTTCTAAACCTAAGTATATAGAAACTGTATGGGGAACAGGATATAGATGGAATAATGAAAAGTAATTTTATTTCTAATATATTTTTAAATAGAGGTAGTATAAGATCTAGCATTATAAAAAGTTCTATAAGTATATTCATTTTTATAATACTCGCTTTATCTATAAGTTTATCTTATTACGTTAGGGAGGCTTATTATAATACAATTTCTGATAATTTATCAAATCAAATTTTAGCTGCTGTAGAAAATTATCAAAATAATAGTTCTAATGTTTCTTTAGAAACGGCTGTTTTGCTAGATTTAGATAATTTTTCTTCCACTACAAATGCACAAGTTCAAATAATAAATTTAGATGGAAAAGTTTTAATGGATACTATAGGCATTGTACATGAACTTCCTATTGATACCTATGATTTTAAAGTTGCTTCTGAGGGAGAATTAGGTAAGTGGATTGGAGATGTTTTTTATAGTAAATCTAAGGTAATATCCGTAGCATATCCAATTAAAAATTATAATCAAGTTGTTGGGGTTGTGCGTTTTATAGTTTCACTTGAGTCTGCTAATCAAAATATAAGGAAAATAATTTTTACTTTTGTACTGGCAGCTTTAGTTGCTCTTATATTTTATATAATCATAATTGGAATAGTAACAAATACAATAGTTGAACCTATAAAGTCTCTTATAAATATTGCTAAAAAAATGGCTTTAGGTCAATTAGATGTTAGATGTACCAATCTTCCTAAAAATGAAGTTGGAACTTTAGGAGATACCTTAAATTATATGGCAGATGAGATATCTAAAAAAGATGAACTTAAAAATGATTTTATATCTACTGTATCCCATGAGCTTAGAACTCCATTAACGTCTATTAAGGGATGGGCTATAACACTTCAATATGAAAAATTTGATAATCCTGGAGTTTTAGAAGGACTTAAAATAATAGAAAGTGAAACAGATAGGCTATCTGCAATGGTTGAAGAGCTTTTAGATTTTTCAAAGTTTATTTCTCATAAAGTTACACTTAAATTTGATAAAATATCTATTTCGGATATTTATAGTTATATATTTAGCTATATAAAGCCTAGAGAAGAAAGAGAAGGATTTAAGTTTATATATGATGATATAGAGGAAGATATAGATTTAACAGTGGATTTTAATAGATTAAAGCAAGTAATTGTAAATGTTTTGGATAATTCTATAAAGTTTTTAAAAGATGATGGTAAAATAACTCTTAAGTATTATATAAATAAAGAAGATAATTTTGTTTTAATTGATATACTTGATAATGGAATAGGAATTCCTAAAGATGAGCTTTCTAAGGTTAAAGAAAAGTTTTTCAAAGGTAAAACGAGTAAATCTAAAAACGGATTAGGTTTATCAATAAGTGATGAGATTATGAAGCTTCATGGTGGAAGTCTTGAAATTGATAGTGTTTATGGACAATGGACTAAAGTAACATTAAAATTACCCATTAATTTTTAAGAGGTGTAGATGAGATTTAAATATTTTATTAAGATTATTTGTTCATTTATTTTATTAATGTTTTTTACTTCATGTTCAACTTTTAATGCAAGTTTAGACACTCTTCTTGTATCTCCTAAGGTTGATAATATTTTAGTTGGGGGAACTTGGACTGTAGAAAATTTTTATTATATGTATGAAACAAATTCTAAAATGGGTCCTAAAATTCCTTTAGATAGTTATTTGTTTTTATCAAATGATTATTTAAGAATTAATGATATAGTATTTGAGTATGAAAATTATAAAGTTAAAACCACAACCTTAAGTGATTATATGAGGGTTAAGTTTAAGATAAGTGATTTTTCTTTTTTAAATCTTGATGATAAGGAAATTAATGTATTTAGTATTCAAGATGAAAATAAAAACGTGTATGAATTTTTAAAATATGATGATGATACTCTTTTGTTTTATTATGATGATAACATAATGTATGTACTTAAAAAAATTAGCGATAAAATTGATAAGAATCTTGAAGATTACGTAAAAGATAATTATAAAAATAATATTTTTAATAAACAAAGTGGAGATATTGTTAATACTGGATTTTTGATAGGTTTTAAATCAGAAAGAGAAGTAGTTGATTCATCTATTCCTAAAAGTGATTATAAAACAATATGGTTTTTTCAAAGTGATGAAGGTAGTTACTCTTATAAAATTTTTGATGATATAATTATTCCTAAAAATGGAGATATACTAACAATTAAGGTTGAGTCTAGTGAAAAAAATAGTTTGTATGAAAAGATAGTTATAAATAGAAAAATATTAAATGGTGATGGAGTTGAAAATATTATAAAATCTGATAATACAAACGAAGAATTTATAAATCAATTTATAGATCTTACATATGTAAATGAAAATTATATTGGAATTAATTATGATCAAAATACTGAGTATTTAGGTAAAATTGATACGGATAAATTAGCTATGTTATCTATTGATGAACCTTATATTGAAAAGAGATTGAAATTTTCTGATATTTTTAAGTATAACAAAAAAGATTTTTATACTAGTAGAAAGAAATTTTTGGATTTTGTAGATAAACAAATTTTAGAAATGTATGATAGTGAAGTTAGGGAAGATAGTTTTAAGCTATTAAGATATGCAGGTAGTTGGTTTTTAAGAGGAAGAATAAATCCTAAAACTGGATATGATGTTTCTCCAATTGATTTTGACATAGAAGTTTTGCCTAATGATACACTTGTTAAAAATAATGATTTATCAATTAATTTAGGTCAAATAAAATTAAAACAACCAGATGTTTTAGATGCTTTTATTTCTCCTAATAGAGATATTATGGTTACTTTGACTAAAGAAAATATGTATGTGTATAAAATTATAGGAGATAAGGTAAGTAATAATACTATTGGAGAATTTTCAATAAAAAAGGATGACATTGTAATTTTAAGTGAATGGTATGTGTCAGAAGAAGCAGAGAAAATAAATGAGTTATTAGAAGAAGTTAAATAATAGTTTGGGGTGTTTTTATGAAAGAGTTAGATTTAAGAAATAAAAGTTGTCCTATTCCTTTAGTTGAAACTCGAAAATTTATAAATAATAATAAGAATACGGATTTTAAGATTATACTTGATAATGAAGTATCTTTTTTAAATATTAAGAAGTATCTTGAAAATAATAAAATTAATTATTCTTCAAATAAAAGTGATGAACTTTATATATTTGAAGTAATATTCGATGGAAATGAAAAGTTATCACATGAAAAATTTGAGGTTAATAATTTTTCTATTTTAATTATGAGTGATTTATTTGGAGAAGGAGATGAGGAGCTTTCAAGAGTGTTAATGAAGTCTTATTTCTATGCTTTAGATGAAAGTATTACTCTTCCTAGCAATATTATATTTATAAATTCTGGGGTTAAACTTTTAACTGAAAATTATGATGTTATAAAGCATATTGAATCTTTAAAAAATAGAGGAGTTTCTATTTTAGCTTGTGGTATTTGTACGGATTATTATAAACTTAAAGATCATATAAAAGTGGCGGAAATTACAAATATGTATTCTATAATTGAAATTTTAAATAATAGCGATAGTGTTATTAGAATATAAGGGTTATACTTTAAAGGTGGGGTTTTTTATATTTAAAAAGATTTTAATAATTGGTGGTGGAATTGCAGGGCTTAGCTCTGCAATCTCTTTATGTAAAAAAGGATTTTCTTCTAATGATATTTTTATTTTAGAAAGAGAAGCAGAACTTGGAGGAACATTAAAATATAATTTAGATGGAAACTATGGGTTAATTACTTTTGATAGTTTTGTAACTTCTTATGAGTTTTTGAATTTTTTAATTGAAGATTTAGAAAGCTTAAAAGTAGAATATTTATTAAATACTTGTGTAACTTCAATTAATGATAAAAAAGTAAGTGTTATATCTAAAGATTTGGGAAAAATTGATATAGAATTTGAGATTTTAATAATTGCAACTGGAAGTAAACAAATTTTAAATTTACATTCTTACATATACGATGATAATATTTTAAAATCTTTAAGTACAGGGGTGTTTTTCCAAAAAAACATATCAATAAACGGATTATTGTTATCAAAAGATATTTTAATTACAGGAACTAGTTCTAGAGAATTATTTTTAGCTAAAAGAACTATTCTTGAAGGTGGAAGTGTTAAAGGGATAATTGAAAAAGGGGACAAAATAGTAAGCAATGACCTTGGTTTAATAAATTTTATGAAAGTAAATAAAGTTAATATATACCTAAATTCTGTCATTGAAAAAATAACTAAAACCCATTTAGGATTTCAAAATTATTTAGATGTTTTAATTAATATTAACAGTAAAAACCATAAAAATATATTATGCGGTAAAATAATATGTCCATTTAAATATTTACCTGAAACTAAATTTTTAAATAATTACGTTGAAACTGGAGATTTAAATGAAATAACTATAAATGATAAATTTATGACAAGTAAAAAAGGAATATTTTCTATAGGTAATTCTTGTAATTTATATACAAATACCGATTCTATTTATGTAGATTCTGATTATTTGGCACAGAGTGTTTTAGATTTCGTAAATGGAAAAAATAATGAACTTGATAACATAGAGATTTGTTATGATAAAAAAGAGATTAAGCTTATAACTCCTAAGTATATAACAAATAAAAAAGATCAAAAACATTTGATTATTTTATTAAGTCAAAAAAATATATCTAAAAATATAAAAGTTATGATAAATAATGAGGAATTTTTTGATTTTAGAGTTTTAAGATTTGAAAATTACATAGAGATTTTACTTAATTTAGAATTGTATTTAAATGAAATAAATAAGGTTAATATTTTACTTAATTAAAGCAAAGATTTTAAAGTTCTTTGCTTAAATTGTTTTTTTGAGACATTTTTTACATAATATTGAATTTGATTTTGAAATTTTTATGTAGTCTCCATCTTTAATTTTATTTTCACATACATAACAGATTAAATCTTCTTTCTTTAATGTTTTTTCACTAGATTTTATTGGTATTTCAGAATTTTTTTTACTATTTAAAGATTTAGAATATAAAGTTTTTTCAGTAGGAACTTCTCTTTTTTTAATTGAAATATTAATATCAAATAAATGATTTTCAAATAATAGTAATTCAAAACGAGGATTTTCTTTATCATAGAATTCTTCAATAAATATTTTTGTTATTTGAGAGTCATTTAAAATTATTCCGCTTTTTTCAACTCCATCGAATATACTTTTAGTTATATTATTTGTATCAGGATGTTTTTTTTCATATTTATAAAATACCTTTAAAATAGCAGTAAGAGATGTATTAAATGTTATATTTGGATATTGACGCTTTATTTCATAAGCAATATGTTCTTCATATACACCATATCTATCATAATATTTTCCAGAATTATAAGGAAGAATATATCTACCATTTCTTGAATGAAGCTTGAAATTCGATTTAGAGATTGGAGTTCCAGAAACGATTATTTTTACTATATTTTCCATAAATTCTCCTTAAAAATGAAATATTTAATTTGATAATAAAAAATTTTTTAATTATAATATAAGATATAACAAAATTTGAAAATTTTCAAATTTATGGTTTAGGAAGTGGTTTAACTTATGAAAGACATGATTGTATTGTCAATAGAAACAAGTTGTGATGAAACATCTGTTGCAATAGTAAAAAATGGAAGAGAAATATTATCTAATAAAATATTATCTCAAATAGATATACATAATGAATTTGGTGGGGTTGTTCCTGAAGTTGCTTCTAGAAAACATTTAGAAGTAATTAATTTGGTTGTTGATGAGGCACTTAAGGAAGCAGAAATTAAATTAAATGATGTTGATCTTATAGCAGCAACTTATGGTCCAGGACTTGTTGGAGCGCTTTTAGTTGGGCTTCAATATGCAAAAGGATTAAGTTATGCATTAAATAAAGAGTTTATAGGTGTAAATCATATAGAAGGGCATATTAGCTCTTGTTTTTTAGAGTATAAAGAATTATCTCCTCCTTTTATGAGTCTTGTTATTTCTGGTGGTCACACTATTCTTTTAAACGTGGTAGATTATGGAGTTTATGAAAAAATCGCTGAAACTAGAGATGACGCTATAGGTGAAGTTTTTGATAAGATTGCTAGAAAGTTAAATCTTTCGTATCCTGGAGGGCCTAATATAGAGAGATTTGCTAAAGATGGAGATGAAAATTCAATTAAGTTTCCTAAAAGTAAATTTGAAGATGATACACTAGATTTTTCATATAGTGGTTTAAAGTCATCAGTGCTCAATTACATAAATCAAAATAATTTAAACAAGATTGACATAAATAAAGAAAATGTATGTGCTTCATTTCAAAAAACTGCTGTAGATATGTTAATACAGAATATTGAAAAAGCGTTTAATATATATGGGGGAAGTAAGCTTTGTATTGTTGGAGGGGTTTCATCAAACGAGTATTTGAAAAATAGATTTAAAAGTTATTTTAGAGATGTTGAAATTTATATCCCTAGTAAAATTTTATGTACAGATAATGGTGCTATGATTGCATCTGCAGCATATTACTCTTATATAAAAAATGGGAGTAGTGATTATACCTTGAATGTTTCACCAAATATAAAATTTTAGGAATTGTGGTACAAAATTATGAAATTTATAGAACATTCAAATTCAGTATATAAAAGCAATAGGAAATATGTAAGTCCTAAATCAAAAAAAATAAGAAAGATAATTATTGAATCTATTATTTTTATTTTTGTTTTAACTATATTAGCAGGTGTTTTAAGTGAAGCCGTCCAGAATAATAATTCAATTATGGCTTTAAGAAGTTCACATAGACTTGGAAGTTATGGAGAACATAAGATTGCTTATGGGGTTTCAGGAAGCGGATCTACAATTGTATTATTTGAGTCTGATATAGGAGAAACTCTTTTACAGTGGAATCCTATAATATTAAATTCAATTAGTGGTACTAGAATGATATATTACGATAGATTAGGATATGGAGGAAGTGATTTTTTTAAGAAAGAAACCACTGTTGAGTTACAGAGTGAAATATTAAATAATCTTGCAACTAATACTGGATATAGTGGAAAATATATGTTGGTTAGTGAAGGATATGGTTCTCTTATACATTTAGAATATTTGAAAAAATATACAGATAAAGTTCGGGGAATGATATTAATTAATCCTTTTATTTTTCAAGAAAATGGAGATAATAAAAGTTATTTTGAGAATTTATATGAGAATTTAAATATTAGTGTTATGAAATTATTATCAAGTTTAAGTATTCCTAGAATTTTAGAAAAATTTTCTATTTTAAATAATCCTTATATTAATTTGTATAAGGAAAAGGCCAGTTCTAGAAATAAAGATAATTATTTAAGTAGGATGATGAGTAAAGATTATTATAGTACAATACTTAAAGAAAAAAGTAGTATGAAAAAATATTTAGAAAATTTAGATTTAAATAATTTTGGAACTTATGATATACCTATTATAATTATAGAATCAGAGAAAAATAGAAGTGATGAATATGAGAATATGCTTAAGAAGCATTTTAAAAACTTAGAAATAATTTATTTTGAAGACACAAGCGAATTTACATATACAAATTCTGAATATTTAATAAATTTAATTTCAAATATGAATTCTAGAATAGAATGAAAATAATTATTAACTTGGAAGGAGTTGTATATATGGAAAATAATTTTGAAAATGAAAAAGAATATAGTAGTGTATCAAATAATAGTGTTAAGCCAGTTATAAAAAATAGTAATAATGGTTCTAGAAAGAGTTTAAGTATTTTGTTATTGGTGTTATTAATTTTAATAAGTTCTATTTTAGGAAGTTTATTTACAATATATGTAGCACCTAAATTAGGTTTTTTTGAAAAAACCCCATTATATTCTAAAATTTCATCATCTACTGGAGTTGAGTATGTGGGACCTACATATTTTAATGAGACTGAAGAGGCACTTACAGTTACGGAAATAGTTAAAAGAGTTGGGCCAGCTGTTGTTGGTGTTAGTACTCAATCAATTGTAGATAGAGGTTTCTTTGGACTACAACAACAAGAAGGTATAGGATCTGGGTTTATAATAAATGAAGAAGGGCATATTTTAACTAATTATCACGTAATTGAGGGAGCTCAAACTGTTAAAGTTATATTTTATGATGGTGTAGAAACAGATGCAAAAGTTATAAATTATGATGAGGCAAATGATATAGCATTACTAAAAATTACGGATTCAACAGTTACTGTTCCAGCTACAGTTGTTTTAGGTAATTCAGATGAATTATTAGTTGGTGAATCTGTTGTCGCTATCGGTTCTCCTCTTGGAAAAGAGTTTTTAGGAACAACCACAACAGGAGTTGTGAGTGCACTTGATAGAGATATAACTATAGAGGGTAAAACTTTGAAGCTTCTTCAAACAGATACAGCAATAAATCCTGGTAATAGCGGAGGACCTCTTATAAATTCTAGGGGAGAGGTTATTGGAATAAATACAGCTAAATTTGGTGGAAGTAGTGGTGTAACAAGTATTGAAGGTATAGGATTTGCAATACCAATAAATCAAGCTAAACAAAAATTAGATGAATTATCTAAACCTATACTTAGAATTGGAATTAAAGGAAGAGTTATTGATGCAGAGATTTCAAAGAATTTGAATTTACCAGAAGGAATTTATGTTGTTGAAGTTGAGGCATTTTCAAACGCTGAGCGTGCAGGTATAAGACCAGGAGATGTTGTAGTTAAGTTTGGTGGAAGAGATGTTAAAACTTTTGATGATGTTAATGAAATAAAAGCTCAACATAATTTAGGAGATACAATTAAGGTTGTAGTTTATAGAGAAGGTAGTGAAAAGACCTTAGATCTTGTTTTAAATGAATAGGGATTAATAAATTAAAAGCATAGTACTTTGAAATTAGTACTATGCTTTTTTAATGATTTGAAAAGAAATAAATTTTATTATTATCGAAGATAAATATGAAATTTTCATATTGAAAAATATTATTTAAATTTTTTGATAATATTTTTGAAATTTTATCTTTAAGATTATTATTTAAAAAATATAGTTTATTAATATTAAAATTTTGTATTTCTAACAAAGAGTTTTTAAAATTTTCAATTTCTGTAGTATTATTTAATTCAAATTCTCCATTTATAATATTAGTATCTATATTGTATGTAACGTATATGTTTTTAGAATTTTCAGGAAGATTATTTGGAATCCATCCATTTTCTATATATGAAGAAGCTTCAGCAAGATTTTTAAATGAAATATTTTTTGTGTCATTAAATAAGAAGCGTAAAGATATAAATATGATTAAAATTACAATAGGAATAAATAAAAATTTTGATAAAGTTTTCATACTAAGTACTCCTTAGATTAATTTTTCCCATTCTTCGTATAGTGTTGAAAGGGTTTGTTTTAGTTCATTTATTTTATTGTTAATTTCGTTTAATTTTTCATAATTAGAGTAAATTTCTTTAAGTGTTAATTGTTCTTGAAGATTTGAAATTTCATTTTCTGTATTTGTAATATCATTTTCTATTTTTGAAATTTTTCTAGAAATTTCTTTTCCTATTTTGCTTTTCTCGTGAACTTTTGGTTTATTTTGAGTTTTTGGCTTTGAAGATTTTTCACCATTTATTACACTGTCTATCGTTATAGAAGTATCAAATCTATGAGGGTTTTGTTGTTTATTTATGTAATAATCATAATTTCCAATATATTCAATTAAACCGTCTTTTTTAAATTCATAGATTTTGTCTACAACTTTATTTAAAAAATATCTATCGTGAGATATTATTAAGCAAGTTCCTTCAAAATTAATTATGGCATTTTCCAATATTTCTCTTGTGTAAATATCTAAGTGGTTTGTAGGTTCATCCATAAATAAAACATTTGAATTTGAAAGTATTATTTTAATTAGATTTAATCTACATTTTTCTCCTCCACTTAATAAGGATATTTTTTTGTAGATATCATCATTTTTAAATAAAAAATTTGATAAATGTCTTCTTATAGTTTGAGTTGTAACGTGAGGAAATGAATCGTGAATTTCTTCAAATATTGTTTTTTCATTGTTTAAGTCAGATTGTTCTTGATCATAATAACTAATATTTAAACCTGTACCATATGTTACGGTTCCATTTGTTTGATTATCTTTTCCACATAAAATTTTAAAAAGAGTACTTTTTCCAATACCGTTATGTCCTATTATTGCAATTTTTTCATTATTTGTAACAGAAAGATTTATATTTTCAAATATTTTTTTATCACCATAGTATTTTGAAAGATTTTTAACTTCTAAAATGTCATTTCCCGTTTTTTCAATAAATTCAAAATTAATGTTATTGATTTTAGAAGATGATTTAGGTTTTTCAATAAGCTGAATTTTGCTTAATCGTTTTTCCCTACTTTCAGCTGCCTTTATACGTTTTTCACTGTGTTTTGTTCTATAATTTTTAATAATTTCTCTTTCACGTTTTAAAAATTTTTGTTGAACGTTATATTTATGTAGAAGTTCATTTTCATAATTTTGTTTAAGTTCTAAAAATTTTGTGTAATTAGAATTGAAAGTTAAAATTTTTGAATTTTCAAGTTCAAATATATGAGTTACAATTTTATCTAAAAAATATCTATCGTGAGATATTACAATTAAAGTTCCTTTATAACTTTTTAAATAATTTTCTAGCCATTCAATAGATTCTAAATCTAAGTGGTTTGTTGGTTCATCAAGTAATAAAATATCAGGCTTTTTAAGTAAAAGTTTTGCTAGATCTAATCGTTTTTTTTCACCACCACTTAAATTTTTAGCTTTTCTATTTATTTTTTCATCACTAAAATTTAAATATTTTAAAACTTTTAGAGTTTCGCTTTTATATGTATATCCTTCGTTTATTTTAAATTTATTTATTAATTCCGTATATTCATTTATAAATTCTTGATTTTGATTAGCTTCAAGAATTTTTTCCAATTCATTTATTCTATTTTCCATTTTTATTAAATTTTCAAAGACTAAAAGAGCATTTTCATAAATAGTCATATCTTCATTGAAGTTAGAATTTTGAGTTAAATATCCAAGAGTTTTGGATTTGTTTATAAAAATTTCTCCAGAATCTTGAGGTATTTGATTTGTTATTATTTTTAAAAGTGTTGATTTTCCACCTCCATTTTGACCAATTAATCCAATTTTATCTCCATCATTTATGTTAAAAGAAATATCATTTAAGATTGTATTTATACCAAAGCTTTTATAAATGTTTTTAAGACTAATGATAAGCATTATTTCACCTGTATATATAAATTTTTTATTTATTGGTTACAATAAAAATTATTTACCATTTTATCATAATTCAATTATAAAATTAAAATTTAATTAGGGGTGAATTGTAAAAAATATTTATAATTGTAATTATTATGTAATGTAAACGTTTGGAAAAAAGATTAAAATTAAGTTACAGAAAGAATTTCATAAAACGGAGGTATTTTTATGTTAAATAAAGTTAGAGGTGGACTTATTATATCTTGTCAAGCACTTGAAGACGAACCTCTTTGTAGTCCTTTTATAATGGGAAGAATGGCTAAAGCTGCAGAACAAGCAGGAGCAGTTGGAATTAGAGCTCAAGGAGTTGAAGATATAATTGAAATTAAATCAGTTACTAATTTGCCAGTTGTTGGAATTATAAAAAGAAATTATGATGATTCACAAATTTATATAACGGCAACGAAGTTTGAAGCTGATGAATTATTGAAAACTAAATGTGAAATGATTGCTTTAGATTCAACAAATAGAGTTAGACCTAATGGTGAAAAATTGGAAGATTTAATTAAATACATTAAAAATAGTGGTGTGCTTGTTATGGCAGATATATCAAATTATGAGGAAGCTTTGAAAGCACAAGAGTTAGGAGTAGATTGTGTTTCAACAACTTTATCGGGATATACAGATTATACGAAAAAATTAGATTCTCCAGATTTTGAATTAATAGAAAGACTTGTTAAAGATTTAAATATTCCTGTAATAGCTGAAGGAAGAATAAATACGCCAGAAGATTTGAAGAAAGTATATGATCTAGGAGTTTATTCAGCAGTTGTAGGCTCAGCAATTACAAGACCACAGCTAATTGCTAAAAAGTTTATAGATGTTATTAAATAAGTTTGATAATTAATTAATTTTCAGGAGGTGGGGTTTTGTTTAAAAATTTACAAATATAGCACTTATTATGTGTGTGGGTCTTGCCATAGGATTAGTTAAAAAAGATAAAGGTACAGTAGGGTTAGCTGCTTTAGTAGGATTTATAGTTATGAATGCCTCTTTAGGAGCAATGTTAGATATATTTAAACCTGAAGGAGTAGAAGCTATAGATACAGGAGTTATAGGCTCTATTGTTATAGGATGTATTGTAGTTTTTTTACACAGTAAGTATGGAAATATACAGTTACCACAGTTTTTAGGTTTTTTTGGAGGTTCTAGATTTATCCCTATTATTTCTGCTTTGTGTTCTATTTTTATAGCAGGTATATTTTTCTTAATATGGCCATCATTTCAAAATATTTTGGTTATTATTGGAGGTAAAATTGCAAGTTTAGGACCAATTGGTACGTTTTTTTATGGTTTTTTATTGAGATTAACGGGTGCAGTTGGACTACATAATACTATATATCCTCTATTTTGGTATACCGAATTAGGAGGAACTGCAATTGTATCAGGAATGGAGGTTGTTGGAGCTCAAAATATATTTTTTGCGGAGCTTGCTGATGCTACGCATACAGGTTTATATACACATGGGACTAGGTTTTTTGCTGGAAGATTTGCAACTATGATGTTTGGATTGCCTGGTGCTTGTTTAGCAATATATCATTGTGCTAAGAAATCTAGGAAAAAATTGGTTTTAGGTCTACTTTTTAGTGCAGCATTAACATCATTTTTAACTGGAATAACAGAACCTATTGAGTTTATGTTTTTATTTGTTGCACTTTGGCTTTATGTTATTCATGCTTTTTTTGATGGAGTTTCATTTTTATTAGCAGATGTTTTTTCTATAAGAATAGGAAATACATTTTCTGGAGGTTTAATAGATTTCTTACTTTTTGGAGTTTTTCAAGGGAATGACAAAACTAATTGGATATATGTAATATTCATAGGGATAATTTGGTTTTTTATCTATTACTTTGTATTTAGATTTTTCATAACTAAATTTAATGTTCAAACGCCTGGAAGAGAAGAAAGTAGCGAAGATGATTTTCAAGATATAAAGGTTGAAACTAAAAATTCAATATATGATTTATCAGTATTAGTACTTGAATCACTTGGAGGTAAAGAAAATATAGAAGATTGTGATGCTTGTATAACAAGACTTAGAGTTTCTGTTAAGAATGTGGATAAGGTTGATAAACAAAAAATAAAAGATTTAGGAGCTACAGCAGTGTTTGATGTTAATGGTGGTGTGCAAGCAGTTTTTGGAGCTAAAGCGGATTTAATAAAAAATAATATAAATGAAATTTTAGATAAAAGTTAATTTTGGGAGGTATAAAAAATGAAAGGAATTTATTCAGCACTTTTAACTTCTTTTGATAGAGAGGGTAATATAAACGAAAAAGGTATAAGAGAAATTGTAAGGTACAATATTGATAAAATGAAAGTTGATGGACTTTATGTTGGAGGAAGCACTGGAGAAAATTTTATGCTTTCAACTGATGAGAAGAAAGAAATTTTTAGAATTGTAAAAGATGAGGCAAAAGATAAGGTAAAATTAATTGCACAAGTTGGATCTATAAATTTAAAAGAAAGTATTGAACTTGGGAAATTTTCAACAGAGCTTGGATATGATTCACTAAGTGCAGTTACTCCTTTTTATTATAAGTTTAGTTTTGATGAGATAAAGGATTATTACGACACAATAATTAGAGAATGTAAAAATAAAATGATAATTTATTCTATACCAGCTTTAACAGGAGTTAATATGAGTATAGAAAATTTTAAAGAGTTATTTAAAAATGAAGATATAATTGGAGTTAAATTTACTGCACCAGATTTTTATTTACTTGAGAGAATAAGAAAAGAGTTTTCTGATAAATTAATTTTTTCTGGATTTGATGAAATGTTATTATCTGCACTTGTACTTGGAGTTGATGGAGCAATTGGGTCAACATTTAATGTAAATGGTATAAGAACTAGAGAAATATTTGAGTTAGTAAAAGATAATAAAATAAAAGAAGCAAGAGAAGTTCAACATATAACAAATGATTTAATAACAGATATTTTAAACAATGGATTATATCAAACTATAAAGCTTATTTTAGAGGAATTTGGAGTTGAGGCTGGAGAGTGTAAAAGACCTTTTAAAGAAGCTACACAAGAAATGAAGAAAAGAGCAAAAGATATATTCTTAAAATATTTCAGCTAAATGAAATAATTTATGATTCTTATATTGAAAGGAATTTTGTAAAATGAAAGGATTTTCTTCAATTGACTTTATAGTTTTGATTGTATATTTAATAGGAGTTCTTCTTATAGGACTATATTTTTCCAAAAAAGATATGGAAGGTAAAGAATATTTCAAAGGTGATGGAACTATACCTTGGTGGGTTACATCAGTTTCCATTTTTGCAACGTTATTAAGTCCCATTTCATTTTTATCTTTAGCGGGAAATTCTTATAGTGGTACTTGGGCTTTATGGTTTGCACAGCTTGGTATATTTATAGCCATTCCTCTTACTATAAGATTTTTCTTACCAGTATTTAGTAAATTAAAGATTGATACGGCTTATCATTATTTAGAGATAAGATATAAAAGTAAAGGTTTAAGAGTTATAGGAGCTATAATTTTTATAATATATCAAATTGGACGTATGTCTATAATTATGTATTTGCCATCAATTGTTTTAGCTAGATTATCTAACATACATGTAAATATTTTCATAATTCTTATGGGAATTATTGCTATTATATATTCTTACACAGGAGGAATTAAATCCGTTTTATGGACTGATTTTATACAAGGTGTTGTTTTAATTGTAGGTGTTGTAGGTACACTAGTATTTATAGGTTTAAAGGTTAATGGTGGATTTCCAGAAATATTTAACACTTTGTTTGAACAGGGAAAATTCTTATCAAGTAATGAGGTAATATTTGATCCAAATATTTTAAAAACAAGTATATTTATGATTTTAGTTGGAGGAGGACTTAATACATTTTCTTCATATATATCAAGTCAAGATGTTGTACAAAGATTTACAACTACAACAGATATAAAACAATTAAATAGAATGACTTATACTAATGGAATTTTATCAATAGTTGTTGCAACGCTTTTTTATTTAATTGGTACAGCGCTTTTTGTATTTTACAGGCAAAATCCAGAGTTATTAATGACAGCTCAACAAGATCAAATTTATGCTTCTTTCATAGCATATCAACTTCCTGCTGGAGTAACAGGAATATTATTAGCAGCTATATATGCAGCGTCACAATCAACTTTATCAACAGGATTAAACTCAGTTGCTACAAGTTGGACACTTGATATACAAAATTTTATAACAAAAGATTTAAGTTTTAAGAAACAAACAAAAATTGCACAATTAATTTCATTATTAGTTGGAATAATTTCCATTGTAGTTTCAATAATTCTTGCAAGTAGTGAAATTAAATCAGCTTATGAGTGGTTTAATGGATTTATTGGAGCAGTACTTGGAGTTCTTGCTGGAATATTTGTTTTAGGAGTTGTGTATAAAAAAGCTACAAAACTTGGAGCTTATGTTGGATTTATTGTTGCTACTATAGTTGTACTTGCTTTAAAATATAAATTATTAAATGTAGATGTTTCAATTTGGGCATATTCTTTAATAACAATAGTTGTTACAGTTGTTGTTGGAATTATTGTTAGTTTATTTAGTAAAGAAAAAAATGAGTATAATACTAATTAGGAGTGATTAAATGATTTTTGGAAATATTAAGTATTCAGATATGTATTCTTCTATGAGTGGGGAAGTTAAAAAAGTTATTGATTTTATTAAGAGTACTGATCTTTCTAATTTTTCAAAAGGAATTCATGAAATTGAAGGAAAAGATTTTTTTGTAAATATAGTGGAATATAATTTGAAGGATGAGGATTGTGGTTTTTGGGAAGCACATAGAAAATATTTAGATGTGCATTTTATGATTAGTGGTTCAGAGAGAATAAAAATGAATTTTTTGGAGAATTCAAAGGTAAAAGATTATAAAGAGGAAGATGATTTTGTATCTTTTGAAGGTGGAAAAGAAAATTCATATGTTGATTTAGGTGATGGAGATTTTTTAGTTTGTTATCCTCATGATGTGCATATGACTGCAATTAAAATCAAAGATAATGATTATGTAAAAAAAGCTATTTTTAAAGTTAAAATAACATAAAAATTTTTTAGGATATTTTATTTATTTAAAATATCCTTTTTTATATAACTTTACTTTAAAAAATTAAAAATATATACTAATTAAAGATACTTTAGAGAATGGAGTGGTTTGTTTTGGATTTAAAATTTTGCTTAGCTTTTGATGTTGGGGGAACTTTTATAAAATATGCTATTGTTGATAATTCTGGAAAAATTCATTTAAAAGATAAAGTAGAGACTCCAGGATTTCCAGCAAAAGAAACAATTCCTAGAACAATGGGGAATATTTTTGATAATTTAAGAAATAAATTTGATATAAGTTGTTTTGGAATTTCAACTGCAGGTCAAATAAATGTAGACAAAGGTTTTGTTGAATATGCTACGGATAATTTACCTGGTTATTCTGGAACTGATTTTGTAGAGACTATTGGTAAGAAATTTAACTTACCTGTATTTGTTGATAATGATGTTAATTCTGCAGCTGCTGGTGAAATGTGGGTTGGAAGTGCGAAAGAAACTAAAAATTTTTTATGTGTAACTCTTGGAACAGGAGTTGGAGGAGCAATTGTTATAAATGGAGAAATTCATAGAGGAGCTAATTTTTCAGCAGGAGAAATCGGACATTTCATTATTGTTCCAGAAGGAGATAAATGTACTTGTGGGAAATATGGATGTTATGAAAGATATGCTTCTACTTCTGCACTTATAAGAATGTATAAAGAAGAACTTATTAATAGTGGTTTACAAGTTAATGATAATTATACTGGAGAGTATATTGTTGATTTGTATTATAAGGGAGATAAAATTTCTAAGAAAGTTTATGAGAAGTTTTTAGATTACATATCTTATGGTATTGCAAACTTAACTCATATACTAGATCCAGGAACAATTATAATAGGCGGTGGTATATCAGCTCAGGGAAAACCATTTTTTGATGAAATAAATTCTAGATTTAAAAAGTATGTTAATGAAACTTATTGTAAAAATACAGTCATAAAACAAGCTAGTCTTTTAAATGATGCAGGTGTAATTGGTGCGGCATTTAATGCATTTTCATCTGCGAAAATAATATAAAATTTAAATTTATTATATTTTGGAGGTATAAAATTGGCTGTTTTATTGATTCCTATTGCTCTTGCTTTAGATGCTTTTGGTGTATCACTTAGCCTTGGTTTTTCAAACAAGTATAGATTTAAACAACTTATGATGTTTTGTTTAAGTTTTGGTTTCTTTCAATTTTTATTTTCTTTTTTTGGTGGAATTTTTGGAGATTTGGTTAATTCTTATATATTGGCAATTCCTAAAGTTGTTGGTGGAATTGTAATTTTAATTGTTGGGATTATGATGTTTAAAGAAGCTTTTTCAAATAATGAAGATGAGGAAGAATTAGAAAAAAAGTTATTTAATAATTTATACATAACCCTTGGAATTTCAGTTAGTATAGACGCTTTAGTTGTAGGGTTTACGGCATATAATGTATACAATTTTAAATTAATATTTTTAAATACTTTGTTAGTTGGAGTTGTTACATTATTACTTTGTGTTTTTGCAGTATTATTATCTATGTATTTAAGAAAAGTAAAATTTATTGCAAGATATGCAGATTTTTTAGGGGGAATAATGTTAATACTTTTTGGACTTAAGATGATTTTTTCATAAAATTATAGTATAATTATTTTAAGTATTAACAAGCTTTTAGGCTTGTTAATTTTTTATTATATTTAGTTATTTAGAGGTAGTTGTTATGGAAAATACAGATATTTTAAGTAAGGCTGGTCTAAAAATAACAAAACCAAGAAACATTGTTCTTAATATATTTAAAAATACAGATAAGATTTTGAATGCGTCAGAAGTTTATGAAATTTGCAAAAATGAAGGTTTTGACATTAATTTATCTACGGTTTATAGGATTTGTGAAATATTTTCTTCTAAGAAAATTTTAGATAAAGTGATTAATAGTAATAGAGTAAATGGATATAAAATTTCTATAACATCTCATGTTCATAAGTTAAGTTGTAATCTTTGTAAAAAAACAATAGAAATAAATTGTCCTTTTAATATTTTAAGTCAATATATAGAAACAAATACGGGATTTACATTAACAAAACATGATATAGATATATCAGGTATTTGTAATGAATGCAAAAACAAGAACTAAAAATCTTTAGTTCTTGTTTTTTGTTATTATGAGACAAAATAAAAGTATAGAAATTGTTGTTAAGGCGATAGTTCCTCCAGGTGCAGTATTTAAATGATATGATAAAAATAAACCAAGTAATACAGATAATATTCCAAATATTATAGATAAAATTATTGTTTTGATAAGACCTTGTTTAAATCTAAAAGAAGCTGCAACTGGTATAATCATAATCGATGATACAACTAAAAGACCGACAACTTTTATAGATGCAGATATAGTTGCACTTAATAATACTGAAAAAAGTATGTTAAAGAAATGATTGTTGAATTTAGATATATTTGCAAAGTCTTCATCTAAGATTACTAAAGCAAATTTTTTATGATATTTAATTAATAATGCTAAGATTATTACGCTTGTACAAATTATAAATATAAGATCATATCTACTAAGAGTTAAAATACTTCCAAAAATAATACTTTCTATGTTTATATTAACAATCCCACTACTTGATATTATAATTGCAATTCCAAGACTTAAGGTTAAAATTATTGAAAGAGAAATTTCGGAAAAATTTTTATAATAATTTCTTAGATATTCAATTAAAATAGCACAAACTATTGTGTATCCAATTGACACTAAAAGAGAATTTAATCCTAAAACATATGAAAGTGCAACTCCAGCAAAAGAAGCGTGAGAAAGTGTATCACTTATATATGAGTAACGCTTTAAGACAATAAAAGTTCCCATAAATGGACAAATTATTGATATAAAAAAGCCTGCAATGAAAGCATTTCTTATAAATTCGTATTTAAACAAGATAAATACTGCCCTCGTTAATTAAAAATATTTTGTTAGCGTAACTCATTGAAAAATTTTTATTATGTTCAACTACAAGTATTGTTATATTTTGATTATTCAATTCTTTTAAATTATCATATATCATGACTTTACTTTCTTCATCTAAATTATTAGTTGGTTCATCAACAATTAGTAAATCTGTCCTTTTTAAAAGTGAACGAACTAACATTAATTTTTGAAGTTGTCCTCCCGATAATTTCCCAATAAGTGAGTTTAAACAATCAGTTAAATTATATTTTTCAATTAAATTTTTTGCGTGAGAAAAGGGAACTTTTAGTTCTTTTGAGTTATACTTTAAAAATTCTTTTACAGTTATTGGAAAGTCTTTATTAAAATTGATTGATTGAGGAATGTAAGAGATATATTTTGTATTTATTTGTATTTTTGATTCATCATTTTTAATTAGATTTAAAATTAGTTTCAATAAAGTACTTTTTCCACATCCATTTTTTCCAATTATACAAGCAAAATCTCCAGCATTAATTGAGAAGTTTACATTTTTGAAAATTTGTTTATTGTTATCAAAACTAAAAGATAAATTTTCTATATTTATGATTTTGTCCGAAAAATAAGTTTCTTTTGTGATTATTTCATCTATATTCATAGCTTTTAACATAAAAAACCTCGTTATTGACACCTAATATTTTTATATGTATTATAAACTTAATGCAATTCATTTGCAATAATAATATAAAAATTAAGAGGAGTTTAATTAATGAAGAAAATTTATAACATTATTTGTTTTGTTTTTGGGTTTTTATTTTTAACTTCTTGTACAAGCTCTCAAAAACAGGGTACTTTGAGTGTTGTTGTAACTTCTAATCCAAATCAAAATCTTATTAAATACATAGCCCAAGATAAAGCAGATTTATATTCTTTGGTTTTTAATTCATCTTCTCATGATTTTGAAGTTAAACCGGAAGACATTAGAAGAATAGAGGAAGCAGATGTTGTTTTTTATAATGGATTAGGACTTGATGATAAAGTTTTAGAATTTTCTAATGATAAAAGTAAATTTATTAAAACAACAGATGGTGTTACACTAATTGAATTACAAGAAGAACATAGCCATAATCATGATGAGGAAGAGAATAATCACGAGAATAATGAAAATGCAGCAGATAATCATACAGAAGAGACTTATTATGATCCACATGTTTGGCTTAGCTTGAAAGAATATAAAATTATGGCTAAAAATGTTTTAGATAAACTTGTAGAATTAGATCCTGTAAATGAGGAATTTTATGTTAAAAATTATAATGATTTTGTTGTTAGAGCAGACTCTATATACGAAACATATAAAAGGGATTTTGATACTTTAACTAATAAAGAATTTGTTAGCAATCATGCTTCTTACGGATATTTAGCAAGGGATTTTGGTTTGATAAATAGTAGTTTATATGATATAAATAACCATGGAGAGGCTAATCCACAAGATATTCAAACTATAGTTGATGTAATTAGAGAGAAAAATATAAAATTAATTATTGGAGATGAGTTTGATTCTAATAAGGAGTTAGAGACTATTTCAAATGAAACAGGAGTTAATTATAAAGTTGTTAATAATTTGGAGAGTAAAGGAGATTTCTTTACTGAATATGAAAAATTATTAAGTTCGATTTATGATGGTTTAAAGTAGGAGTATATTTTTATGGAATTTGAAAGCATTGTTTTAATACATAGAAAAGAAGGAAGATTTTTAGAAGAAGGATATAGAATAAAGGTAGAAACGTGTTTTGAAAATATAAAATCCTTTTATGAAGAAAATGGCTTAGTTTTTTTAGTTTTAAATTTGGAAGAAGAATTTACAGATGAAAAGTTTGATGAAATATTCGAAAAGTTTTGTTATGACGATTTCGACAAATTAGATGTTAAAATTTATCCAAAAGATAATGAATATTACCCTACATTTATAGTTGAGATGAAAAATAATTGTAAGGATGTGCTCCAAGAAAAAATAAATAATATATTAGAATTATTTATGGAAAAAGTAGTTAAAATTTATTGTAATGATATATAAAATAGTATACAATTAGCAATTATAGCTACCTATTAAAGTTAAGTTTAATTTTTAACTTAGTTTAATAGGTAGTTTTGTTTTAGGGGATTATTATGAAAGTGTTAAGAGACATAAGATCGAAAATTATAAATGATCTTGAAAAAGAATTTAAATTTTCAAAAAGTGTAATTTATTCAGATACATATAAAAGAAATATAGAAATTTACACCAAAGAAACTTCAAACTTTGTTTTATGTATAAATTTTACAAATTTAAATTCTTATATTAATCTAAATAGGGAAATACATAGTTTTTTTAGTTTAAAAGGAATCAAATATAATTTGGTAAATATATTTTTTGTTCCTACTATCAAAGATATTGAAAATACATATTTTCAAACTGAGTTTTATGAAGAGGCAATTTTTATTGAAGAATCAACAGGTAATATAAAAAGTTTCAATATACATAATGTTGGTTTTTTAAATGTTATAAAAAATGTAGTAGAAGGTACTTCAAATAAAAGAAGAAGCAAAGTAAAAAATAATCATTTGACAATATTTTTAGTATCTTTAAGTATAATCATTTATTTTATACTAGGAACAATTAGTGGAGATATTGTTTCAATTCGAGATGAGGTTTTATTATGGGCTGGAGCTAAGATGGATTTTTTAATAGAAGCAGGAGAATATAATAGAATTTTTATGTCTCCATTTTTACATAAAAATTTTGTTCAATTGATTGTAGGAATTATAACTTTGTTTTTTACAGGAAGTATTGTTGAAAAAAATATTGGAAAAATGAATTATATAATTCTTATAATTTTGGGAATATTTTTTGGAAATTTTGCTAGTTATTTAGTTAATTTTTCAAATGTTTTTGGGGTTGGTCTTTATGTAATAAATTATGCAATAATAGGTGCGTTGTTTATTTTAGCATTTAAGCATAGAGATAAAGTTAATAGGTTGTTTTTTATATTTATATTTTCTTTTATAGGTATAAATTTATTGAATAGTATGTTTTCAACTAATATAGATAATTTTGGAAGTTTAGCGTCTTTTATATCAGGTATAATATCTATGAAAACATTGGATTTATTTAAAAAGTAGACTTTAAAGTTAAAATATAAAAAGGAAAAAATATTATGAATGACAAGATTAATGTAAGTGACAATGAAAATTTGAATATCAATTCTGATACTATTGAAGTTGATAAGGATAAAATAATCAAAAATTTATCTAAAAGAAAGGTATTCACAGATAATGAAGCTTTTCCATGGTTAAGTATATGTTTAGTACTTTTATATGTTTTTGTATATGGGTTTTGTGTTTATGGGAAAGAAAATATAGTTGATGTAGATTTAAGTTCATTACAATTTTTAAAAGTCTCAAATGGAAGTGAAATTTTAAATGGGAGTTTTATATCACTTATAACAAATATTTTTGTTCACAGAAGTATTTGGGATTTGATAAATACTATATTTATCATAGTTTTTTGTGGTTTTTTTGTTGAAAGATATATAAAAAGAAGTGTAATTCTAAGTGTGTATGTTATAAGCATTATAATGTTTAATTTGGTATCGTTATTTTTATATCCAAATTACACTTATTTAGGTTCTTTTACAATTGTTTCGTTTTTAATTGGGATGTGTATATATTTTTCTTATAGGTTTAAGAGATTTGTTATGACCATAGATATATACATTTATGTAGCATTGACATTTATTGGATTTTTTATAAGCTACATGGTTAATTTTTATAATATATTTCAGTTTGTGTTATCATATTTAGTTGGAGTTTTTGTGGTGTTTATTTTAGATACAAAGGCTTTAAGAAAAAGTAGAAAAAGTTAAAAAATAAAAGTATTTTTCATTTATATTTTTGAAATCTATTATTATTCTAAGTATCTTTAATAAAATATATTTTTATGATATTATTCTTATTGTATGTTTGTTGATATAGTAATTTGTTTAAAATGTTTGGTTAATTTTACTTAAAATATTTAAAGTTTTAAGGAGTGATATTTTGAATCTTTTACAAGTTGGTGTAAAATTAAAAGCTGAAAATATTCAATCATTTATAGATGATTTTTTAAAAGTAGATGGAGTAGTTATTTCAGATATTCAGTTACACGATGATATGATTTTAATAAATAGAATCAAATATAAATCTTTTGGGACTATAAGTGTTGGGCTTAAGCTTGAGAGAATAGAAGATGGTGTATTATCCATAACTATAAAAAAGATAAAAGCAATAAGTATTCCTATAAGTGTCGTTCCAGTGAATTTTATACTTAAAATGGTTTTAAATAAAGTTAATATTTCTGGGGTTTTATGTGATGGTAAGCAAATAAAAGTTGATTTGTCAGTTTTGTTAGAAGAATTTGATGTGAATTTTTTAGCTCTTGATATAAAAGATATACAAATTACTAAAGAAGACATAAGTGTAGTGATTAATAATGTGGATCTTAATATGGTAGAACTTATGAATAAGAGTAAGAAGGCACCAAATCAAAATGACAATGAGATTAAACAATTAACCTCTAATGATGTAAATAATTTTAAAAATAATAATTTAATATATGAGAGTAGTAATCATCAAGAATTTTCGGAAGAATCTGAAGTAGAGGATGAATTTACTGAGGAAAATTTATTTAGTAAAGAAAGTAAAACATATTTTAGTGAGTATTCGAGAATAAGAGATAATTTGTATAGGGAAAAATTTAAAAAGGTAGGTAAGGAGCTTTTAGGTAAAATTATATTCATATTACCAGATATAGGAGTTTTATCATATAGGCTTTTAAGAGATAAAAGAGTAAAAAAAGGTGTGAAAATTCTTTTAGCATTTACTTTAATATATTTAATTAATCCTGTTGATATAATTAATGAGAAATTTTCGATTCTTAATAAAATAGATGATAGTTTATTATTGATATTTACTTTAAATAAAATTTTTACTTCTGTTGATAGGAGAATAATTGAATATCATTTTGATGGTAGTGAAGATACGCTTGATTTTTTAATAGATACCTTTGATCTTTTGAATCAGTTTCTAGGTGTAGATAGAATAAATAGATTATATACTGTATTTGAAAAATTTGTTAAGTAAACAATTTATATTTTAGTATATAAGAATAAAATTCATAATTAAACAGATAATATTTTTATAAGATTATATTTTATGTATGGGGGTTTAATTATGAAAAATTTTATTGTTGGTACAACAACAGGTGCTATAGTTGGTGCGGCTATATCAATGGTTATTCCTTGTAGTGATAATAGGTTTAGAAATAAAATTTTAAAAAAAGGGAAGAAAGTTAGATCAAGAATTATTAAAAAAGTTGCAGGTATTATGTATAAAATTATGTAAAAGGCTCTGTGTAAAGAGTCTTTTTTTGGATAATATTGTGTTTGAATTTTTCAGTTATTCTAGTTAATGTGATGTTTTAAATTAAATTTAAAAAAGAGGAAGTAAAAATATATGAACATACTCTCTATTGGAGAAAAAATTAAGAAGAAACGTAAAAAGTTAGGTATGACTTTAAAGGATTTAGCAGGTAATAGGGTAACAACAGGTCAAATTAGTCTTATAGAGTCAGGTAAATCTAATCCTAGTATGGATCTTTTAGAATATTTAGCGAAAAATTTAGAAACTTCTGTAGAATATTTACTTGAATCTGAGCAAAGACAAGCTATAAAAATTTGTGAATATTATGAAAATATTGCATTTTGTTATTTGTTTGAAAAAAATATTTCAGAAGTTGAATTATGTTTATCTGAAATGGTTGTAATATCTGATAAATATAATTTAGAACAAATTAGATATAAAATTTATTTTATAAAAGGTGTTTGTTTATATAAACTTAAGAACTATGATAAAGCTGTTGAAAATTTTTTAATTTCCAATCTTGGTTTTTTAAAATTTTCCATGAATGAAGAACTCATACAATCGTTTTTATATCTTGGATATATAGCTATTGAACAAAAAAATTATGTGAGTGCATCAGTACATTTAGAATGTGTTATTAAGATTATAGATAAATATTTTTCGAATTATGATTTAATGTTTTTTAAGGTATATTATTTGGCTTCAAAAAATTATGTTGAACTTGGAAATATAGAAAAGAGTAGTTATTACTTAAAAAAATGTATAGATATTTTAGATAAATTGTACAAGCCTAAGGAAAATGCAGTAACATTTATGGAAAAATCTATGGAGTATATGAAATTAGAAGATTTAGATAATGCAGTTAAGTTTTCATATGCTTCTAGAAGATATTTTGAAGAATTAAATATTTTAAATGATAGACAATTTGTAGAAAATAGAATATCTGAATATTTAATTGAAAAAAATGAATTATATGATGGTAAGAAACATTTAAGAAGAGCTAAAAGTATTCATTTAGATTATGGTTTTGATAATTTGTTTGAAATATATAAAAATTTTGTAATTTTATATGTAAAGGAAGATAATATTGATAAAGCTAAAACTTATTTGCTTAAGCTTGAAGAATCACTTGATACGAAAAAAATTGATAATGTGATGGATTTTTATATGTTAAAATATAAGATACATATGATTGAAGAGAATTATTCAGATGCTGAAATTGTACTAATCTTAGGTTACAATTTTGCTAAAGATTTTGGAGAATATAGGAAGGCTGGAGACTTTTGTTTGGTTTTATCTAAATTTTATATTGATATTAAAAAAATTAAAGAAGCAGAAAATATGATAGAAGAAGCATTGGTACAATATAGAAGAGGTGGGTATAAACTTAGTTTTTAATGGAGGAATTATTATAGATAAAATGGAGATACTTTCTGTAGGGGAAAAAATTAAGAGATTAAGAACTTACAAAGGGATTAAACTTAAGGATATTTGTAATGAAAATTTATCTATTTCGAAGATAAGTTGTATAGAAAATAATAAAATTAAACCAGATAAATATTCTTTAGAAATTTTAGCTAGTAAATTAGGAACAACCTATGAATATTTAAGTAAAGATGTATTTAGTCAAATATATGAAAATATAGAAAATCTTAATAAAGATTTAAAAACAAATAATTTTGACAATTATAAATTTAATTTGTGTATTGCAGTTAAATATAAAATTTATGATTTAGTTTTTTATATATGTAATCAAATATTTAAAAAATTTATATTTGATAAATACCATGATTTAAATATACAGGAGATATCAGAAATAATTCCTATTTATTTTGATGCGTTGTTAGAAATTAAAAATGTTGAAAATGAAATAATATATAATTTGGATTTAGCTTGTTATTTTTTTATAAAGCAGGAATATAAAATAGCTTCTTATTATTTTAAATTTTTAAGAGAAATGTCTTTAAAATTTGAAATTTTAAGATTATATAAGGAATTGATTTTTATAAATGAAATTAATTGTTATATAAGTTCAAAGCAATATGATAAAATACATGATTTGGAAGAAATAATAAATTGTAATTTGAAGAGTTCTTTAGAAGAAGAGTATTTGAATGAATTTAGATATTTTAAAATTATATTGGTTATAAGGTATAATTTTGAAAAGTTTGATAAAAGTATTGTTTTAAAATTTATAGAGAAGTGTTTGTTGAAAGATAAATTGAATTACTTATATAAAATATGCAATATTTTATATGAATTTGGATATGTAAGTGAATGTATTTATTTTTGTAAAGAATTATATGGTATAATTTTTAAAAATAATTTTGAAAATTGTGAAGACATATTGTGTAGAAGTTTAATTTATATTTCTAAAATTTATATTGAAAATTCTGTTTTTGATAAATTGGATAAAATTGTAGAGGACTCATTAAATTTATCTATATATATTGGGTGTCCTGAATTTATATGTGAATCATATTTTAATAAAGCTATTGTATGTGGTAAAAATAATGATTTTGATAAGTTAGATACATATATAGATTTATCAGTTTATTTTTTAAATCAATTAGAGTTTAATAGAAATAGTGATAGGTTTTTGAGTATTGGATTTGTGTTTTATAAATTAGGTAATATTTATGAGGCGATTAAAAATTTTAAAAAAGTAATTTTAAAAAAGAGATGTGATATTCACACCTCTTTTTAAATTATTTTAGACCATTTTCATATTGTTCTACCATTCTTTTTACCATTTCGCCACCAACAGATCCACATTGTTTAGATGTTAAGTTACCGTTGTAATCTGTAAAAGGAACTCCCATTTCGTTAGCAACTTGGCTTTTAAATTGTTCTAAACCGTTTTTAGCATCTGGAACTAACTTACCCATAATATAATCCTCCTGAGTTTTAAAAAGTATTATTTAATAACCTGTTAACAGTTAATTAACAAGTTAATATTAGTATGAACTTATATATAATTTATAACCCTGAAATATAATAGAATTTAAGTTAAATATAGGTATTTTTGTTATTTAATCGCTACATTGATTGTTAATGAAAGTTATGTTATAATACATGAGTGTGATTATATATGTAGGATTATTTTAGTATTGTGTTTTTAAAATTAGGAGGATAATTTTTTTGTGAATAAAAATAAGATTGTAAGTTTATTTTTATCTTTGGTAATGATATTTAGTGTTGTATTAATACATGATGTAAGTGCTAATGTAAAAGATGCGTTAGAAAAGCAGATAGAGGAAAATAATAGGAAAATAAGTGGCGTTGAGGATAGTATTGCAGAAATAGAGGGAGAAAAAGATATTTTAGATGATGAGTTGTCAAAATTAAAAAGAGAAATAGATCAAAGAAATGGTGTTATAGATGAGTATCAAAGAAATATAGATGAGCATCAAAAAAATATAGATGAAAAAAATTCTTTAATTTATAGTGTTTCGAAGGAAATAGAAAATACTGAATTAAAAATACAAGACCTTAATACAAAAATTCAGCAAAATGAGGAAGAATTAGATAGATTAGAAAAGTTATTAGCTGAAAGAATTAGAGAAATTTATAAATATGCTAATAATAATTCTTTGGGATTAGATTTATTATTTACGATGGTATTTGATATGAATAAAGATTTGCAAGAGGTAATGGATACTTTACATAGCGTATCTAAAATAACAGAAAATGATAGAAGGCTGATAGAAGAAGTTAAGCAGAAAAGAGATGATATAAAACGAGATAGAGAAAATTTAGAAAGAGAAATTCAAAGTTTAGATTTATATAGGAAAGACTTAGAAAATCAAATACAAGAAGTTGAGGTTCTTAAAGCAGAGTTAGTTTCAAAAAAGGAAGAGCTTGAAGCTGAACTTCAGAAAGTTAAGGACTTAGAATATGAATATCAAACAAAATATGATGCGTTGGATGAAAGTGTTAAGCAAAAACGTGAAGAATTAATTAGAATACAGCAAGATAATGAACAACTTGAAAGGCAATTATCAGAATATTTAAATTCAATAAATAATTCTGGAATTGTTGGAGGAAGTAATGGTGTTAGTCCTAGTGGATATTTACGACCATCAACAGGACCGATTACTTCTAATTATGGATGGCGTACTCATCCTGTTAGAGGATCAAAATCTATGCATACTGGTGTAGATTTTGGAGGTAAAACAGGGGATACTATAATTGCAAGTAGGGCAGGTGAAGTTGCTTTTGCTGGATGGTATAACAATGTTTATGGCAATGTTGTAATTTTAAATCATGGTGGAGGATATCAAACATTTTACGCACATATGTCAAGAGTTTCTGTTTCTAAGGGGCAAGTTGTAGATCAAGGTCAAAGAGTTGGATTCATGGGATCTACTGGTCTTAGCACTGGTTCTCATTTGCATTTTGAGGTAAGAAAAGATGGTTCTAGTTTAAATCCATTTAATTTTTTGACAAGATAATGTATATTGAGTATAATTCGAAAAGAGAGTATAATTTTGTAGTTGATGGGATGCTGAATTTTGTAGCATCCTTTTTGTTTATATATAATAAAAAATGAAAAAATATGTATAAGAATAAAAAAATGGTTATAATTTAAATATGGTTTAATTTTGGGGAAAACATATATACTTAAATTTTATGGTAATGGTGGAGGTATAGATGAAAAAGGCTAGTATTTTCAGTAGAGAGTATGAAAGAAAAATACGAAGAAAACGGTTTGCTATTTTATTTATTATATTATTTTTTTTCCTTGTACTTGTATATTATATAGTTAATTTTTCTGAGTTTAATAATTATGTGAAAAATGTTTATTATTCTATGATAACTAAAGAAAATGATGAGAATGTAGATTTAAATAATAAATTGAATGAAAGTGTTGATCTTATAGGAGAAACTAAGGAGCAAGAACATCAAGAAAACAATAATAATGAAAGTATTGATGAAGTGTCTTTAGATTATTTAAAACATGAAATTTCATTAAATAATGGTGAAAAAATAAATATTTTTTATGAAGAAGGTAATCAAATAGAATATATAGCTTCACAGGATGAGTTGCCTAAAAATTATAGGTTTGATATATCTCCTAGCAGAAGTAGAATTTTAATTGAAGAATTAAATACACAAGATACATACATGTTAGATGAGAATTTAAATTTATTTAAATTAGATCCAGAATTTTTTTATTCTAATTCAGCAAGAACTAGGTTTTATAAGAATGATGTAGTATCTTCATATGAAAATTATAGTTGGTATAAAAATGCAAGATTTTTAAATGATAATACGATAGTTTATATTAGTAATTTACCTTGGTTTGGAAAAAATGAACAGTACATATGGAGAACAGATATTCAGGATGTTAATAATATTACACATTTTATGACTTCTGTAGGTGGTGAAAATATTGATTTTGGAGAGTTGACAGAAGAAGGCATTAAAGTTAATATAAATAATGAAATGAAGTTATTAACATTTTCTTTTGTTCTTAATTAACTATTTTTAATAGGTTTAAGGTATTATAGTTTGTATATTTAAAGAGAATATGATTTTATTAGGAGGAGTTTTGTGATGAACGTTAAATTGAATAACCTTGAAAATAGTAGAGTTGAGTTTATTGTTAAAGTTGATAGAGATGAATTTTGTGAAGCTGTGCAGAAGTCTTTTAAGAAGAATGTTTCTAAATATAATGTTCCTGGGTTTAGAAGGGGTAAAGTTCCTTTTAAAATTTTCAAACAAATGTTTGGATCTGAGGTGCTTTATAATGATGCAGCTAATTTAGTTATAGATAGAACATATAGAAAAGCTATAGATGAAAATAATGTTGAGGTTGTAGATTATCCTAATATAGAAATTGTTACTTGTAGTGAAAATGAAGATTTTGAATATAAGGCTGTTGTTTATGTAAAACCTCAAGTTAAACTTGGTTTATATAAGGGGATTGAAGTTGAAGAAGTTAAGTATGAGGTTCTTGATGAAGATATTAATCGTGAGTTAGAAAGTTTAAGAGAGAAGAATTCACGTTTGATATCTAAGGAGAACGGTTTAGTTGAGAAAGATAATATTGCTATAATAGACTTTAAAGGTTTTATTGATGAAGAACCGTTTGATGGTGGAGAAGGTAAAGATTATAGTTTAGTTATTGGTTCTAAGACTTTTATCGATAATTTTGAAGATCAACTCATTGGCAAATCAAAGGGAGAAGAAGTTGTTGTAAATGTAAAATTTCCTGAGGATTACAATGTTGAAGAATTAAAGGGTAAGCCTGCTAAGTTTGAGGTTAAAATAAAGGATATAAAATTAAAAGAGTTACCAGAGTTAGATGATAGTTTTGCTAAGAATTTTTCTGAGTTTGATAATATGGAAGATTTAAAAAATAGCATTAAGGATAGGTTAAAGACTAGTAATGATAATAAACAAAAATATGATTTTGAAAATTCTTTGATTGAGAAAGTGTGCGAAAATGCAGAAGTATATATTCCAGAACCAATGATTGAAAGTGAGATAGATAGACTTGTCGGGGATTTTGAGAATAAGCTTAAATATCAAGGGATAAATTTAGATAAATACTGTGAGTATTATGGTATAAGTTTGGAAGATATAAGAAATAATTTTAGAGATAGAGCTAATAAACAGGTTTTATCAAATTTGGTTTTAGAAGAAATTTCTAAGAAGGAGAATATAGAAGTTAGTGATGATGAGTTAGAAGGTAAGGCTTTGGAATTATCGAAAATGTATTCACAAGATGAAGAAAAGATAAATTCTATAAAAGATACGCTTTTGAAGACTAATAGAAGTCTATTGGAAAAAGATATGATATTTTCTAAGACCATTGAGTTTTTAGTTAATGAAAGTAAGAAAAAGCATAGTAAATAATAATTATTTTTAAGGAGGAAAATTATGGCTTTAGTACCTATAGTTGTTGAACAAACTAGTAAAGGTGAGCGTTCTTATGATATTTATTCTAGATTATTAAAGGAACGTATAATTTTTTTAGGTGATGAGGTCAATGATGTAACTGCTAGCTTGGTGGTAGCCCAGTTATTATTTCTTGAAAGTGAAGATATGGATAAAGATATACATTTATATATAAATAGTCCAGGTGGTTCTATAACGGCGGGTATGGCTATTTATGATACTATGCAATATATAAAACCAGATGTTTCTACTATATGTATAGGGATGGCAGCATCTATGGGAGCGTTTTTATTATCTTCTGGAGCTAAAGGTAAGAGATATGCTTTGCCTAATAGTGAGATAATGATACATCAACCATTAGGTGGATTTAGAGGTCAGGCTACTGATATAGACATACATGCTAAAAGAATACTTAAAATGAAAAGTAATTTGAATAAAATATTAAGCGAAAATACTGGAAAACCACTAGCGCAAATAGAAGCAGATGTTGAGAGAGATTATTTTTTAAGTTCTGATGAGGCAAAAGAATATGGGCTTATAGATAGCGTTATAACTAAGAAAGTTAAGGGAATTTAATGTAATCTGTTTGTGAGGTGTAGTTATGGCAAAGTTAGATGAAAAGAAACAATTAAAATGTTCTTTTTGTGGTAAAAGTCAGGAACAGGTAAAAAGGCTAATAGCAGGCCCAGGAGTTTATATATGTGATGAATGTATTAATTTATGTTCAGAAATAATAACAGATGATTGTGAAGATGAGCAAAAGGTAGAGGTTTCGAAGATACCAAAGCCTATGGAAATAAAAGAATATTTAGATCAGTATGTGATAGGACAGGATCAAGCTAAAAGATCTGTATCTGTAGCGATATATAATCATTATAAAAGGATTAATTCAGCGGTTAAGGATGAGAATGTTGAGATTCAGAAGAGTAATATTTTATTGTTAGGACCTACAGGTTCTGGTAAAACATTAATAGCTCAGACTTTGGCAAAGTTTTTAAATGTTCCATTTGCAATAGCTGATGCAACGACTTTGACTGAAGCTGGATATGTTGGAGAAGATGTTGAAAATATTCTTTTGAAATTAATTCAAAATGCAGATTATGATATAGAAAGAGCAGAGAAAGGTATAATATACATAGATGAAATAGATAAAATAGCTAGAAAGTCTGAAAACCCTTCTATAACTAGAGATGTATCAGGAGAAGGAGTACAACAAGCTTTATTAAAAATATTAGAAGGTACCACAGCATCAGTTCCTCCACAAGGTGGAAGAAAACATCCGCATCAGGAGTTTATACAAATAAATACTTCAAATATATTATTTATTTGTGGTGGAGCATTCGATGGTATGGAAAAGATAATCGAACAAAGAATAAATGTAAGATCTATGGGATTCGGTGCGGATATAAAGTCAAAACAAGAAAAGGATTTAGGTGAGTTATTTAAGGAAATATTACCAGAAGATTTATTAAAATTTGGTTTGATACCAGAATTTATAGGAAGATTGCCTATAATAGTTTCTTTAAATGCATTAACGGTAGATGCGTTGGTACGTATACTTAAAGAACCTAAAAATGCAATTGTGAAACAATATAAAAAATTGTTTGAGTATGATGAAGTAAACTTAGAATTCGATGAGGAGGCATTATACAAAATAGCGAATAAAGCAATTAGTCGTGATACAGGTGCTCGGGGATTGAGAACTATTGTAGAAGATTTACTTATTGATGTTATGTATGATATACCATCTAAAAAGAATGTTGATAAGGTTGTAGTTACAGAGAGTAGTGTAGATGATAAGAAAGTGAAAGTTATATATAAGACAGATGAAAAAAAAAATGATATAGAAAGTGCATAAAATTTTGATAATTTTATGATATTATTAAGAAATGTTTATTGTGAAGAGTAGTGAATTTATAAAGTCTACGAGTAATGTTTGTGATTTTCCAAATGAAGGATTGAAAGAAATTGCAATTGTAGGTAGATCTAATGTTGGAAAATCTAGTATTATAAACTCGTTGTTAAATAGAAAAAGGATAGCTAAAGTTAGTTCTACACCAGGAAAAACACGTACTATAAATTTCTTTTTAATAAATAATAGTTTATATTTGGTTGATTTTCCAGGATATGGTTACGCGAAGGTGTCTAAATATGAAAGAAATTCTTGGAAATCTATGGTGGAATCGTATTTTTATAATAGAGATGTACTTAAAAAAGTAATTCTTTTGATTGATTCAAGACATGATCCATTTGAAAGTGATCTTATTATGTGCAATTGGATAAAAGATATGAAGTATAATTTATCTATAGTTGCTACGAAATCAGATAAACTTAAATTTGCAGAGATAAAAAAAAATGATTTAAAATTTAGGAAAAATTTTGATGTATCTAAGATTTTATTTTACTCTGCGTTAAAAAATGAAAATAGAAATGAGCTTTTAAACTTTATATTTTCTGATATTTAAAAAGTATATTATTTTTTATAATAATATACTTTTTTTATTGTAGCATGTTTTATTTTTGTACATAAGATTATTACGTAGAAATAAATTATAGGAGAGTAATATGGATTTTATGAATTTTATGAATCAACTTAATGATTCAGGATGTGGAAATTGCGGATGTGATTTGAATCAAGGATGTGGTAATAGTAATAATAATTTTGGTAATTTTGGGTGTGGGTCAGGATTATTGCCATTACTACTTTTGGCAGGACTAGGTCAAGGATTTGGTAATAATAATTTATCAGGTGGTGGTAATATGACTTGTTATCCAAATAATCAGTGTCAACAATTTATAACTCCTACTTCTGTTCCATATTGTGGATCCAATTTAAAATATAAAACAAGAAGAGTTAGACAAGCGTATATGGAGGTTCCTGTATCAACTTATCAAGTTGCTCAACCATTTTGTGGAATTAATCAACAACCTACAACTATGAATATAATGCCTGTAGGTGGATATAGAAATGGAAATGGAACAGATTTGTGGACAATTTTATTATTGTTATCTTTATTAAATAGAAATAATAGGAATATGTGTTGTCAACCACAGCCTAGAGGATGTAATAATGTTTCATCAGAATTATAGATTTGTAAATGTATAATTTAAATATATTATTCAATTTTATAGATTGAAAAATTAGGAGGGTAAAAATTTTACCCTCCTAAAATATTGGATATTGGAGGTTTTAAAAATGTCAAAACGTAAAAAGTCTTATGATAAAATTAATGATGATAATAATTATTATAATAATAGAATGTTAGATTTAAATAATCAATATTTTAATAATTATCCTAATATGGCTATAAATAATGTTCAAGATGTTTTTAAAAATGGATTTAATTTAAATAATATATTCGAATTTTTAAATAGTATAGATTTTAGAAATTTAAATGCCATTATAGGTTTAATGTCAGATGGTCTTGATATAAACAATATTAATTTTGGAAATTTTAATAATAATGAAGAGACTTATAAAAATTATACAAACCAAAGTACTTACAATAATGAGATGGTGATTAATTTTTTTAATTCATTAAAACCAATTTTAAGAAGTGAGTTTATAGATATTATTGATAACTTTATACAATTTTATATGGATGAGATAAATAAAGAGAAATAATATATTTAAGTGTAAAATATTTTTAAATATGTATAATAAATCTATTTAGTGAAATAATATGGATAAATGGAGAAAAATTTTTTCTCCACAAATCCCCCTTAAGTAAGGCTATCTATAATATAGATAGCCTTATATTTTTATATATAAAATGATAAAACATTAAATTTAAACAGTAGTTAATTCTCTAGAACAACTTTTACATGTGCCATATAAAAATAAATCAAAATTTTGCACATCGTAATTTTCTATCGATAGAGAATTTATTAAATTAGTATCTAAATATAAATCTTCTACTTTATTGCAATTTGTACATTTAATATGACCATGTAAATCTATGTTAGCATCATATCTAAAATTTTCTTCGCATACATTAATCATTTTTATAAGACCGTAATCAACAAGAGTATTTAAGGTTTTGTATACGGTTGCTAAACTTATAGTTGGGATTATCTTTTTAATATTTTTATAAATTGTATCTACTGTAGGATGTTCACATGTAGATCTTAAATAAGAGTATATGTTTACTCTTTGTAGCGTCAATTTCAAATTATTTTCTTTAAATATTTGTATAATATCATCTATATTTTTATTATTAAACATACAACTATCCTTCTACAAATAATAATTATAATAATTATATAATAATTATTATTAAATGTCAAAAAAATGTAACATTATAGATTGTTGATAAAATTATTATTATAAATATAATTAATAATTCTTGTTAGCATTAAATCGTACATTAAAAATATAAAAGATGAGATTATACATGAAAACATAATTATAATAAAATTTATTTTTATAGGAAAAAATAATTTTAAATATGTAAAAAATATTAATAAAAATAAAATATTGAAATACACTAGTTTAAGAAATATTTCAATCACAACATTATTAAAATTTTCTATATAAAATTTTAATATAGGATATGAACCAAAAAATAAAACATAAATTAGAGAATATTCTATGAGTCCAAAAGTGATTGAAGTAATTGTTGAAGATATTAAAATTAAAAAAGAATATTTTGTACCAAATTTTATTATTGATAAACATATAATAAGTGAAGAAAAAGTTAGTAATGTTAGGTCTGCGATGTTTATTATTTTGGATAATAAAAAAAGAATTATAGTTATAGAGACTAAAATTGAACCTTTAGTTATTTTACTAGCACGTATCATTAGCAACAAGAAATAAAGTCACAACCACAACATTCACAACATGAATCAATACATAAGAGAGTACAACAAGTATCACAACAACATCCAGAATTATCCCCAATTGTTGCTCTTTTAGAATATGTTTGTCTAAATTGATTATTTGAATTTTTAAAAGAATTATAAGCTTGACTATATTCAAAATTATTAGGTTCAAGGTTATATGCTATTTCAAAGTGGCTTTGACTTTTATCATACCAACCTTCTTTATAATAAACTTGACCAATTAAATAATTCCATTCTGCATTTCTATTTTCTATTTTCCATAATTTTTCACGAGCTTCATCTAATAAATTTGAATTTATCAGATTTCTTATTTGAGACATTAAAACTTTTTCATTATTTGAGGAGTTAAAAACATTGTTCATTAAATAATCATAAGCACTATTTACTTCAAGAATTTTTTGATTTATTTCATTGAAATTTGAGTTATCATTATTTAATTGTGAATTATAAGTATTAATTAAATTTTTATAAGATAATTTAACTTCTTCAATGCTTGCATTTTCGTTTAATTTTAAAATATCAAAATATTTTTTATTCATTTATAACACTTCCTTTTTGTTTTGAACATTGAAAATGATTTACAATTTTATCTATTTTAAAAGGCATACCTAATTGTAAAATATTTTCAATTAAATCATAATTTTTATCTATTGATAACTTTTCAAAATTTTCTAAACATTTACTATTTATGTATGTAAGAAGTGATGAAAATTTATCTTTAATATTTTTCTTAAATTTTATAATATCCATATTTTTTGATAAAACCGTGCTATTATCTAAATTAAAAATTGGATTGAATGATTTATTTTTAAAATCTTTTTCTATATCATTAAAAGCATCTATTATATAAATCCATTTACCTAAATTATATCCTATATTTTCTAGATAATGTAAATATTTTTCATTAAAATTATTTATTTTTGCGTAAAAATTAAAAATATTTTTTGTAATGGTACCAAATGGATGAGAAAATTCATCAATTGAAAGTTTTTTATTTGACATTTCTAAATTTTTTAAATTATTTAAGTTTTTAAAGATAATCTCTTTTATTTCATCAAATTCCCTAGGTAATTTTTGCATATATTTGTTAGAAATTGGAAAAATAATTTTTGAAAATAAATTATTTTCATCATTAATATCGTCAATTATTTTATTATGTGCTAAAATTATGGTTATATGACTAGCGTAATTTATGCTAGGATTATTTTTAATTATAAATTTTTTTTCAACAGGATGTATTAAACATGTTTTTTTTTCTATGTTATGTTTAACTGTAGAAAAACTATCAAGTAGAATTGCCATAAATGTTGTATCAAAATTTATACTTACTCTTGGAATATTTCCATAATTTTTTTTTATTTCATGACACAAACTACAGTAGTAACTTTTAAATGTGTTATAGTATCTTATTTTTAAATCCGGTTTGAAGGGATATACGTATCCAAACATTTTTATATTACCTCTTAATAATTTTTATTTAAGAGTATAGCATAAAAACATATTTGTTAAGTTAAAAATCATATAAAAATTTTTATTAAGGTTTTGGAGGTTTATTTATGGAATGTTATTTTTTATCAACTTCATCTGAAATAGTTGAATGTTTTAAAGAGTGTGCCTATTACAATAAGGATAAAGAAAATCCAGCAGAGGATTGTCCATTTGCTCAAATATTTAAAGGAAAGAGTTATACTAACATTAAAAGAGAGGCTGTAAATAATTAATTTAATGGTGTACATATTTTGAAATCTAAGTATTTTAAATTTAAAATGCTTAGATTTTTTTTTGTAGATAAAATTAATTTAATATTGTAATATTTATTTATAAAAAATATTTTGGAGTTGATGATTTTGTTTAATATAGATTTTTTAGAAGAAGCAAAATTAATAAGAGATGAAATAATTAACAATAGAAGATATTTTCATGAATATCCAGAAGTTGGGTTTGAAGAATTTAATACTTCAAAGAAAATTGTGGAATTTTTAAATTCTTTGGGAATTGAAAATAAAGTTGTATGTGGAACAGGTATTGTTGCTTTAATAAAGGGAAATGGAGATGGACCTGTTATAGCTTTAAGATCAGATTTAGATGCATTACCACTTGAAGATAGAAAAAATGTCGAATATGCTTCTAAAATAAAAGGGAAAATGCATGCATGTGGACATGATGGACACATGTCTATACTTATGGGAGCAGCTAAAATATTAAATAAACATAAAGATGAGTTTAAAGGAACTGTTAAATTAATTTTTGAACCAGCAGAAGAAACTGTTGGTGGCGCTAAATTTATGATTGAAGAAGGAGTTTTACAAAATCCAAAAGTTGATGCAATAGTTGGACTTCATGTTTCTGAACTCCTTGATTCAGGTACAATTGGTTTAAAATATGGTGTTGTTAATGCTGCATCTAATCCTTTTAAAATAATTGTAAAAGGAAGAGGAGGACATGGAGCACACCCTGAAGACTGTGTTGACCCTATAGTTGCAGCTTGTAATATGGTAACTTCTCTTCAAACAATTGTAAGTAGAGAAATAAGTCCTCATAATCCATCTGTTATTACAATTGGACAGTTTTTAGGTGGAACTGCACCTAATATCATTCCAGAAGAGGTAGTACTTGAAGGAGTTATTAGAACTATAACCAAAGAAGATAGAAAGTATGCTATAAATAGATTAAAAGAAATTTGTGAAGGAATTGCTTTAGCTATGAGGGTTAAAGTTGAAATTGAAATTGTAGATGGATATCCATGTTTATATAATAATGATAAAATGGTGTCTTTTGGGGAAGAAGTGTTTAAAAAAGTTTTAGGAAAAGACAATGTTATTATGGATATATGTCCTTCTATGGGGGTTGAAAGTTTTGCGTATTTTTCTGAGGCTGTACCATCGCTTTTTTATTTTCTTGGAACGAGAAATATTTTAAAAGGGATTGTTCATCCTGCTCATGGAAGTTTATTTGATTTAGATGAAGAAGGTTTAATATTTGGAGCTGCACTTCAAAGTGCTATTGCATTTAATTATTTAAATAGTAATTAGATTGGGAGAAATCATGAAACAAGAGATTATAATTGGATTTAATGAAAAGGATCAAAGGTTAGATAAATTTCTTAGAAAAGTATTTAAAGATGTTGAGCTTAGTTTGATTTTTAGAGATATAAGAAAAGGAAATATTAAAGTAAATGGTAAAAAATCTAGTGTTGATTATAAGTTAAAAGAAAATGATGTATTAAGAATTTTTGGATATCATTATGATTTAAAGGGTAAAAATCAAGAAAAATATGAAATTGACAAAAATTATAATTATTTAAAACCTAAAATTTGTTTTGAAGATTCTAATATTTTAGTTGCAATTAAAGATATAGATACACTTGTTCATTCCAATGGTGATGAAGAAGTAATTGATTTAACGAAAAATGTGAGAATCTATTTATCAAAAAAGGGAGATTATGTACCAGAGAAAAATCTTACATTTTCTCCATCTCCTGTTAATAGGTTAGATAGAAATACATATGGACTTGTTATGTTTGGTAAAAATAATATATCTTTAAATGAGTTGAATTCTGTAATTAGAGAAAGAAAAGTTTCAAAGTATTATAGAGCATTAGTTGAAGGTAAAATTAAAAATGGAGTATATAAGGCATATATAAAAAAGGATCACAAGCTAAATAAATCTGTTGTATCCAATAAAAAAGATGATGAATCAAAAGAGATACAAATGGAAATTAATATGCTTGACACAAATGGGGTTGTAAGTTTAGTAGAGATAAAATTAATAACTGGAAGAAGTCATCAAATAAGAAGTCATTTTAAGTTTTTGGGAAATCCTATAATAGGGGATTTAAAATATGGTAATAAAGAATTAAGGAATTATTTTTTTAATAAATATGGGGTAGAAAATCAGTTATTATTTGCATATAAACTTGTATTTAATGGAATAGATGAAAATATGAGTATTAATTATTTAAATAATAAAGTTATTGTGATGCCTTTTCCATCACGATTTAAAAGAATTATGAAACAGGAATTTAAAATTACAGTTTAGAGGAAAAGAAATGAAAGAACAATCGACAGGTAAAAGTTTTATAGCATTATCTTTTGCAGGTATTCTTGTAAAAGTTATGTCACTTCTTTATGTGCCAATTATTATAAGAATACTTGGGGATGAAGGATATGGTATATATTTGGCATCGTATGATATATTTAGTTTGATTTATGTTGTAACAAATTCTGGAATGCAAATAGCAATTGCTAAACAAATAGCAGAATTTGTTGCTCTTAATCAACAACAAAATGTTGTAAAAACATTTTATGTAGGTAAAAGAATTTTATTTTTTATAGGATTAATAAGTTCTTTGATATTATTGTTAACTTCTAAAATTATGGCTGAATTAGTTAGTAGTCAGCGTTCTTATCTTGGTATTGTATTTTTATCTCCAACTATATTTTTTACATCTGTTTTGGCGGCATATAGAGGTTTTTTTCAAGGGATATCAAATATGACTCCTGTAGCTTTTTCTCAAGTTTTAGAGCAAGTATGTAATATTTTTATAAGTGTGTTTTTTGCTTTTACTTTAGTTAATAAAAGTTTAGAGTTAGGAGCTGCTGGTGGTACTATTGGAACTACGGTAGGAGCATTTTTTGCAATAGTTTTTTTATGCTATGTTTTAAGAAAAGATAAGATAATTTATAATATGAGTAATTCTATACCGTATTTAAATTGTGAATTAGAACGACGAGATAGAGTTTCTACAAAACAAATAGTGAAAACTTTTTTGAAATATGGAATGCCTGTTATTTTAACATCAGGTATACAATACGTTGGAGCAGTTATTGATCTAGCTCTTGTAAAAAATAGACTTTTAGTAGCGGGATTTGATTCTAATGCAAGCGATATTTTATATGGACTTTTAGGAAAATATAAAACTTTAATATATGTTCCCCTTGCATTTATTGCTGCTTTATCTGCAGCTGTTATTCCAAGTATTGTTAAATCAGTGGTGTTAAAAGATAATGAAGAGTTATTTAATAAAATTAGATTTGCTCTTAAAATAAGTTTTTTAATATCAATACCAGCATGTGTAGGATTATCTATTTTAAGTAAACCAATATATTCTATTTTATTTTCACAAGAGTATAGTGATGGATATAGATTAATGCTTTATGGTTCTACTCTTGTTATATTTATGTCTGTTGTTCAAATACAAACAACTATTTTGCAAGGTGTAAACAAATTTTATTCAGTGTTTTTAAGCTTATTTTTGGGAGTTATAATAAAACTTTTGAGTAATTATTTTTTTGTAGGAATTAATTTTATAAATATAAATGGAGCAGTTATTGGAAGTATTTTGGGATTTTTTATTCCTATGATTATAAATGATATCCTTATAAAAAAATATACTGGATTTCGAAGTAAAATGTTTTCAAGTATGTTAAAACCAATATTAGCGTCTGTTTTTATGGGTATTATTGTTTTATTCTCGTATAATTTTTTTAATGCTGTATTTAATAGTTTATCTATTGGAATATATATATCTTTTATATTCTCAGTAGTTTTAGGATGTTCTGCGTATTTTTTATTAATTGTAGTTTTAAAATATATTAAGAAAAGTGATTTGGATTTTATGCCAAATGCAATTGTAAATAGGATACCAAAAAAAATAATGAGTAAATTCTTTAAGTAATAGAATTTACTCATTTTTTTATCTAAATGAAAATGGTCTTCTTCGAATGTCTCGTATAATTGTTATTCCAAATACACTAAAGCCTGAAAAAATTATTAATATGTTTTTAAATAATTCGAATTTAGGTGGTATATATGATTTAATTAAAAATAGAACAAGAACCATTAAAATACTTAAGAGTATGTAAATTATATATTTTGGAATTTCAGATTGAATTTTTACACATTTTTTTATTTCTCTTAAATTTAGTATTACAGATAGAGAAGAATCTACCATTATAGCAATTGCATAGCTTAATATATTTATTTGAGAAAATCCAGCAAGAACATATATAATTATTATTTCTACAAATGAGCAGATTAATGAATTAATTAAAATTTTATTTTGTTTACCTAATCCATTTAAAATACTATATGTTGTAAGTGATATGAAAAACATTGGTGTTATTAAACTAGCAAACCATATATATGAGCCTAAATCTGTTCTTTTAAAAAACATATATGATAATTCATTTGGTATTACAAAACATATTACCATGGTTGCAAGACCAAGAATGAATGAAATTTTTATAACCTCACGTATCCTTTTTTCAGCTGTATTTAATTTGTTTTTGCTCATAGATTTTGATAGATCAGGAATTAGTAAGGTTGAGATTGAACTTATAATAATTATAGGAAATAATACTATGTTTAAAGCCATTCCATTAAATTTTCCCATTATTGAAAGAGCTTGAGAGTAATTAAATCCTGCTTTTAAAAGTCTTCTTGGAATTATAAGAGTTGTAAGAGTTGATAAAAATGTTGTTATTAGACCATTTATGCAAAGAGGAAATGCTATTTTTAACATATCCGCTAAAAGACTTCTTTTACTTACGTTAACAGGTGTTTTATCGTTATATTTGCATTTAACTTTTTTGTAGTAAGAGTACAAGAAAACATAGCTTAAGAATTCACCTAGGCAGATAGATATGTATGCAGCAGTAACTGTTGATTCTACTGTTTTAAAGTTAAAAAACTTTATTACCATTATTAGAACTATAATTCTAATAAATTTTTCTAATATGTCAATTATAGAAGGTACATTTATTTGAGATGTACCATAGAAATATCCTTTTAAAATATTCGATATTGATATAAATATCATAGCGGGACAAATTATTTTAATTGCAGTTATTATACGAGTATCTTTTATTATTATTTGCGCTATTATAGGAGCTAGTGTATATACAATTATTGCGATTATTAGAGACCAAATTAAAGTAAAAATCATAGATGTTTTTATGGTTAAATTTACTTTATTAAAATATTTGTTATCGAAATAAATTGCTGTAAGTTTTGAAATAGATGTCAATATTCCACCACACATTAGGCAAATAAAAAGATTATATATAGGCATAAGTAATCCATATAATCCTAGAGCCTCAGCCCCTAATTCTTTTGAAAGAATTATTGAAAAAGTAAATCCAAGTATTCCTGTTAATATATTTGATGAACTCAGTATAAAAGATTTCTTATAAAAATTTTCTTTTTCCAAAATTTTCCCTCCTTCTTGAATTTTATATTTAAAGTTATTCCGAAATAAAAAATTTTATTCCTAATAATTTTTATTAATGTTTTAGTGTTACGATTCGTAATAAATAATATAAAAATAAATTAAATATAAAACATATTTTAGGGAAAGCATATAGGGGTATAGTAAATTTTTGTTTGGTATTTAATGATTTATTTTTTAAAAATTATTTTAATATGGAGATTCAATATATAATATAGAATTGAGATATTTGGTATTATTTGTTATAATTTTAATAATTATTATCAATAAAGTTTATTGAAATTATTTATACATTTGAAGTATAGATACTATGAAAATATATTGTTTAGATTTTATGTTATAAATTTAAAAAGAGGAGAGATAAATGGGAAGAGTAGAGTTAACATATGGAAAAGCTGTAAAAAAGATAATGGTAATAATAAATCCTATTAAAAAATTATTGATGAAGACACATTGTGTGACACATAAATTTATAAATGGGAATGTTATAAAAATTTTAAATAATGAAAGTTTGTATGATGTTAGTATATTTATGAAAAAATATATAGATCATATAAATGATGGAGTTGTTTGGGCAGATTTAGATTGTAAGAGTAGCAATCACTTTTATAATATAGAGACCCTAAAAGGACTTTATGGATTTTCTAATCTTTTAAATGAATTTAAAAAATATTATAGAACAGCTATGTTTTATTTAGAAAAAGGTTGTATTGACAAATGTATGTTTTATATAGGTGTTTGTCTACATCTTATTCAGGATTCAACGGTTCCTCAACATGGTAGTGGTGATTTATTTAAAGAGCATAGAAGTTTTGAACTTTGGATTATATCAAAAATATATGATGAGGGTAATTTTCAAGTTGAAACTGGAATTAAAAGGTTTGAAAATGTAGAGGATTATATCATAAAAAATATTAAGTTTTCCCAAAAGGTTAATAAAGAAAATCAACAAGTTTTTGATAGAGAAGAGAGGTATATGAATATAGCATCTAAAATAATACGACAAGCTCATGAAACAAGCGCTGGTTTTTTAGTAGATATATATGAAAAAATACTTGGAACTATATAAATTTTTGATTGTTATAAATTGTTATAAAAGATATCCTAAATTTAACTTGAATTTAGGATATCTTTTATTTTATAGGTTATAATAAATGTTGAATTAGATTTGTGTTTTTATTTTGTGTATTGTATAATTACTTAATTATATGGAATTATTTTAGTTAATTTTTAAAAAAAATAATCTAATTTTTAATAGCGTATTGTATAAAAAAATAACTAAAATTATTGTATATTTTTATTTAAAATTAAATATTAATTTATAAAATTGGGGTGATAGTTTAATGAATGTTAGTATAATAGAAGAAATAAAAAAAGCAGAAGAAAAAGCAAAAATTATTTTAGATAGTTCAAAAGAAGAGAGTAAAAAAATTTTTAACGAAGCACTTATTAAGGCTAATGCAGAGTATGAAAATATAGTCAATTTAGCAGATGAACAATATAAAAAAATAATTTTAGATTGTGAAAAAGAAGCAAATGAGTATGTAAGTTCTTTAGAAAAAAAATCTGAGACAAGTATTTCTGAAATTTTTGATATTTCTAATGAAAGAAAAAATTTAGCTATTAAAAAGGTGGTTGAGGGGATTGTTAATGTATGGCAATAGTTAAAATGAAAGAGTTTTCCTTGTATTTTTTGAAAAAGGATAAATTAAAAATTTTAGATGAACTTCAAGCTTTTGGTGGACTAGAATTTAGAAATTTTGAAAGATATGTAAATGATGAAATTGATAGTAAAAATGAAAATATCGTTAAAGCTTTAGAAAAGTTTAAATATTTAGAATTAGATGAGAAAGATATTTTTAATGAACAAAGTTTAAATAAATTAAAATATTGTTTGGAAGTATTAAGACCCTATGTGACTAAACAACCTATAATTAAGTCTTTGACTGATGATAAAATAGAGATAAACTATGAGGACCTTAAAAAAAGTATTAATTCAAATTCGTGGGAAAATATATATGATGAATTTAAAAATATAAATTCAAAAATCTCATCTCTTGATTCAGAATATTTAAAATGTATTTCTGATATAGAATCGAATAAAAATTGGGAAAATTTAGAAGGTGAAATTAAAGATTATAACAATTTAAGATATACTACTTGTATTTTTGGAAGTATTTCTAAACAGTTTGAGCAAGAAATAGTTAATAAGTTTGATAATGAATTTAAATTGTCTAGTGTGCAAATGTTTAATTCTACGCAGCAAGAATCCTTTTTTGTTATAATTGTTCACAATGATATAAAACAAGAGGTTTTTGAGTTTTTAAGATTTAAGGGATTTAATTTTCAAGTATTTTCTTATGAGGAAAAGGTTTCAGATTATTTGAAGACTTTAGAGAATAAAAAAAGCTTTATTTTAAGAGAAAAAGATAAATTAATAGATAAGATTAAAAGTTATGAATCTAAATATGTTGATTTACAATTTGCTTATGAATATTTTAATTCTAATGTAGCTAAGGGGAAAGCTTCTCAAAAGTTTTTAGAGAGTGATTCTTTCCTTATTTGTGAAGGTTATGTTGAAGAAAATAATGTTGATGATTTTAAAAAATGTTTAACTAAGGTTGTTAATTCGAATTTTTATTTGGAATTTAAGGATATTGAATTGGAAAATTCTAATGATGTACCAATAAAACTTTCAAATGGCTCAATAGCTTCTCCATTTGAGAGTGTTCTTGAAATGTATAGTTACCCGACTTATAAAGAGATAGATCCAACGCCAATTATATCAATATTTTTTATAATATTTTTTGGTATGATGTTGGCAGATGCGGGATATGGGCTTGTAATAACAATATTATCGGCTTTTTTATATGTTAAGTCTAAAACTGTTGAGAAGAAAAATTCGTATAGATTGTTTATATTTACGGGTATTTCTACTATAATTTGGGGAATATTATATGGGGCGTATTTTGGAGATTTAATTCAAAGATATTTCAAAATAGATGTTCCAGTAGTACTTGATGTTAACACTGATATTATGACAATTTTTATTATTTCAATAGCTTTTGGATTTGTTCACTTAATTTTAGGTTTAATTATGAAAGCGGTTGTTTATTTTAAAAATGGCAAGAAGATTGATGTAATATATGACGTTGTTTCTTGGTTGCTTATATTGTCTGGTGTATTAGTATTTGCACTTCAAGGAATTATAACGGTGTTTAATTCTTCTATTGCTACTTGGTTAATTGTTATAGGAGTACTAATACTTCTATTTACTCAAGGTCGTGAATCTGAAAGTATTGTTGGTAAAATTGGTGGAGGAGTTTATGGAGTTTATGGAGTTACTGGTTATATCGGAGATATAATTTCTTATTCTCGTTTGTTAGCTTTAGGTCTTGCATCAGGATTTATAGCAAATGCCTTTAATATAATGGGAGGATTAATACCATTTCCATTTAATTTAGTTATAACCCCACTTATGCTTATACCATTACATTTGTTTAATTTAGGTATAAACGCCTTGGGAACTTATGTTCATTCAGCAAGATTACAGTATTTAGAGTTTTTTGGAAAATTCTATACTGGAGGAGGGCGTAAATTTATGCCTTTAAAATATACAGATAAGTATATAAGAATAAAAAAATAAAAAGATTTTAGGAGGAATTTTTAAAATGACTTTTTCAGAATTTTTAGTACAATATGGTGGTTTAATGTTAGCATTATTAGGAGCGGCTTTAGCAGTTGGATTATCAGGAGTAGGATCAGCTAAGGGAGTATCTATAGCAGGTCAGGCTTCAGCAGGACTTTTATCAGAGGAACCAGAAAAATTTGGTCAAACAATTTTATTAACAGCTTTACCTGGAACTCAAGGTTTATTTGGTTTTGTTATTGGGCTTTTAATATTTTTAGATTCAGGTGTTTTTGATGGTCAATTTCCACAAGTAATGCAAGGGTTTCAATTTTTTATGGCAGGATTACCAATAGCTTTAACAGGATTGTTTTCAGGAATAGCACAAGGAAAGGTTTCAGCTGCAGCAATACAAATTTTAGCAAAGAATCCAAAACATACTACTAAAGGTGTAATTTATGCAACACTTGTTGAAACATATGCTGTTTTAGGTTTTGTTGCTTCATTGTTCATGGTTCTATTCTTTAAATAGTTTGGAGTGATTTAAGAGTGTCAGATTTTAAAAATTTAGTAGATAAAATTATAAGTGATGCTGAGTTAAAAAAACGAGATATTGTTGATAAAGCTAAAGAGGAATCAGAAAAAATAGTTCTAAATAAAATTGAAGAGGCAAATGATTATAAAGAAAAAATTCTTAATAGAGCTCGTGTAGAAGGTAAAGAGTTAAGGGAAAAGATGATCTCTAAATGTGAGCTTAAAATTAGAAATAATAGACTTGATGCTAAAAGAAAAGTTTTGGATGAAATTTTTGATAAATCGTTAAGTCAGCTTTTAAATTTAGATAAAGATGAATTTAAAAGTTATTTGGTGCGTACTTTAAATAATTTAAAGTTAAATGGAGAATATGGATTGTTGATATCTAGTGATTATTCAGATATTATTCCAGAACTATTGGTTGACTTAAATAGCAAAGTTAGTGATGATTTAAAAATTTTAGAAGTAAAACCATCTGATAATTTAAAAGGTGGTTTTATTTTAGAAAAAGATGGAGTTTTTATAAATTATTCATTTGAAGTCTTAGTTGATTCTATTAGAGATGAAATTGAATTTGAAGTATCAAACCTTCTTTTTAATTAGGAGGTATTTTATGGTTGAAAAGTTATATTTGGATATTATACCTAAGATTCGTGTTTATGAAAAACGATTGATAGATAATGTAAAATTCAATAGAATGTTAGATTTAGAAAACATAGATGAAGTACTTAAATTTTTATCAGAAACTGTTTATGGAGAAAATATATCAGATGATATAAACATTTATAATTATGAACAGGTTTTGTCTTTAGAATTTGGGAGATTATTTAAGAGTTTAAAAGATATATTTGATAATAAAGAGCTAATTAATATATTTTTAAAGAAATATAAGTATAACAATATTAAGTTAATGTTAAAAGCTAAATTATTAAATGTTGATTTAGGTGATATTCTCTTTAATATAGAAGATTTTGATAATGAATTTATATATACTGCTATCGAAACAGAAAATTATTCTTCTCTTCCTGATGAAATAGGAGATTTAGTAAAGAAAACTTTGAAGGATTTTGAAGAAAATAAAGATCCTCAAAGGATAGATATTTTAATTGATAAAATAATGTTTGGAGAGTTGTTAAAAGAATCTAAAAATATAAGTAGTGATTTTTTAACAAAATATATCCAGATTTTAATTGATGTGTTTAATGTAAAAACTTTATTTAGAATTAAAAATTTGAATTTAAATAGAGCGTTATTTGATGATGTTATTGTTTCAGGTGGGAATATAGCATTAAGTAATTTGAAAATGATTTTTTCAGAACCTAAAGAAAATATATTAAATAGATTTTCAATGACAAACATGTACAAATACGTTAAAGAAGGACTTGAAAATTATGTGAATAATGATGATTTAAATATTTTAGATAAAGAATTGGATGATTATTTAATGGAATATTTGAAAAATGCTAAAATAATAACTACAGGGTTGGCACCTATCATTGGATATATTAACGCTAAAGAAAATGAAATCAAGAATATTAGAATTGTTTTGGTTGGCAAAATTAATAATGTTGATTCAGACTCTATAAAGAGGAGGCTGAGAAAAAATTATGTATAAAGTTGGAATTGTGGGAGATAAAGATTCTATATTTATTTTTAAATCATTAGGATTGGAAATTTTTCCATGTGAACGTGGAGAAGATGCAAAGAAAATAATTGATAAATTAGCATTGAAAAATTATGCAGTTATATTTGTTACTGAGAATATAGTTCAACAAATAATGGATGTAATTGATAAATATCAAAAAAAATATATTCCATCAGTAGTTTTAATACCTAGTAGTAAAGGAAGTTTAGGAATTGGTATTAAAAAAGTAAATGATAATGTTGAGAAAGCCGTTGGAGTTAATATTTTATAAGAAAGGAGTAGAAATATTTGAAAACTGGTAGGATAGTTAAAGTTGCAGGACCTTTGGTTGTTGCTGAAGGTCTTGATAAAGTTAAAGTATATGATGTTGTAAAGGTTGGAGAAAAAAAATTAATTGGTGAAGTAATTGAAATTAGAGGTGAACATGTTTCTATTCAAGTTTATGAGGAAACTTCAGGTATTGGACCTGGAGATGAGGTGATTTCTACAGGAGAACCTTTGAGTGTTGAGCTTGGACCTGGATTAATTGAATCAATGTTTGATGGTATACAAAGGCCTTTAGAGAGATACATGAAAGCTTCTAATTCTAGTTTTTTAGAGAGAGGAGTAGAGGTATACTCTTTAGATAGAGATAAGATTTGGGAATTTAAACAATTAGTAAATGTTGGAGATAAGGTTTCTTTTGGTGATGTTATAGGTACTGTTCAGGAAACACCAGTTGTTTTACATAAAATAATGGTTCCTTATGGTATAGAGGGTATTGTAAAAGAAATAAAAACAGGAAGTTTTAATGTTGTTGAAATAGTTTGTGTGATCCAAACTCCAGATGGAGATAAATCTATTTCAATGATGCAAAAGTGGCCTGTAAGAAAAGGTAGACCATATCTAAGAAAATTGAGACCTGAAGAACCAATGATAACAGGTCAAAGAGTTATAGATACTTTTTTTCCAGTTAGTAAAGGAGGAACTGCGTCTGTTCCTGGTCCTTTTGGTGCAGGGAAAACTGTTGTACAACATCAGATAGCTAAGTGGGGAGATTCAGAAATCGTTGTATATGTTGGATGTGGTGAGAGAGGAAATGAAATGACGGATGTTTTAATGGAATTTCCTGAGCTTATTGATCCTAAAACAGGTCAAAGTCTTATGAAGAGAACGGTTTTGATAGCTAACACATCTAATATGCCTGTTGCAGCTAGAGAATCATGTATATATACGGGTATAACTATAGCTGAGTATTTTAGAGATATGGGATATTCGGTTTCTATAATGGCTGATTCAACTTCAAGATGGGCAGAAGCTTTAAGAGAAATGTCAGGGCGTTTAGAAGAAATGCCTGGTGATGAGGGATATCCAGCTTATTTAGGTTCTAGACTTGCGGAATTTTATGAAAGAGCTGGTAAAGTTGTATGTTTTGGTAAAGAAGAAAGAATAGGAGCTATTACAGCTATTGGAGCAGTTTCACCTCCAGGAGGAGATTTATCTGAACCAGTAACACAGGCTACATTAAGAATTGTTAAAGTGTTTTGGGGATTGGATGCACAACTTGCTTATAAAAGGCATTTTCCTTCAATAAATTGGTTAAATTCATATTCTTTATATGCAGATACTGTTGGTAACTCTCTAGAAAAATCTGGGAATTATAGTAATTGGAACAACATGAGATTGGAAGCTATAAGTCTTTTGCAAGAAGAATCACATCTTGAAGAAGTTGTTAGACTTGTTGGTATTGACGCTTTATCAGATAAAGATAGATTAAAGTTAGAAGTTTCTAAATCTATTAGGGAAGATTATCTTCAGCAAAATGGATTTCATGAAATTGATACATTTTCTTCTATGGAAAAGCAATATAAGATGATATTTTTAATTTTAAAGTTTAAGTCTGAAGCAGAAAGAGCATTAAATGCAGGGGTTTATTTAGAAAAAATTTTAAATCTTCCAATTAGGGATAAAATAGCTAGATCCAAGTATATTCCAGAAAAAGAATTAAGTAAGATGGATGATATATTAAAAGAATTACAATCTGATATTGAAAAATTAATACAAGAGGAGGGTGTAACAGGTGATTAAAGAGTATCAAACGGTAAAAGAAGTTGTTGGACCTCTTATGATGGTTGAAGGTGTATCGGGTGTTAAATATGATGAGTTAGTTGATATTGAGCTTGGAAATGGAGAAAATCGTAGAGGTAAAGTTTTAGAAGTTAATGGATCAAAAGCAATGGTTCAAATATTTGAAGGGTCAAGTGGAATATCACCAGTAACTACTAAATGTAAATTTTTAGCAAAACCTCTCCAATTAGGTGTTTCTGAAGATATGGTTGGAAGAATTTTTGATGGTATGGGTAGACCCAAAGATAATGGTCCTCAAATAATACCTGAATTCAAGCGAGATATAAATGGTATAGCTATAAATCCGGTTGCAAGAGACTATCCATCAGAGTTTATTCAAACAGGTATATCTGCGATTGATCATTTAAATACTCTTGTTAGAGGGCAAAAATTACCTGTATTTTCTGCATCAGGACTTCCACATGCTGAGCTTGCAGCTCAAATTGCACGTCAGGCTAAGGTTTTAAACTCTGATTCAAAGTTTGCCGTAGTATTTGGAGCTATGGGAATAACATTTGAGGAAGCGCAATTTTTTATAGATGATTTTACTAGAACTGGAGCAATTGATAAATCAGTTTTATTTATGAATCTTGCTAATGATCCTGCGATTGAAAGAATTGCAACTCCAAGGATGGTTCTGACATGTGCTGAATATTTAGCTTATGACAAAGGAATGCATGTATTAGTTATAATGACTGATATGACTAATTATGCTGAAGCGTTAAGAGAAGTATCTGCAGCAAGAAAAGAGGTTCCTGGTAGACGAGGATATCCAGGATATTTGTATACTGATTTATCTACTTTGTATGAAAGAGCAGGAAGATTAAAAGGTAAAGAAGGTTCAATTACTCAAATTCCAATTTTAACAATGCCTGAAGATGATAAAACTCATCCAATTCCAGATTTGACAGGATATATTACAGAAGGTCAAATAATTTTGTCTAGAGAATTATTTAAAAAAGGTGTGTTGCCACCAATAGATGTTTTACCATCACTTTCTAGACTTAAAGATAAGGGTATTGGTAAAAACAAGACTAGGGAAGATCATGCGGATACTATGAATCAGTTATTTGCAGCTTATTCTCAAGGTAAACAAGCAAAAGAATTATCATCTATTCTTGGAGAGTCTGCGTTATCTGAAACAGATTTAAAATATTCAAAATTTGCTGAAGCTTTTGAAGAAAGATATTTAAATCAAGGATTTAATACTAACAGAAGTATTGAAGAAACTTTAGAACTTGGTTGGGAACTTTTAAGAATTCTTCCTAAAACTGAGCTTAAGAGAATTAGAGATGAATATTTAGAAAAATATTTTAAAATAGATTAGGCTTGGGGATGAGTTATTATGGGAAAATTAAATGTTAACCCAACACGAATGGAGCTCAGTAAATTAAAGAAAAGATTAGTTGTTGCTACTAGAGGACATAAGCTTTTAAAAGATAAGCAAGATGAACTTATGAGACAATTTATAACACTTGTTAAATATAATAATGAGCTTAGAAAAAAAGTTGAAGAAAAGCTTTCTAAATCTTTTAAAGATTTTGTTATGGCAAAAGCTGTTTTAGGTAGTGAATTTCTTGAAGAAGCAATATTTTATCCTACAAATAAAATAGCTCTTGATGTTAGTATTAAAAATGTTATGAGTGTTAAAGTTCCTGTGTTTAAATTTAGTGGAATCTCAGAGGAAAATGATAAGTTTTCTTATGGTTTTTTTAATACTAATTCAGAATTAGATTTAGCTATTACAAATTTTAGAATGGTTTTTTCTGAACTTTTAGAGCTTGCGGAAGTTGAAAAATCTACACAACTTATGGCAGATGAAATTGAAAAAACTAGAAGAAGGGTTAATGCTTTAGAATATAGGACAATTCCAGATTTGAAAGAAACTATCAAATATATAAGAATGAAACTTGACGAAAATGAAAGAGGAGCATTAACGAGACTTATGAAAGTTAAAAATATGATTGCCGAAAGAAATAGCTAAAAATTAAAGCCACTTTGTTAAGTGGCTTTAATTTTTTTGTTTATAAAATTTAAATAGGAATTTTACAAATTAAAATGTATAATTAAAATTACTTAGAGAAAGAAGGGATTGTAATGTAGTGGCATATACAAAAATTAACGTAAATTCAAGAGTGAAAAATAATAGAAAATATACTAAAAAAATTTTAAAAACTAAAACTTTAATTTATACATTTGTTTGGATATTGTTTTTTATAGTGTTACCTATTTTTTTAGCATTTAATTTTATAAACTCTATGTTTTATGTATCTGTGAGTTCTAATTCAATGGCTCCTACTATTGAAAAGGGAGATAAAGTTATAGTTTCAAAAATAGATGATAATTATAATATAAAGAGAGATGATATAATTGTTTTTTATTCTGAAGAACTAGGAAAGGTGCTTGTTAAAAGAGTTGTAGGAGTTCCAGGTGATGTTATACATTTAGATGAGGATTTTAATGTAATGGTTAATGATGAATATGTTGTAGAAAATAGTAATCTTAACTTAGATATTGAATATAAATATGATGTTATAGAACTAAATGAAGAAATTGTTGTGCCAAATGAAGCATATTTCGTTATAGGAGATAATATTGATAATTCTTTTGATTCTAGATTTTGGAAGGACAAGTTTGTTTCAAAAGAATCAATAATAGGAAAAGCGTTTGTTTTAATAAGTCCACTTGAAAAATTTTCTGTATTTTAATCAATTAGTAAATAAAATTATCATATTATAATGTGATTATAATTTATTAAGGTTGATCTATATGACTTATGGTTTGGTTTTAGCAGGTGGTAAAGGATCAAGGTTATATCCTTTATCCAGAGTAAATAGACCTAAACAATTTCTTGATATAATAAATAATAAAACTCTTTTGCATAATACGCTTTGTAGAATTTCTAATATTATTGATAATGAAAATTTATATATCATAACAAATAAAGAATATAAAAGTCAAGTAGCTGTAGAATCAAAAAAATTTATATCTGAAAGTAATATAATAGTGGAACCATCAAATAAAGAAACCGCTGTGTGCATTGCACTTGCTGCAATAAAGCTTTTAAAAAAAGATAAAGATGCAATTATTTTGATTTTCCCATCTGATCATTATATAGAGGTATCAAACCTTTTTTATAATATTTTGAATTGTGCCATAGATATTTCAAATAAAAAAAGGGGTCTTATAACAATAGGGATTAAACCTAAAAATCCACAAACTGGGTATGGATATATACAAACTGGAAAATTAATAAATTGTGGAATTGAATTTTCAGATTTATGTGTATATAAAGTTGAAAGATTTATTGAAAAACCAAGTTATGAAATTGCTAAGGATTTTATTTTAAATGGTAGTTATTTTTGGAATAGTGGAATTTTTTGTTTTAGAGCAGATGTTTATTTAAGAGAATTAGAAAAATATTTGCCTAAAATATATAAGGGCATGATTGATATTTATAAAAGTATAGGTGAAAAAGATGAGGAAATTGTTATAAATAAAATTTATAATCAATTAGAAGGAATATCTATAGATTTTGGAATTATGCAAAAGACTAGAAAAGCATATGTTATTTCTGGAGATTTTTATTGGGATGATATAGGAAGTTTTACTTCTCTTATTAGAACTTTAAAGAAAGATGGTAAGAATTTTATTAAAGGAAACGTTTTATCTGAAGATAGTGAAAATTGTTTAGTTTTTGGCAATGACAATTTAGTTATAACTTTTGGAGTTAAAGATTTAATTGTTGTTAATACTGGAGATGTAATATTAATAATGAATAAGACAAAAGAACAAGAAGTTAAATATTTGTTTGAATTATTAAAAAATAAGGAACAATTTAGTGATTTTATTTAAATAATTATTAATATTTAGGAGAGATATAATGTCTGATCATATATATGTATTTTCTAATAAAGCATATAAGGATTCCCAGGAGCAAGAAAAATTAAAGATAGATACAAAAAAATTACCAACTTTAAAAGTTGAAAATATAAAAGTTGATTCTAAATTGAGAACATGTGTTAGAGTTTCTACAGATAATTTATTTAGAGGAAATATATTAGAGTTTCCTATAATAGATGTTATAATTAATGATCGTTTTGTTGAAATAACAGGTCTTATAGTGGGAAAATTATATTCCGGTCTTGTGTTGAATCTAGAATATATAAGTGGAAATAAACTTTATTTATTGGAAGATTTTGTTGTTGAAGCTGGAGATGTTATTTCTGAATATATATGCACTACGTACAAATTAGCTCTTAAAAGAGATGTTGAAGAAGAGGAGTTTAATGAGTGGTATTTTAAGTTACAAAGAGAAGCTGATGTTATTAATGATTTCATAAGAAATATAGTTATGAGTGATGAATTTTCAGAAGTTAATAAAGGTCTAGATTCTTTTATAGAGGTTCTACACAAAGTAGTATTTAGAAGATCAATTGATGAAGATACTTTGAATTACTGGAAAAATAAATATAGTGAGAGAATTTTAGAAGATACAGATGATGAAGTTAGAGATTACATTATAGAACAAATGATACAATATAAACAATTTGAATATTTAATTGGAAAATAATAAATAAATTTTAAAACATTTAATGGAGGAAAAAATGGAAAACATATTAAATCCGTCTATTTTATCTGCTAATTTTGCAAATTTAGAAAGTGATTTTTTAGAGCTTGAGAGAAATAATATAAAAAAAATTCATATTGATGTTATGGATGGTAATTTTGTTCCTAATATAACATTTGGACCAGGACAAATAGGTTGTTTAAGGAAAATTAGCAAATTTTATTTTGATTGTCATTTAATGGTGAATGAACCTATTAGGCTCATAGATAGTTTTGTAAATTCAGGTGTTGATTGTTTAACAGTTCATGTTGAGGCTTGCACTCATATTCATAGAACTATTGAATATATAAAATCTAAGAATATAGATTGTGGAGTTGCATTAAATCCAGGAACATCTATAAAAGACACTGAAAATGTTTTGGATATAGTTGATAAAATATTAGTAATGACAGTAAATCCTGGATTTGGAGGTCAAAAATTCATACATTCTATGGTTAGTAAAATAGAAGATTTGAATGAATTACTTTATAAGAAGAATATTAAAAATAAAATTATACAAGTAGATGGTGGAATAAATATAGATACTATAGATAAAGTATATAATATTGGAGTAAGGGATATAGTTGTTGGCTCTTATATTTTTGAAGGAGAGTCTATAGAAATTAGTATAAAAAATTTAATAAATAAAATAAGGTAGAGATATTAAATCTCTACCTTATTTTGTATAAAAATTTAAATTTTAGAAACAATTTTAAAAACTAAAAATATTGTTGGGGGAAAATTTAATGTATATATTCAAAATTTTTTTATCAATAATTTTCCTTATTGTATTAAATAAGATTTTATTAGCAGTTAAAAAGCATTTAGAAATTAAACTTAAATTAAATAGCATGTCAAATTCTATTATAAGTAGAAAAGATTTGTTAGAATTTGGTATGGACTATTATTTGACTCTTTGTAGATATATCATAATTGAAAAAAAACTTTCAAAAGAGGTTTACATACAAGATATTACAGGAAGAGAAATTGTTGATATAAAGTTTATAAATGAAGGTAATCAAGTTTATGTATCTTGTATATTGAAGGAAATTTTAGAATCAGGTGAATTTGAAGATGTAACATATGATGAAGTATTAGATTTGTTAAATTTTATGATAAAAGATAATATCAGAAAAGGAATAATATTTACTAATTCTTTTATTGAGAAAGAAGCACTTGAATTTATAGAAAATTTAAATAAGAATTCTGATAAATATGAAATAGAATTAATTGATGGCTATGAAATAATTAAATTTGCACGTAAGAGAAATGAAAAATTTGAAGAGGAGGTTATTAATTATGCCTAGTTTTTCAAAATTTGTTGTATTTATGTGTATAATAATATTGTTACCATTGATAGTGAATATTGTAGATAATGCTATTAAAATATTTAATGTATTAAAATATAAAAATTGTATTTCAGATAAAATTGTGGAGTTTTCTAAAAGAGAATTTGTTGATTTTATTTTAGAATTTTTTGAAAGAAGTTATAAATATGAGTTTGATTTTAAAAATGATGATATCTATTTAAAGGATGGGAATATTTATAGGTTATTGTATTGTGATAATAAAAGTTGTGAAAAATTTACCATTAATGATGCACGTAAAGTTATAGGAATATGTGAAAGTAAAGGAGTTAAAGATGTATTTATTTTTACTACAAAAATTTTAAGTAATGATGTTATAGATTTTTTTAAAAGTATTGGTGAAACTTATGATGTTAAGTATATTTATGGCAATGATTTAAACGTAAATTATAAAGAATTTGTTTGTAAATTTTACAATATGTAAGTATATTTTTAATTATGTATTTTATTTTTTTGTTAAAATAGAGTAAAATTAAATAACTGCTTTTTAAAAAGTTTGTTAAAAAATTAGTTAGCTTAATTACTTAAGGGGGATTACGTTAATGTCTAGCAGTATCTCTAAAGTTGTAATAAAAAGGTTACCAAGATATTTAAGGGTTTTAGAATCTTTTATGAAACGTGAAGTCGAGAGAGTTTCATCAAAAGAGTTAGCTGTTAAGCTAGGTTCTACAGCTTCTCAGGTTAGACAAGATTTTAATTGTTTTGGTGATTTTGGACAACATGGATATGGATATAAAGTTAAAGATCTTTATGCAAAAATTAAAGAAATTTTAGGTTTAAATAAAAAATATTCTTGTATTATTGTTGGTGCGGGTAATATAGGACAAGCAATAATGAATTACTCGAAGTTTTTAGATATTGGATTTGATATAGAAGCTATATTTGATATTAATCCTAAACTTATTGGAGTTTCTTTTCGTGGTATTGAAGTTTTAGATGTTGATAGTTTAGATAATTATGTAGAAACTCATAGCGTTGATATTGCTATATTATGTGTTCCGGAAATTCAAACTAATTCTGTGTATAATATTTTGAAAGATAGAGTTAAAGGAATATGGAATTTTGCCACTGTTGATTTAAGTTCAACTGAAGAAACTTCGGTAGAAAATGTTAATTTAAATGATAGTTTATTTACTTTGGTTTATTTTATAAATGATAAAGATTAGGAGTTTATATGGATTTTAAAAATTATAGTTATGTTGATAATAAGGTTGTTGTAAAAAAGATAAAAAATTTTGTACTTCCACATATTTTTGAAAATGGTCAATGTTTTAGATGGCAGAAAACAGATATAGGTACTTATATAATTGTTGCAAAAAATAGAGTTATAGAGCTTGAACTACAAGGTGAAGATTTAATAATACATAATTCTAATATAGAGGATTTTGAAAATATTTGGATAGAATATTTTGATTTAGAAAGAGATTATAACTCTTTAAAAATGTCTCTTAAAAAAGATGAGTATTTAGTAAAGGCTATAGAGTTTGGAGATGGTCTTAGAATGCTTAATCAAGATCCTTTTGAAATGATTATTTCTTTTATTATTTCATCAAATAATAGAATTCCAATGATAAAAAAAGCTATTAATAATATTAGTGAAAAGTTTGGAGAATGTACATCTTATAAAGGAGATAAATATTATTTTTTCCCTACATTAGAGAATTTATCTTCTGTTACTCAAGAAGAATTTAAGGCTTGTTCTGTAGGATTTAGAGATAAATATTTATTCAATACTATAAAAATGCTCAATGAATGTAATGATATTGAACAAATAATGTCTTTGTCAGATGATGAATGTCATAAGGAATTACAAAAATTTCCTGGAATTGGTTCAAAAGTTTCAGATTGTATAATGCTTTTTTCAATGAAGAAATATTCAGCTTTTCCAGTTGATGTATGGGTTAAACGTGCTATGATGAAATTTTACGTTGCCCCTGATACTTCTTTGAAAAAAATTCGTGATTTTGGAAGAAATTTATTTAAGGATTTAAGTGGATTTGCTCAACAATATCTGTTTTATTATGTAAGGGAAAATAATATTAAAATTTAAATTTTGAAACTTTTTAGAAATAAATGTAGTCTTTATTACAAAATAATTAAAATTTGGATGCGAGGTTTTTATGAGCAGAAAGAAAATATTATCTTCAATTTTAGCAGGAACGTTGTTGGGATTAGCTGTTATAGCTCCAGTTAAAGCTATGAATGTAAAAAGTAATGATGGATATGAATGTGTTATTAGCGATGAAGAAATAAATAATTTAAAAGTAAGTGATGGTATTGAAATTTTAGGTAAGAAATATGATTTATCTAATGTGAATCCATCAGTTCTTAAAGTTGTTGCAAAAGAGATTAGTAGGATAAATTCAGGAAATTTAAGTGAAAGTGATAAAACAAGAGCTTTAACAGATATTAAAAATATTTTAGATGATTATGAGAAGGATCCTAAGAAATATGAAAATTATCCTGAAACTCTTGAGTATGGACCAGCAACATTATTGAGACAAGATATTTATTATGTTCAAACTAAAATTTCAGATTTAAAACAAGAGCAAGAAACTTTAAAGAAAACTAAGATGGCTGAAGAGGAAATAAATAAAAGGGTAAAAGAATTACAAGATAAGATAGATAAATTAGGTGGATGGATAAATTATAGTGTAGCTAATTTTAGTGAAGATAGTTATAAGCAAATGTTTTGTGATATGGAATTAATAGAAGAAAATAGTACAAATCAAGATGTTAAAGAAGTTGAGAGTTTAATAACAGCAGTTTATGCAACAAATTCTTATAATAAAATTTTTAAAGTCAGTGTTAATTCTGATGGGACTTATAGTGTAGATGGAAATGTTGAGGTTTCTGTAGGTGAATTATCAGAAATTATTGAAAAGAATTTAGAGTTTGAAAACTTAAAAGTTAGAAATTTATTAGAAGAAATTAAGGCTGTAGAAAATTCAAAAATTGCTAAGGTTGAGCAAGAGAAACAAATTAAACAATTAAAAAGAGAAATTGAATCAGTTAAGGCTTATGGTTTAAGCCAAGAAATTATTTTACTAAATTTAGAAAAACAAGCTGTTAAAAATACAAGAATTAGTCTTGAATTAATGGAAGAAAGAATTAAGGAAATAGATAAGAAGATCAATGAAAAAGTAGAAAGTTTGAAAGATTTTAAATTAAATTTTGAAAATAATCCAGAGTATGTTGTAAAAAATTCTGATCTTGGTAAAACTCCAAGTTATTTTGGATATGTTCTACAAGATGAAAATGGTTTTGGAGTAAAAGTTTCTTTAGATGAAAACAATAAAGTTTTAATTGATAATATAAAATTAGCAGGTGTAGAAAATGTAACACTTGATGTGTTAACAAGTGAACAGAAAATTACTTTGAAGAAAGTAGTTGAAGAAAATATTTCTAAGTCAAAAGAAAGTATAACTAAACTAGAGATGCGTAAGTCTGAATTTGAAGCTAAAAGTGGAGATGATACAAAATATTATTTAATTGATGCAATTAGTAAAGAATTAAGTGTTTTAAATAATGATATAAAAAATTATGAGATTATATTGTCTCAAATATAAGAATGGAACTATTTAGTTCCATTTTTTTTACATAAAAATTAGATTTTGTAGACAAACTATATTTGGGATTTTAAATATATGGAGGCTTATTAAAATGGTATCAAGTATTGAAGTTTTAGATAATAAAGTCAATTTTTTAATGGCAATTACAGAAGAAATTCATAGAGAAATGAATTTGAACTTTGATTTTAATAAATTTGTTATAGATAATAATTTAACTTCAACTCAAGTTGTTTTAATTATAAAAGCTCTTACTATTATGAATTATAAAAGATTTAATATTTTAAATGAGTATATAAATGAATTTAAAAATGATAGTAGATTTGATATTATTTTAAATGATAGAAAGCCTACTTTTAATGATTTTAATGAATTTTTAAAAAGTTTAAATTTAGATTTAGATGGAGAAACTCTTTTAAAAAGTCTTCAAAAACAAAAAATTGGAGAAAATATATGTAATTTTCTCCTAGAAGATAAATCAAATAATTGATATAATAGAGCTTGTCTAAGATATTCTTGGATAAGCTTTTTAAATTTTTTGAGAGGACTTTTTAAAATGGGAATATTTAATACTTTAATAGGAAACGCAACAAATGTTGATGTAGATGGTGTGTCTGATAAATTAAAAGATATTCTTTTTGAAGGTGAAGAAATTGTATATGCGTTTTCTTATGTAAGGGATATGATTCTGTTTACTACAGGAAGAGTTATTTTTATAGACAAGCAGGGAGTAACTGGCAAGAAAAAAGAATTTCTTTCGATTCCTTATAAAAGTATAAGTAGATTTTCTATTGAAACTAGTGGGCATTTTGATGATGATTCTGAAATTAAGTTTTGGATTAGTGGAATGAGTGAACCTATTATAAAAGAGTTTTCAGGGGATAAAAATTTAAATGAAATACAGAAACTTATTGCTGAGGCAATTTGTAATTAAGAAAATATTTTAGAAGGAATAAAATTTATAATGAGTTATTATAGTGAAAATGATAAATACTATATGGATTTTAAAGATGAAGATGGAAACAAAGTAACTTTTGAGGTTATTGCGGAAATATTTATTGATGATAAAAAATATTTGATTCTTGGAGACGATAAGGATTCAACGGAAGATTCTTATGTTGTGCGTGAAGATTTAGTTGATGGAAATGTTGAGTATAATTTTTTAGAAGATGAGGAAGAATTTCTTAGAGTAAAGAAACAGTATAAAAAAATTATATACGGATAAGAAGTTGTCTGCAGTAAACGTGGGGCTTTTATGCTTAACCTACATTTTTAAATAGGGATTTCCAACATTAATAGTGCTGTCATGCTTCCAGTTTTCGTAAGCGGAGTAGGCAAATATATATTATGCGGATTGCCCACCTGTTGGAGAACAGGTCTTAAGTTTATAAGCTAGCGTCTCTGCGGATAAAAAAGAACCTAGAAAAATATTTTTCTAGGTTCTTTTATATTTTTTGTATAGAATAAAGGAATATATGCAAGGAATTATAACGGTTAAAATAATTGAGATTATTAAAACATAAAATGATAAATTTTTGTTTATTAAAGTTGTTAATAAAAGAATTAATCCACTTATAACCCATAAAAAACCAGAAAGTCTGTGTGTTTTTATCCAATTATTTTCGTTATTTAAAGTCCAAGGAAGTCTTATTCCCATTGTGTAATTTGGTCTACATTTTGGAAGGTAATTACCAATTAAAATAAATATGATTGAAATAAATATTGGTGCTATGATGGCTATATTAATGTTAAATCCTAAAGATATTAAAATAGAAGATGGAATAAATATTAAAGACATTAAAGGAATTATAAATTTACATATGGTAAGAAGTGTTTCGTTATGATTTTGTTTTTTAGGGTCATTGTTTAAAATTATGTTTAAAAGTATGTTTACCATACAAAGTATTATAGGAAGTAAAATATAAACGAAAAGTTTACTGCCGTAAGAATCTACTTCACCATTTATGTTAAAGTGTGTTGGTATTTTTTCAGGAAGTTTATTATACAAGAAGATTGATAAAATCATTGGAATAATACATAAAATTGTCGATATTACTAGTGTTTTATTTATTTTCATTTTTACCTCCAAATTGAGAGAACCATAACATTACTTCTTCAAAAACAGAAGTGTTTATTTCATAATAAATAAAATTTTTATGTTTTGATTCAAAAATTAATTTAGATTTTTTTAAAATTGATAAGTGATATGATATTGTAGCTCCGGTTAAATTAAAATTTTCACAAATTTCTCCTGCAGATAGTTTTTCTTTTTTTAAAAGCATTAATATATCACGTCTAATTGGATCTGAAAGAGCTTTAAAGGTTTCTTTTAAACTCACAAAATATTCACCTCAGTATTTAGAAAATTATCTAAATAGATTATATATTTTTATTTCGTATGATGTCAATAATTATTTAGAAAGTTATCTAAATAGCTTTGAATTTAACATTTCATTGAAGAAAAAATTTTAATTTTATATACTTTAATAAAGAATATGATTAAATTTAATCTGAAAGGGTCAGTTTATATATGAAAAAAATGATAGATAGAATAAATTTTTTGTATCACAAATCTAAAGAAAATGGTTTAACTGAACAGGAGAAGCTTGAACAAGAACGTTTAAGAAAGCAGTATGTAAAAATAATTAAAGGTAATTTTGAAAAACAACTTATGAATTATAAGAAAAAGGGAGTTGAATAGATGTCTGTAAGAGTAGATGAGTTAATAGATAAATTTGGTTTTGAGGTAATTGTGTATGGAAATTCAGCAATTGAAATAAGTAGTACAGAATTAAATCGTCCAGGACTTCAATTTGCAGGATATTATTCTCATTTTTCAAATGAAAGAATACAGCTAATTGGAATGACTGAATGGTCCTATATGAAATCTTTACCTAAAGATATTTGTGATAAAAGATTTAAGGAGTATTTAAAAAAATTTACCCCGTGTATAATAGTAACTCGTGGTTTAGAAATACCAGAAGCTTTAGTTAAATACGCAAAAGTGTATAATAGAACGATTTTAAGGACGGAACAAGAAACAACTAGAGTTATAAGTAGACTTAAGAGATATTTAGATACAAGGCTTGCTCCTGAAACTAGAGTTCATGGAGTTTTAGTTGATATATATGGATGTGGAATTTTAATTACAGGTGATAGTGGAATTGGAAAAAGTGAAACAGCTCTTGAACTTATAAAAAGAGGTCATAGAATAATTTCAGATGATGCAGTTGATTTTAAAGAAATTGATAGAGAAATAATAGGATATTGTCCACATATAACTTTTGGAATGCTTGAGGTTCGGGGAGTTGGAATAATAGATATTACATCAATATATGGATTATCTTCCGTACTTGAAAGTAAAAAACTTGATTTAATAATTGAACTTGAGCATTGGGATGATAGTGAATCTTATGATAGATTAGGAATTGATGATTTATATAAAGACGTTTTAGGCGTGAAAATAAAATTAATACGTCTTCCAATACGTCCTGGAAGGAATGTGTCTGTACTTGTTGAAGCTGCTGCAGCTAATTATAGGTATAAATTAACAGGAAGACCAGATGCAGTTGATATAATAGGAGAGAGAATGAGTAAATTAAAATAAGAAAATACGAATGGATATAGATTATATAAGAAATAATAGTATAAATATAACTTTATTAGAAAGTGCTTTTGAACTTTATTTTTAATAAGTTGGTGATTTTGAATTGATCATATATAATATATCAAAATTGTTTAAAGAAGAAAGTACATATGATTTAAGTAAATATTTATACTGGTTTATTTTAGATGAAGATGAAATTATGTCTATGCCATTTGATATAGATGATGAATGTATTAAAGAATGCAATTTTTTAAATAGATTTTCTCAGATAAATTTTTACAATGAATATACTTTTATGATTTTAAGTGTTTTGGAATTTGATGAGGTAAATTTAATATTTAAAGATATTGATATATTTTTTGGTAAAAATTATTTAATTACAATTTATAAGGGTAATTCTGATATTTTAATTAATCTTATAAATGATTTGAAGGAAAATAAAAATTGTTTTGTTGCTAAAAATAATCCAAAAATTTCAACCTTATTATATATGATTTTAGATAGAATAATTCTTAACAATTATTCTGTTATAAATTCTTTGAGTTCAAAGGGAGATAAAATTGAAATTAGTATTTTAAAGGATGATTCACGTAAAACTTTTGGAGAGTTAATAAAATTAAGAGCTCAGGTTTATAGAGTAAAAAAACATTTGAATCCACTAAGATATATTGGAGATTCTCTTATATTAAATGAAAATAAAATTCTTGATAAGGAAGATATTATTTTATTTGAAAAAATAAATGATAAGTTTCAAAAACTTATGGTTTCTGTAGAAAATTTAAATCAGCAGTTATCACTTGTAAGAGAAGCTTATGAATCTGAGATTTCAAATAAAACAAATCAGCTTATGAAAGTATTTACTCTTGTTGCTTCTATTTTTCTTCCTTTGGATCTTCTTACAAGTTTTTTTGGTATGAGTTTTGAGATTATGCCTTTTAAACATTCTTGTTATTCTGTTTACATAGTTAGTGGAGTTATGGTTGTAATTGTGTTTATACTTGTGATACTTTTTAAAAAGAAAGACTGGTTATAAAGTTTTTGAGGTTTGAAAATATGGGAAAAATAAAAGATGATTATTCTTGTGCATTACTTCTTACAATGGATTTACTAGGAGGGAAGTGGAAACTTAGAATTTTATGGCACATTATAAATGGAGACAATAGGTTTTCTCTTCTTAGAAAATCAATACCAGATATAACAAATAAGATGCTTATAACTCAACTTAAAGAACTTGAGGAAAGTGGAATTTTAGTTAGAAAGGATTTTAAAGAAGTTCCATTGAGAATTGAATATAGTATTTTAGATGAGTATAAAGGGATAATTTATATTATAGATGATTTGTGTAATTTTACGAAAAAATATGCTCTAAAAAATAAAATTAAAATTGATTAATTAAAGTTTTTATATAGGTACAAAAAAGTACGTTATTTTGTTATATAAATATTTGTGTTAGACTCTTAAAAAAATTATTTTATGAGAGGTTATTTATGAGTTATCCAAGAAGTTTTTCTCACATAGGTTTGTCTGTACCTGATGTTAAAAAAGCTGTTGATTTCTATAAAAATGTTATGGGTTGGTATGTTATTATGGAGCCTTGTGAAATTAAGGAAGAAAATAGTTCGGCCATAGGAGTTATGTGTCAAGGAGTATTTGGTAAAGGACATGGAAATTTTAAAATTGCACATATGGTAACTTCGGATGGAATTGGAATTGAATTATTTGAATTTGAGGGAAATACTGGGAAAAAACAAGAGTTTAATTATGTTAGCACTGGATTATTTCATTTTTGTGTTCAAGATCCAGATATTGAAGGTTTAATTGAAAAAATAAAGTTGCATGGTGGAAGGCAAAGAATGCCAATTCGAGAATATTATCCTGGGGAGAAACCTTATAAAATGTGTTATGTTGAAGATCCATTTGGAATTGTATTTGAAATTTATACTCATAGTTATGAACTTACTTATTCAAAAGGAGCTTATTGATATAAATATAATTTAGAGATATCATAGAGAGAAAGGAGGGGTTTATTATGAGAGAAAAATTTTCTACTAAAAGTGCTTGGAATAAGTATGGAAAAAATGACTTAATAGAGCTTGAGGATTTATGTACTTCATATAAGAAATTTTTAAGTGATTGTAAGACTGAAAGAGAATGTGTAGCTTATTTTATAGATGTTGCTAATAAAAATAATTTTAAAGATTTAAAACAAATTATTAAAAATGGTGAAAAATTAAAAAAAGGTGATAAAGTTTATTATTCTAAAATGGATAAAACTTTAATTTTAGCTATAATTGGGGAAGAAGATTTAGAAAAAGGATTTAATATAATAGGATCCCATGTTGATGCACCAAGAGTTGATTTAAAGCAAACGCCTGTATATGAATCTGATGGATTATGTTTTTTTGATACACATTATTATGGAGGTATAAAAAAGTACCATTGGGTAGCTAGACCAATGTGTTTAAAAGGTGTAGTTATTAAGAAAGATGGAGAAAAAATTAATATAAATTTAGGTGATAATGAAAATGATCCATATGTTGGATTTTCAGATTTATTACCTCACCTTTGGAAAGACCAAGCAGTTAAAAAAGCTATGGATGTTATAGAAGGTGAACAATTAAATTTATTAGTTGGAAATAAACCAAGTGAAAAAGATTCTAAAAATAAAGTAAAACAAAATATTATTAATATTTTGGAAGAAAAGTATGGTATATGTGAAGATGATTTAATTTCTGCAGAATTACAAGTTGTACCAGCAGGACCTGCTAAAGATTATGGATTAGATAGAAGTATGATAATAGGATATGGTCAAGATGATAGAGTTTGTGCCTTTACTTCTTTTATGGCTATGTTAAATTTGAAGAAGGTTCCAAAAAGAACTTGTGTATGTATTTTGGCAGATAAAGAAGAAATTGGAAGTGTTGGAGCTACTGGTATGGAGTCAAGATTATTTGAAAATTTTTCTGCTGAACTTATAAATTCTTGTAGAGATTATTCAGATTTAATATTAAAAAGAGCTCTTCAAAATTCCTATATGTTATCAGCTGATGTTACTTGTGCTTATGATCCTAATTTTCCTTCTGAAACTCCTAAGCAAAGTACGGCTTTTTTTAGTAATGGAGTAGCAATTTCTAAATATACAGGTTCTAGGGGTAAAAGTGGGTGTAATGATGCTAACCCTGAGTTTTTAGCAAAATTAAGAAATATATTTGATGAAGATAATGTAAGTTATCAATTAGGAGAATTAGGTAAGGTTGACCAAGGTGGAGGGGGAACAATTGCATATTTTTTAGCGAAATATGGAATGGAAGTTGTTGATATTGGTGTTCCACTTCAAAATATGCACGCTCCATTTGAGGTTGCATCTAAAGCAGATATTTTTGAAGCATATAAATCTTATTGTACATTCTATAAAAAATTAAATTAAAATTTTATAAATGAGAAAGTCCTCTTTTAAATAGGGGACTTTTTTTATTGTCTTGAGTGAGTAAAAATTTTATTTAAATTTTTATAATTTGTAAAATTTTAAAAATATTTTATTAGATTTTTTTAGTTAAAATTACTATTTTGTAACAAATATTAAAATCTTGATAACTATTTAAAGATATGGTAAAATGTAAACAATAATAAAACATATTTAAAAATGTATTAATAAATTAAGTTGGTTTAGGAGGGGTGTAGTTGGCTAGCAATAAGAAATTTAAAATTTTAAAAGGAGCAGTTGCTACCACGGCTGTAGCTGCTGTTGTTATGCCTGGTGGAGGAGTTGGAGCTACTACTGTTATATCTGATAGTCAAACGGAGGGAATTCAGGAGAGTAATACAAATGATACTGTTATTAAAATAAATTCCAATAAACCGGATATTCCGTATTTTTATTATTGGACTAGTGGTGATACTGTTTATTTAAGTTGGGATTATGGACATGTTGCAAATAGACCTACTAAAATTGAAGCAGTAATAGATAGTAGTGCTGATTTTTCTAATCCAAGCTATATACAAGTAAAGCCTAAAGGAGCGGAATTTGTACCAAATATAACTGGTGACTTTTATTTGAGAGTTAGGTTTTTTGATTCATCTGGTAATGTGACTCATGAAAGTATTAGAAAAGTTATAAGAAATTCTTCAGAGACAAGAGAAATAAAAGGATTAACTCAGCAAGTTTCGGGTACAGGTGTAAAAATAAGTTGGAATAATTTTACAAGTGGTATAAGTTCTGGTCAGGTTTTTGTAAATGGACAATTATATGGAAATTTATCAGCATCAGATATTAAAAATAATTCTGTTGTTGTACAAAATGTTTCTGAAGGATCGGAGATAAAGATAAGGATAATAAATGGAAATGGACTTGAGTATAATGGAGTTGTTTTTGTGGACAAGGGAAGTCTTCAATCAGTACAAAAAATTAATTTAGGTTTGAGTCAAGATGGTGTTGGAATAAATGTAGATTTATCTCAAACAGGTTTTAAGCAAGGAAATAGATTTTTAGTAAAAGTTGTTCAGAAAGATGACAATGATGTAATAGTAAGTGGTACTCAAATTACACTTAATAAAGATAAAGGATCATTTACTATATATCCAGATACAGGCAAAGCATTTATTGATGCAGACTACATAGTTACTATTACAGATTTAAATACTGGAGATGTGTATACTTATGAGTATACTCATGAAATTTTTGCTCTGCCAAATTTTGTATCAGTTGGTCTTTCAACTGGTGAAGTAGTTTCTACTTGGGATTCAATCGAAGGAGCTGCATCATATGAACTTATTTGGAGTACTTCTCCTGATTTTACAAATTATAGTACTATAGATGTTGAATCTGGAAAATATGGTATTACTTTTAATACAAATTTAACTACTTCACAAAAAGTGTATTTGATTTTGAAAACTTATGATCAGCAAGGAAGAATAATTACACAAAATGTTGATGTTGTTATGGTTGGAGATACTGAAGGACAACTTTCAAACTTTAAAGGAGTTTATAAAACTGATAATGTTGTTGAGTTTAGTTGGAATGCTATAAATACTGATGTTGCTGCTGGTATACTTAAGGTTAACGATAAAGTTGTTTTTTTATCATCCTCAGAGTTAGCTACTTTAAATAGTACAAATACTTTAACAGTTGGAGGATTTACAAAGGGTAATAAGTATGATGTAAGTTTGTATTTATTAGATAGTAATGGAAAAGTTTATAAAGGAAATGTTACTTCAATACAAACTCAGGGTACATCAGAATCAACTGATGTTTTAATAGATGGTGTTACTGGAATAATAGGAAGATATACTATAAATCCTGGAATTTTAACTTTGTTGTTAGATGAAGGTTTATATGATGTTTCTCCAAATTCTCCTATTGGAATACTTGTAAATGGTCAGAAAATTTCAAGTGTTTCAGCTGTTTATGTGCCAGAAAGTAACGCTATAAACGTAACAGGGTTGATTCCTACAAAAGCTTACAGAAATATTAGTTTAAGTTATGTAAGCAAAAGTGGGGAAAGTAAAACAATTAATATACCTAACTTGACTATAAAAATTGGAAGTTCTTTAGATTCGTTTTTGGTTAATGCTTATAATAAGGCAATAAGTCGTGAGACTCAAAATATAGATGAGGATGGATATAATTATTGGAAAAATGGTCTTATTAGTAAGAATATAACTTTAGGTTATTTCATAAGAAACCTTGCGTATGTTCCTGAATTTATGAATTTAATTAATTCACCTCAAGATCTTATAACTAGACTTTATCAAGTTTTAGTTTTAAGAGATCCAGAGCCTCAGGGACTTCAATTCTGGACAGCTGTTTATAATGAACTAGTAAGTAATGGAGTTTCTCATATGGAAGCGACAATGAAAATTTTATCTGATATGACTACAAGTAATGAGTTTTCGAATCTTGCTCAAAAGATAGGTGTTAACCCTTAAGAAATATTAATTTCTTGAAAGCTATTGTATATTAATTTATTATAAAGATAGGGATTTTTCTCTATCTTTATTTTTTATGGAATTGTTAGGAGATAATTTATGAAAAAATTATTAGCATCTGATTTAGATGGTACACTTATTCACAATGGTGAAATTAAACAGTGTGATAAGGAAAGTATTTTGAAACTTAAAAAATCTAATAATATTTTTGGAGTATCTACTGGAAGACCTTATAAGGGAATAACTTCTCTTATAAATGAACATGGAATAGATATAGATTTTTATGTACTATTAAACGGTGCATATATACTTGACAAGGATTTAAATGTTTTAAAGAGGGAGCTTATTCCTTATCATATTATTAAAACTATTTTTGAAAAATATGATAACTATACTCTTTTTGGTGTTGAAGAAGGTATGCAAACTTCTCTTTTATATGGAGAAACTGTATTTTGTTGGGATGATATTTATAGAAGAACAATAGATGAACTTGAAGATAAGGAGTGTTTACTTCTTTCTATTCATTTTGCAAATAATAAGATAGAAGAGATAGATGAAATTTGTAATGAAATTAATAGAGAATTTTCACAAGATGTTGTAGCTTATAGAAATGCTCAATTTGTAGACGTTGTTCCTAAAGGGTGTTCAAAAGGAAATGGAGTAAAGCAGGTTTGTGAAATGATGAATATTAGTATGGACAATGTTTATACAATAGGGGATTCTTTTAATGATGTAAGTATGTTTAACATAACTAAAAATTCTTTTTCTTTTCCAAATGTTGAGGAAAAGTTAAAAGAGCATGTGAATTTTATTGTAGATTCTGTTTCTGAATGTATTGAAAAACATATTTTAGGTGAGTAGTTTGAATTTTAGAGATAAAATTTATATTATGGGAATTTTGAACATAACAGTTGATTCATTTTTTGATGGGAATAAATATTTTGAGAAAAATAAAGCTATTGAACATGCTTTGAAAATTATTGAAGATGGTGCAGATATAATTGATATTGGAGGGGAATCAACTAAACCAAATTCGTTAAAAGTGTCTTCTTATGATGAAATAAATAGGATAATAGATATTATAAGTGAGATTAAAAAATATAAGAATGTTTTAATTTCAGTTGATACTTATAAAAGCGAAGTTGCAGAAGAGGCTTTAAAAACTGGAGCTGATATTATAAATGATGTTTATGGTGGACTTTATGATGAAAAAATGTTTGAAGTTGTGAAGAAATATGATTCTTATGTTTGTATAACTCATAATAGAATGAATTCTATAAATTGTTTTTCAAATGTTGTAGATGAAACTTATAATGAACTTAAAATTAGATATAATGAAGCCATAAATGTAGGAATAGACTCAAATAAAATAATATTAGACCCTGGACTTGGTTTTTCAAAATATGGATATAATAATATTTTAATTTTAAAAAATATCTCTAAATTTAAAGAATTTAATTTACCAATTTTAGTTGGTGCATCTAGAAAAAAGTTTTTGAAAAATTTAAACGGAGTAGATCCACTTGAAGATAATTTATCTACACTTTCAGTTACAGCGTATTTAGGGGCGAAAGGCATAAATATTTTAAGAGTTCATGACGTTAAAGAAAATAAACAAGTTATTGATGTTATAAATTCTATTATATTTGGAGGAAATTGTATTGAATGATGTTATAAAAATAAAGTCTCTTGAGGTTTTTGGTTATAATGGAACTTTTGAGGAAGAAAAGAAGCTAGGACAAAAGTATTATGTTAATATAGATGTTAAAATTAAAGATTCTTTTAGAGATGTGTGTAATGATATTAATAAAACTGTTGATTATTCAAAATTAATATTATTTGTTAGAGAGTATTTTCAAAATAATAAACGTGATTTGTTAGAGAGTATTACAAATGATGTGGTTTTTGAAATATTTAAGGAGTTTTCAAATGTTATTGAGGTTAATTGTGAAATTTTTAAACCAGCGCATCATGTTAGTATAGGTTTTGAAGGTATGAGTGTTTGTGTAAACAGGAAAATTCACAAAGTTTATATTGCTTTAGGGTCTAATTTAGGAAATAAAGAAGAAAATTTAAATAACGCTTATAGTTTACTAGAGGAAAATAACATAAAAATAACAAAAAAATCTGAAATTATTGAAACTAAGCCTTATGGAGGAGTTCCTCAGGATAACTTTTTAAATTCAGTTATTGAAGTAAGTACACTATTAAATCCAGTTGAACTTATGAATACATTACTTGACATTGAAAAGAAATTAAAAAGAGAGAGGGTTATTAGGTGGGGGCCTAGAATAATTGATTTAGATATTTTGCTTTATGATAATGAAATAATAAATGAAGATAATGTTATAATTCCACATTATGATATGCATAATAGAGAGTTTGTTTTAGAGTCCTTATGTGAAATAAATAAGTTTTCATATCATCCGCGTTTGAGAAAATTTTCATTTGAGTTGTTAGATGAATTAAAAATGAAATAGATATATAAAAAAAGAGTTATTTATGTTAAGTGTAAATAACTTTTTTATTTTTTAAAAGATAATAAAATATTTTATTAATGTATGGGTATAAATTTATTTAATATGGATATCCTTCATTGTATAGTGGATGAATTTAAAGAAATGTATTAAATCAATGTAATAATATTGAAAAAATAAAAACAAATGATTATAATTTAAATATAGTGTATAAAATATTGTAGTTTTTGTGTATAGTTGGTGTGTTTTCGAAAGAAAACGTTTAATTATACAATGTTAAGTTAAGTGTGAAAATTTAGAATAATGTAGCACTTACCCAATTTTAATATGAAAAAGGAGGAATAAAAATGGTAGGACTTATTCTTGCGAGTCATGGTGATTTTGCTAGTGGTATTTTACAATCTGTATCAATGATTTTTGGTGAACAGTCTAATGTAAAATCTATTGCACTTCAACCAAGTGAAAGGCCTGATGAGTTTAGGTTGAAAGTAGAAAAAGCAATTGATACTTTTGAAAATAAAGATGAGGTACTATTTTTGGTTGACCTTTGGGGTGGAACACCATTTAATCAAATTAGTGCTTTAATTGATGGACATGAAGATAAATGGGCAATTGTTACAGGGTTAAATCTTCCCATGTTAATTGAAACATATGCTTCACGTCTATCTATGGAGTCAGCTCATGAAATTGCAACTCATATTATTGAAGTTTCAAGAGAGGGAGTTAAAGTTCATCCAGAAAAATTAGAGCCTGAGAAAAAATCAAATACAGTTAAGGAATGTTCATCGCAAGGAAGTATTCCAGAAGGTACAGTTATAGGAGATGGACGTATTAAATATGTGTTGGCGCGTGTGGATACTCGTTTGTTACATGGACAAGTTGCAACAACTTGGACAAAAATGACTAAACCAAATCGTATTATAGTTGTGTCAGATTCTGTAGCTCGTGATGATTTGCGTAAGAAAATGATTGAACAAGCCGCACCTCCAGGGGTAAAAGCTAATGTTGTTCCTATAGATAAAATGATTAAGGTTGCCAAAGATCCACGGTTTGGTAATACAAAGGCAATGTTATTATTTGAGACACCTCAAGACGCTCTTAAAGCAATTGAGGGTGGGGTTGAAATTAAGGAATTAAATATTGGTTCTATGGCACATTCAATTGGAAAGGTTGTTGTTAATAAAGCTATTGCAATGGGAAAAGAAGATGTAGAAACTATTGAAAAATTGAAAGATAGGGGAATTACTTTTAATGTAAGAAAGGTACCTAGTGATTCAAATGAAAATATAGATTCTCTTCTTAAAAAGGCAAAAGATGAATTAGCAAAGGTTTAAAATTTAGATAATAGGAGGAATTATAATGTCTATTGCTTCAATAATTTTAATTATTATAATTGCTTTATTTGCTGGTATGGAAGGTATTTTAGATGAATTCCAATTTCACCAACCATTAGTGGCATGTACTTTAATAGGTTTAGTTACTGGTCATTTAACTGAGGGAATTATTTTGGGAGGTTCACTTCAAATGATAGCTCTTGGATGGGCTAACATTGGTGCAGCTGTTGCACCAGATGCTGCGTTAGCTTCTGTAGCTTCGGCTATTATAATGGTACTTGGTTTAAAAGGTGGTACCACAGATGTTCAAACTGCAATTTCTACATCTATAGCTGTCGCAATTCCTTTATCAGTTGCAGGTTTATTTTTAACTATGATTTGTCGTACTATTACTATTCCGATGGTTCATTTTATGGATAGAGCAGCTGAAAAAGGAAACATACGTTCTATAGAAAGATGGCAAATTTTAGCTATATTATTACAAGGAGTTCGTATAGCAATTCCAGCAGCAGCACTATGCATAGTTCCAGCGTCAGTTGTAACTAATGCATTAAATCAAATGCCAGCATGGTTAGCTAATGGTATGGCTATTGGTGGAGGAATGGTAGCTGCTGTTGGTTATGCTATGGTAATTAATATGATGTCTACTAAAGAAACTTGGCCGTTTTTTGCTTTAGGTTTTGTTTTAGCAGCTATTGGTCAATTAACATTGATTGCTTTAGGTATAATAGGTATTTCTTTAGCTATTATTTATTTAGGATTAAAAGGAAATGGTGGTAATAATGGGGTAGGGGGTATAGGCTCTGGAGACCCACTGGGAGATATTTTAAATGATTATTAGTATTAGGGGAGGAATGAAATAATGGCGGAAAAAATTAAATTATCGAAAAAAGATCGTATGTCAGTTGCTTGGCGTCATCAATTTCTTCAAGGTTCTTGGAACTATGAGCGTATGCAAAATGGTGGATGGTGTTATTCGATTATTCCAGCTATAAAAAAATTGTATCCAAATGAAGAAGATAGAATTGCTGCATTAAAAAGACATATGGAGTTTTATAATACTCATCCTTATGTATCTGCTCCAGTTATGGGAGTTACATTAGCACTGGAAGAAGAGAGAGCTAACAGTGCTGAAATTAATGACCAATCTATTCAAGGGGTTAAAATTGGTATGATGGGTCCATTAGCTGGTGTTGGTGATCCGGTGTTTTGGTTTACTCTTCGTCCAATTTTGGGAGCTTTAGGAGCTTCTTTAGCTTTAAGTGGTAATATTATTGGTCCGTTATTGTTTTTCTTTGCATGGAATATAATTCGTATGGGATTTTTATGGTATACTCAAGAATTTGGTTATAAGGTTGGTAGTTCTATTGTAAAAGATTTATCAGGTGGTATACTTAGAAAAATTACTCAAGGTGCTTCTATTCTTGGTATGTTTATTATTGGTTCGTTAGTTCAGCGTTGGGTAAGTATTAGGTTTACTCCTGTAGTTTCTAGGGTTGTACAATCAGAGGGAGCTTATATTGATTGGAGTAAGATACAAGCTGGAGCAGAAGGAATTAAATCAGCTCTTGAACAGTACAGCGATTTGGGAGCTGCTGGTTTAAATATTGAAAAAGTTACTACACTTCAACAAAACTTAGATCAGCTTATTCCAGGACTTGCTGCGTTATTGTTAACATTATTATGTTGTTGGTTATTGAAAAAGAAAGTTTCACCAATTGTGATTATTATTGCATTGTTTGTTGTGGGTATTCTTGCTCATTTAGGTGGAATTATGTAATATAAAATTTTAAAAAGCCTAGTTTAAACTGGGCTTTTTCAGTTTATATTAATCTTGAGGAGAGAGGCTTATGGTTAAATCGCTAAATACAAAGGTAGATTTCACAATTAAAGCAATATCATATTTAAAACTCAGTAATTATGGAAATATTATGGTAGGAGATAAGGCTTTTGAATTTTATAATGAATCTAATATTAAAAATTATATTCAAATTCCATGGGAAGAAGTTGATAGTGTAGTAGCTTCTGTTATGTTTAAAGGAAAATGGATACCACGTTTTGCGGTGGTAACTAAGAAAAATGGTAATTTTATTTTTTCATCTCGTGATAATAAAGCTTTATTAAGAGCTATAAATAAATATGTAGATTCTAGTAAGATGGTACGTTCATTAAGTTTTTTTGATGTAGTTAAGCGAGGAATAAAAAATATTTTTAAGAAAAATGGTTGAAATAAAAAAGAGTTATCGCATTTAATGGATTGAAATCCCATTAGCGATAACTCTTTTATTTTTCAGTATTATTTTTAATGATGAAATCAACAATGTTGTAAATATTTATACCTTCATGGAGATAAGATATGTCAATTATATCAGGTTTATATGAACCGTCCCAAGGATGAATTGTTATAAATTTGTCGCTAAAGATGTTTATTATAAATGAGCTTTTATTTTCTATAAATATTGTTAATCTATATTCAGGGTCTCTTAAATTAAGATCTGCTGTGTTTGCATTTACGAAATAGCTTGGCTTAATAGAATCCATAAATAAATTGAATTTTTCCATGTAATCATTTGGAATAATTTTATTTTTTCCAGTTTTAGAATAGAAAATTGATACTTGCACATTTTTAGAATTTTTAATTGCACGTATTAAGTTTTCTGTATAAAAATTTAATGATGGTTTGGAAATTCTAAGTGGTGCTTTTATATTTTCTGAAAAATTTCTACTACAACTAATAATAAAAATTGGTAGTATTAAGAATATTAGTAATAATTTTAACTTTTTAAACATGTGTGTACCTCTAAATATTTTTTATTATGTTAATTATTTCTTTTATTTTAAAATTATGATTTTGTATAAATAATTATGATGGTAATTATAAAAAAGTAATTGAAAAAAAATTATGTATATGATAGAATAGCATAGAAATTATTTATGCCGCTGTGGCGGAACTGGCAGACGCATACGACTCAAAATCGTACGGGAAACCATATGGGTTCGAGTCCCATCAGCGGTACCATATTTAAAGCTTTTTAATTTTTGAATTAGAAAGCTTTTTGTTTTTGAATAATAATAGTTGGTGGAAAATGAAAAATAAATATATTCGTATTATTATAATGTGAAAATAATTTCAGGAGTAGATATTCCAGTGTTTTAAAGAGTAGTAATTTTGCTACTCTTTTTTTGTTTTTAATTTTTGAATATTAATTTTAAAAAAGTATTGATTTATAGGTTGAAATATTTAAAAATATAGTTATAATACATTTTTAAAAATTTGGAGTATTATGTATGAAAAATATATTGGTAACTGGTGTTACAGGATTTATTGGAAGTCATACGAGTGTTGAATTATTAGAAAATGGATATAAGGTAATTGGGATAGATAATTTATATAATTCAGAAATTGATGTTTTAGATAATATTACAAAAATTACAGGAAAAAGTATTAAATTCTATCAAGGAGATTTACTTGATTCAGAGATACTAAAAAAAATATTTGATGAAAATAAAATTGATTGTGTTATACATTTTGCAGCTTTTAAAGCTGTTGGTGAATCGGTTTTAAAGCCAATAGAATATTATTATAATAATTTAGGTGGAACGCTAGAGCTTTTAAATGTAATGAAACAATATGAATGCAAGAAATTTATATTTTCCTCGTCAGCAACTGTTTATGGTAAAGATAATTCTATTCCTTATTTAGAGCATTTTAAAAAATCAGCAACAAATCCATATGGTTATTCAAAAGTTATGATTGAACAAATATTATGTGATGTATGTAAGGCAGATAAAGAATTTGGATGTGTAATGTTAAGATATTTTAACCCAATAGGAGCTCATAAAAGTGGGTTAATAGGAGAAAACCCTAAAGGAATACCAAATAATTTAATGCCTTATATATGTGATGTTGCTATTGGAAAACGTGAGTATTTGAGTGTTTTTGGAAATGATTATAATACTATTGATGGAACAGGTGTTAGAGATTATGTACATGTTGTTGATTTAGCTAAAGGACATGTTGAAGCTATGAAATATGTTTTAGATAATAATGGAGAAGTTGCAATAAACTTGGGAACTGGTACTGGAACTAGTGTTCTTCAATTAGTTGATACCTTTGAAAAAGTTAGTGGTAAAAAGATAAATGTAAAAATTTGTGATAGACGAGATGGGGATATTGATGAATTTTATGCAGATACTAAAAAAGCTAAGGAAATTTTAATGTTATTTTTAAAACAAAACCAAATTAAACTAAATTTAAAAAAAAAAGCATTTTTTTCCCCTTGTTTTGGAAAAAAAAGAAAAGGGGGGAAAGCCCTATTAAAAAAAAAAAA
>NZ_LXFF01000034.1 GCF_001655775.1 Candidatus Arthromitus sp. SFB-turkey
TGAACCAAGCACTAGAACTCAAAATTCTTATTCCATAGCGGTTATGCGCTTAGGTGGACAAGTTATTACATTTGATAGAGAAGTTTCTTCTATGAAAAAAGGTGAAACTTTTTATGATACTGTAAAAACATTTGAAGCTTTAGGATGTGATGCGGCTATTATTCGTCATAGTGAAAATGAATATTATAAGCAACTTAAAAATATAAAAATGCCTATACTTTCAGGTGGTGATGGTACAGGAAATCATCCTTCACAATCGCTTCTTGATTTGCTTACGATTAGGCAAGAATTTGATTGCTTTGAAGGATTAAATGTATGTATAGTAGGAGATATTGTTCATTCTCGTGTTGCACATACTAATATAGAAGTTATGAAAAGATTAAAGATGAATGTTTATACATCTGGACCGCAAGAATTTAAGGAAGAAGGTCTTAATTATATTGATTTTCATAAAGCTGTAAAAGAAATGGATGTTATTATGCTTTTGAGAATTCAAAATGAAAGATTGACTTCTAGTATGGTGTTAAGTAAAGAGGAATACAATAAAAATTTTGGTCTTAATAGAAATATAGTTGAATTGATGAAGGAAAAAGCAATCATAATGCATCCTGCTCCATTTAATCGTGGTGTTGAGATTGATGATGAATGTGTTGAATGTGAGAAAAGTAGAATTTTTAAACAAATGTCAAATGGTGTGTTTGTAAGAATGGCTATTGTAGAGCGTGCCTTGAAAGATTGATATGAATTAAATTGAGTGTTTAAAAAATTAAAGTGTACTTTGTTTTAAAAAATAAATTTTAAAATTTTAAAAAAACATATAGTAAATTATGTTTAAATGTTATAGAATGATACCTAGTGTATCTTTTATGTATCACTTAAATTTATGATAGAATGAAGGGAGGTCTCTTAAATGAAAATTTTATTTAAGAATGGAATTGTTTATGTTAATGGGAATTTTAAAAAGTCTGATGTATTAATTCAAGATGGTATTGTTGTTGATATTCAAAGAGAAATTTCTTTGGATGATGTTGTTATTGTTGATTTAAATAATTTACATATATTGCCGGGTTTTGCAGATGTACATGTACATTTACGTGAACCCGGTTTTTTTTATAAAGAGACCATTTTAAGTGGAACAAATGCGGCAGCAAAAGGAGGATTTACCCTTGTATGTAGTATGCCGAATTTAAATCCGGTTCCAGATAGTGTTGAAAATTTAAAAATTCAGCAGGATATAATTGATCGTGATGCAGTGATAAAAGTTTTGCCACATGCTTCGATTACCAAAAAACAAAGAGGAAAAGAGTTAGTTGATTTTGAAAGTTTAAGTGAAAAATGTTTTGCTTTCTCTGATGATGGAAGAGGAATACAAAGTCGAGAGATAATGAAAGAAGCTATGGAGATGGCCAAAAAATTTGGTAAGGCAATAGTAGCTCATTGTGAAGATGAAAGCTTAGTTTGTGGAGGATACATTCATGATGGTGAGTATGCAAAACTTCATGGTCATAAAGGTATAAGCTCAGCTAGTGAATATAAACAAGTTCAAAGAGATGTAGAACTATGTGAGGAAGTTGGTGGGCAATATCATGTATGTCATATTTCAACTAAAGAAACAGTGGACATAGTTAGAAATGCAAAATCTAAAGGATTAAAAGTTAGTTGTGAAACCACCCCTCATTATTTAACTTTTTGTGATATGGATTTAAAAGAAGAAGGAAGATTTAAAATGAATCCTCCAATAAGAAGTAGTGAAGATAGAGATGCTTTAATAGAAGGAATTAAAGATGGAACAATTGAGATGATAGCAACAGATCACGCACCTCATACTGATGAGGAGAAAAGTAAAGGACTTAAAAGAAGTAATATGGGTGTTGTTGGACTAGAAACAAGTTTTGCAGTAATAAATACTTTTATGGTTAATACAGGACATATTAGTTTTGAAAAATTAGTTGAATTAATGAGTATTAATCCTAGAAAAATTTTTGGTTTAGAATATGGAATTAGCGTAGGTAAAAAAGCAGATTTTACTATTGTTGATAGAAATAAAGAATGGATAGTTAATCCAGATGAGTTTGTTTCAAAAGGAAAATCTACACCATTTGAAGGTATGAAACTTACTGGTGATATTTTGTTTACTATTTGTGATGGAAAAATTGTATACAATAAATTAATTAATATAAATGAAGGAGGAAGGGCTTAAATAAAAGCCTGAAAAAGATTATGCCAAAAAGAACGGATATTAAAAAAATATTAGTTATAGGTTCAGGACCAATTGTAATAGGTCAAGCAGCGGAGTTTGATTATGCAGGTACACAAGCATGTATTGCTTTAAAAGAAGAAGGATATGAAGTTGTTCTTATAAATTCAAATCCTGCAACTATAATGACAGATGTTAAAATGGCAGATAAAGTTTATATGGAACCACTTACACTTGAGTATGTAGCGAGAATTATTCGTCATGAAAGACCAGACGCAATAGTTCCAGGACTTGGAGGACAAACAGGACTTAATCTTTGTGTTCAATTAGGAGAAAAAGGAATTTTAGATGAATGCCAAGTAGAAGTTTTAGGAACGAAGATAGATTCTATTAAGAAAGCAGAAGATAGAAATTTATTTAAAAAGATGTGCGAAGAAATTGGTGAGCCAGTTATTTCAAGTGAGATTGTTTATTCCTTAGAAGAAGGAATTGAAGCAATGAAAAGAATTGGACTTCCAGTAGTTTTAAGACCAGCATATACACTTGGAGGAACTGGAGGCGGATTTGCTGACACTGAAGAAGAATTTGTTGAGATGATGGAACATGCACTTGCTCTTTCTCCAGTTCATCAAGTTTTAGTAGAGAAAAGTGTAAAAGGATATCAAGAAATAGAATTTGAGGTAATGCGTGATAAAAATGATAAAGCTATAGCAATATGTGATATGGAAAATTTCGATCCAGTTGGTATACATACAGGTGACAGTATAGTATTTGCACCGTGTCAAAATCTTAAGAGTGAACAACTTTCTATGCTCAAAGCTTCTGCATTAAAAATACTTAAACATTTGGAAATAGAAGGTGGATGTAATATTCAATTTGCACTTAAACCAGGAACAATGGAATATTACCTCATTGAAATTAATCCTCGAGTAAGTCGTTCTTCTGCTTTAGCATCAAAAGCTACAGCTTATCCAATAGCTAGAGTTACAGCAAAAATTGCTATTGGTCTTACCCTTGATGAAATATCAATCAGTGGTATTCCAGCTTCAATAGAACCAGCTATTGATTATGTTGTTGCAAAAGTTGCTCGATTCCCATTTGATAAATTTACATCAGCTTCAAATAAACTTTCTACACAAATGAAAGCTACTGGTGAAGTTATGAGTCTTGGTCAATCTGTTCAAGAGATTATGCTTAAAGCTGTAAGAGGTTTAGAAATTGGCGTTGATCATTTTGAAATGGAAAAGTTTAAAAGTTATACGAAAGAACAATTACTTGAAAATATAGCTACACCAACAGATGAAAGATTATTCTCCCTTTGTGAAGCTATTAGAAAAGGAGCTACTACAGAGGAAATAAATAAGGCAACAGCTATTATGCCACAATTTATTGATATGTTTAGAGAAGTTATTGACTATGAGGAAGTTATAAAATTAAACGTAAAAAATGTAGAAGTTTTAAGAAAAGCTAAAGATATGGGATTCTCAGACAGTTATATTGCAAGAATTTGGGGAATGAACAAATTAGAGTTGTTTAGGTTTAGAAAAGAAAATAATATAATGCCTGTTTATCGTATAGTTGATAATGTAAAACATCAACAAGAATATGTTCCGTATTTTTATTCATGTTATCATGGACAAAATGAAAGTGTTATAACTGATAAAAAGAAAATTCTAGTTTTAGGTTCAGGACCTATTAGAATTGGACAAGGGGTAGAGTTTGATTATTCTACAGTTCATTCTGTATGGGCGATTAAAGAGGCAGGTTATGAAGCTATAATTATAAATAACAATCCAGAAACAGTTTCAACTGATTATACAACAGCAGATAAGTTATACTTTGAACCTCTTACAGTTGAAGATGTTATGAACGTTATTGAAATGGAGAAACCAGAGGGAGTGATTGTTTCTCTTGGAGGGCAAACCGCTATTAATCTTGCAAATGACCTTAAAGAACTTGGTGTAAATATTATCGGTACAGATGTTGAAGCAATTGAAAATGCTGAGAATCGTGATAAGTTTGAAAAAATTATGCACGTTTTAGAAATTCCTGAGCCAAGTGGTCAAGCTGTTACAAATATTGAAGAAGGAATTAAGGTTGCAAATAAAATTGGTTATCCTGTTTTAGTTCGACCGTCTTATGTTTTAGGTGGTAGGGCTATGCAAATTGTTCAAGATGATGAGGGATTAAAAAAATATCTTAAAACAGCAGTTTTAGTTGATGAAGATAAACCAGTTTTAGTTGATAAATATATCATTGGTAAAGAACTTGAGGTAGATGCTATATGTGATGGTAAAGATGTATTTATTCCAGGTATAATGGAGCATGTTGAGGAAACTGGTATTCATTCTGGAGATAGTATTTCTGTTTATCCTGTTTACACTATTAGTAAAGAAGTTAAGAATAAAATAATTGATTATACTATTAAGTTAGGTTTGGGAATTGGTATTAAAGGTTTATTTAACATTCAATTTATTGTTGATGAATTTGATAATGTTTATGTTATAGAAGTAAACCCACGTTCTTCAAGAACAGTTCCTTTCTTATCAAAAGCTACAGGAATTCCAATGGCGAATATAGCTACTAAGGTTATGTTAGGACATTCTCTTAAATCGCTTGGTTATGGTACTTATGTTCAAGATGAATCAAAAAGATATTATGTAAAAGCTCCAACATTCTCTTTTTCAAAAATAGTAGGACTAGATGCTTACCTTTCACCTGAAATGAAATCTACTGGTGAAGCGATTGGATATGATATTAAAATTAATCGTGCATTGTATAAAGCTTTACAAGCTTCTGGAGTTAAAGTTCAAAATTATGGTACGGTTTTGGTAACTCTTACAGATGGTGACAAACAAAAAGCATTACCTTTATTAAGACGTTTTTATAATTTAGGATTTAATATCGAGGCAACAGAGGGAACGGCTGAATTTTTAAAGAGAAATGGTATTAAAACAAAAGTAAGAGCAAAAATTTCTGATGGTAGTGATGATATTATTGATAGTCTTACAAATGGTTATGTAACTTACGTTATTAATACACAAAAAATTGGATCTGATACACAAGAAGATGGATTTTTAATTCGTCGTCATGCAGTTGAAAATAATATTGGTGTATTCACAAGTCTTTCTACTGTGAATGTTTTATTAAATGTTTTAGAAGAAATAACTTTACCAGTATCTAGAATAGATGCTGAATAGAAAAGTAAATAGCCGGGCTTTTTAGCTCGGCTATAATAATAAAAAAGGAGGAAGTTAATGTATAAAAAAAATATTTATACTGTTTTGGAAAATAAGAGAATAGCAAAAAATATTTTTTATATGGCGTTAGAAGGAGATACGTCTTTTATAACTGCTCCAGGACAATTTATTAATATTGAAATAGAAGGATTTTATCTTAGAAGACCTATTTCTGTATGTGATTTTTATAATGATAAAATTATTATAATTTATAAAGTTGTGGGTGCAGGAACAAAAGCTATGTCAACTATGGGTGTTGGAACAAAACTAGATATTCTTACTGGACTTGGAAATGGATTTACAGTTAAAGATGAAAGTAAAAATCCTTTAGTTATTGGTGGAGGAGTTGGAGTGCCACCTATGTATGGTTTAACAAAATTTTTAGTTAAAAAAGGTATTAGCCCTAAAATTATATTGGGATTTAATAGTAAAGAAGATGTATTTTTTGAAAAAGAATTTAAAAAATTTGGATGTGAAGTTTACATAACAACAAATGATGGAAGTTATGGAACAAAAGGATTTGTTACAGATGTTATAGAGAAGCTATTAAATTATGATTATTTTTATGCTTGTGGACCTATTCCAATGCTTAGAGCAGTTTCAAATGTAACTAATTGTTCTGGACAACTTTCTTTTGAAGAAAGAATGGGTTGTGGTTTTGGAGCTTGTATGGGATGTAGTTGTGATACTCTTACAGGATATAAACGTGTTTGTAAAGAAGGTCCTGTATGGTTGAAGGAGGAAATTAAATGGTAAATACAAAAGTAACTTTATCTGGATGGCAATTAGATAATCCTATAATTCCTGCTTCTGGAACCTTTGGATATGGAGTTGAATTCAAGGATTTTTATGATATAAATATTTTGGGAAGTTTTTCTTTTAAAGGAACAACAAAAAATCCTCGTTTTGGGAATCCTACACCTAGAATTGCAGAAACACCTATGGGAATGATAAATTCTGTTGGTTTACAAAATCCTGGTATTGATGCAGTAATAAATTATGAGTTGCCGAATCTTAAGAAATTTTTTAATAAAAAGGTTATTGCGAATATATCTGGATTTTCTGTTGATGAATATGTACATTGTTGTAGTCTTATTGATAAAGAAAGTCAGGTTGGTATAATTGAGGTTAATGTATCTTGTCCAAATGTCAAATGTGGTGGAATTGCTTTTGGTACTGATCCAAAAAATGTTTTTGAGGTTACAAAGTCAATAAAAGAAGTTACTACAAAACCTGTTTACATAAAGTTAAGTCCAAATGTAACTGATATTGTTTCTATTGCTAAATCTGCAGAAGAGGCTGGTGCAGATGGTATTAGTCTTGTTAATACGTTTTTAGGAATGAGAATAGATTTAAACACTGGAAAACCTGTAATTGCTAATGTTATGGGAGGAGTTTCAGGACCTGCAATTTTTCCAATAGCTCTTAGAATGGTTTATCAAGTTTCACGTGCAGTAAAAATTCCAGTAATAGGAATGGGTGGAATTTCAATTGCAGAAGATGTAATTGAAATGATGTATGCTGGAGCTAAAGCAGTTCAGGTTGGATCGGCTAATCTTAAAAATCCATATGCGTGTAAAGAAATTATTGAAAATTTACCTAAAGTTATGGAACGATATGGTATTAAAGATTTAAACGATATAATAGGTAAAGTTTAAAGGAGGATAATATGAAAAGAGATGTAATTATTGCTTTAGATTTTAAAGATGGTAAAACTGCTTTAAATTTTTTGGATAAATTTGTTGATAAAAAATTATTTGTAAAAGTTGGTATGGAGCTTTTTTATGCTGAAGGACCTTCTATAGTTAAAGAGATTAAAGAAAGAGGACATAAAATATTTTTGGATTTAAAACTTCATGATATTCCAAACACTGTAAAGGGAGGAATGAGAAGTTTATCTCATTTAGGAGTTGACATTGTTAATGTTCATGCTGCAGGAACTATTAGTATGATGAAAGCAGCTTTAGAAGGAAGTATAAGAGAAGACGGAACTCGTCCTCTTGTGATTGCAGTTACTCAACTTACATCAACAAGTGAGGAAAGAATGAAAGAAGAATTGCTTATAGAATCAAAAATAAATGATACTATAGTTCATTACGCAAAAAATGCTAAAAAAGCAGGACTTGATGGAGTAGTTTGTTCTCCATTAGAGGCAGGAATGGTAAAGAATGCTGTGGGAATGGATTTTATAACCGTAACTCCTGGAGTAAGATTTGATGATGGAGAAAAAGGAGATCAGGTTCGAGTTACAACTCCTAAAAATGCTAAAGAGATTGGAACAGATTTTATTGTATTAGGTCGTCCTATTACTCAAGCAGAAAATCCAGTTGAAGTTTATAATCGTTGTGTAAAAGAATTTTGTGAATAATTAAAGGAAGGAAAATTAATTATGGAAAAGAAAATTGCAAAACATTTGTTAGATATAGGAGCGGTATTTCTTAGACCAGATAAACCTTTTGTTTGGGCATCTGGAATTGAAAGTCCTATTTATTGTGATAATAGACTTACACTTTCTTATCCTGAAGTGAGAAAAGATGTTGAAGAAGGTTTAGCAGAACTTATTAAAAAAGAGTATTCAGAATGTGAAGGAGTTTTTGGAACATCAACAGCTGGAATTGCTCATGCTGCAATTGTATCAGAAATTTTGGAATTGCCTATGGGATATGTTCGTGGAAGTGCCAAAGATCATGGAAGGACAAATCAAATAGAAGGAAAAGTAGTAGAAGGGAGTAAAGTTGTTGTGGTTGAAGATCTTATTTCTACTGCTGGAAGTTGTGTTGATGTTGTAAATGTTCTTAGAAATGCAAACTGTGATGTTTTGGGAATTGTTTCAATTTTTACATATGGAATGAAAAAAGGAATTGATAATCTTAAAAAAAATAATGTGAGAAATATTTCTTTATGTAATTTAGATGCTTTAGTTGAAGTTGCTGTGGAATATGGATTCATTAAAGAAAGTGATGTTAAGAAAATTATTACTTTTCGTGAAAATCCTTCTGATTCAATTTGGAAAGATATGTAATAAAAATTATAAATTTTATTTTGAAAATTCTTATCGTGTTTATCGTTAGGAATTTTTTTTGCATGAAATCATGAAATATATAATATGTTAAAAATAAATTATAATTAAATTACAAAAAAAAATCAACATATTATAAAGATTAACAAAATAGTTACGAAAAAAGATTGAAAAACAATTTCAAAAAATGTATAATTGTACTCAGATAAAAATTAATTAGTATAGGAGTTTGTTATGAGTTCAAAATTAATTAAAAAGATTATTGCTTCAACTTTAATATTTTCGATGACAGTTGCTATTGGTGTAAATGTGTTTGGTGAACCAACTATAACTGTACAAGCTGATGATGATTGGTATGATAGATATGATGATGACTGGGATGACAGAGATATATTTAAAGGTAATATATCTATATCAGGATTAACTACGTATGGAGGAAGAAAAGCTGTAACAGTTGCTATTCCAAGTGGTATAAATATAAAAGAGGTTGATACAGAAAATGAGCCACATGATAATATAGATGAGGTAATTAGTGGAGGTAATATTATTATATATGGATTAAGAGATGGTGTAACTTACAATAATCTTATTTTGAAGTTGGAAGATCGTTCAGGAATTGATTATAAATATAGAATTAATTCTTTTACTATACAAGGTGGTAGTACAAATGGTGGTTCATCGACAGTTACAAGACCTATTGCAAATACTCAAGCAATTTCTGATTATTTAAGAGATGTTTATAAGAATGTTTTTGGAAGAGAAGTTGACCAACAAGGCTTAAATTATTGGGTTCAAAAACTTTCGAGTGGACAAGTTGATTTGGATGACTTCTTTAAAAATTTATTATCTGAAAATGAATTTTTAACTATTGCTCCAACTCCAGAAGATAAAATTAAAAAACTATATGCTGGAATATTCCAAAGACAACCAGATCAAGGAGGTTTCAACTACTGGCTTAACAGATATAAAGCTGAGTTAAGAGATGAAGGAAACGAAAGAGAAGCATTAAGAGAAGTAATTGATGATATGACTGATGGTGCTGAGTTTAAACAAATTTTAAGAAGACTTGGATTAGATGACTAATATAAAATTTTAAAAGGCAATTAGATAATTTCTAATTGCCTTTTTTGTTTGACTTTATTTTTAAAGGTTATAAATTTATATTTTGTTATTTATAACACATAACAAAAAAGTTTGCTAAAAATTATTTACAAATTTAAAATTGCGATTTATAATTTAATTGAAAAATGTTATTTTTACACCATAACAAAAAGAGGTGAAATATGAAACTTAAAGAAGTGGCTTTTTTAAGAACTGGTCTTGTATTAAATAGAAAACAGGTCAAACCTACAGATGTTGAAAAATTTAAATATAAGCAACTTACTTTAAAATCTATAAATAATGATGAAGTTATTAATGAGAATTATTTAGAAGAATTTATTTCAAATGAAAATTTGAAAGAAGAATATTTTACTCATAAAAATGATGTGATTGTACGTTTATCTTATCCATATACGGCAATTATAATTGATGAACAAACTGAGGGACTTCTTGTGCCTTCACATTTTGTCATTATAAGATGTGATTTAAAAAAAATTATACCAGGATATTTGCAGTGCATACTTAATTCAAATGAAATTCATAAACAAATTTCACTGTCAACTAGCACATCAATGCTTGGAACAATACGACCATTATTTTTTTCAGAGCTTGAAATTAAAATTATATCATTAGAAAAGCAAGAAAAATTAGCTGAAATAAATAGGTTGTGCAAAGAAGAAATAATTTTACTTACAAAGTTGAAAGAGCAAAAGCAGAAGTATAATTCTCTGCTTATAAATAAAATTCAAAAAGAAATGGAGAAATAATAGAATGACTACAAGAAAAGATGTTGAGAGAGTTTTGTGGAATGCGTGCGATAGTTTTAGAGGTAAAATTGATAGTTCACGTTATAAGGATTATATTCTTTCAATGTTATTTGTCAAATATTTAAGTGATGTTTATAAGGAAAGGAAAGAACAATATATAAATCGTTATGAAGGCGATGAAATACGTGTTGAACGTGCAATGAAGCGAGAGCCTGTTTATTTAAATGAAGAAATTACTTTTGATTATCTTTATAGTAAAAGAAATGATAATGAAATAGGGCAAATAATAAATGTTGCTTTGAATTCTATTGAAGAGCATAACAGTGGAAAACTTAGAGATGTTTTTCGTTCTATTGATTTTAATAGTACGGTTGATTTTGGGGAAGTGAAACAGAAAAATGCTACTTTAAAAAATTTGCTTGAAGATTTTAATGTGCTTGATTTAAGACCTAGTCAGCTTGAGGAAGGTGATATTATTGGAGATGCCTATGAATACATGATTGCGAATTTTGCTTCTGATGCAGGTAAAAAGGGAGGAGAATTTTACACTCCGAGTAATGTTTCAAAACTTGTTGCAAAATTAGTAGAGCCGAAAGAAAATGATAGAATTTATGATCCAACTTGTGGGAGTGGTGGTTTATTACTTAAGGCGTTTAAAGAAGTTGAGTCTAAAAAAGTTGCTATTTATGGTCAAGAACAAAATGCTCAAACTTGGGCGCTTTGTAAGATGAATATGTTTCTTCATGAAATTGACGATGCACAAATTCATATGGGAGATACGCTTTCAGAGCCTAAGACAATTGAAAATGATAGTTTAATGAAATTTCAAGTAATTGTTTCGAATCCTCCATTTTCTTTAGATAAGTGGGATAGTGGATTTTTATCAGCGGTAGCAAATGAGAATTCTAGTAAGAAAGAAAAAATGAGACCTGAGCTTGATTATTATAAGCGTTTTGAGTGGGGAGTTCCTCCAACATCTAAAGGGGATTATGCTTTTGTTCTTCATATGATTAGTTGTTTAGATGGAGAAAGTGGAAGAATGGGAGTTGTTTTACCTCATGGGGTTTTGTTTAGGGGAGCGTCTGAGGGTAGAATTCGTAAAGAGATTATTGAATGTAATCTTTTAGATGCAGTAATTGGGTTGCCAGCGAATTTATTTTTTGGAACTGGTATACCTGCGTGTATTTTAGTGTTTAAGAAAAACAGAAAAACAAAAGATGTATTATTTATTGATGCGTCAGGAGAAGGGAATTTTGAGAAGGGCAAGAATCAAAATGTCTTACGTGAATGTGATATAGAAAAGATAGTTAGTACTTATAAGAATAGGGAAGTAGTGGAAAAATATAGTTATGTTGCGATGGTTGAGGAAATTAGGGAAAATGATTATAACTTAAATATTCCACGTTATGTTGATACTTTTGAGGAAGAAGAAATTGTTGATATTGATGAGGTAAAACAAAATATTGAAAAAATTGAAAATGAACTTCAATCTGTTCAATCTCAAATGAAAAAATATTTGGAGGAATTGGGATTATGAAAAAATTTATATATTTGGATCAAGATTATATTAATTCATATTTAGCACAAATGAAAAAAGGATTACTTGTAAATTGCAGTAATGAGAAACAATCTTCTGAATCAACTTCACAGACAAAAGATTTGAATTTAAATGGAGTGATTAGTGGTGAAATTGGAGTAGAAATACTCAAAATTTTAGGTTTAAATTTAAATGGTCAAGTTGAAAAAAATAATAGTTCAACTATATCGGATGAAAATATTAAAAGTAGAATTGAGGAAAAAGTTTTACATGATTATTCTTTTGAAATGGTTGAAAAAATTTTAAAAGATAAAAATTTAATAAAAATAAATGATTTTAATACCGGAGATATTATTTTAGAAGAAAATGAAATTACAATTATAGATTTTGAGTATTTTAAAAATATTTTTGGAAATGATGGGATTTTTAAAAATTTTAGGAACTTAAATAGAATAAATAAAAATACGAATTTAACGTTAAACAATAGAGAAAATGATATAAAATTTAGTTATGAAATAATAGTAATAATACAAAAAATAATTCCTTATAAAAGATTTGCTATTTGTGGTAATTATTTAATATTATTAGATGATAAAAATTTTAGAGATAATCCAGATATAATTGCATTTAAATATGGCGGAAAAATAAAGTTTATGGGAAATATTACCAATATTATTAATATACAAGATAACCAAGATTATCAAGATGATTCAATTTTAGATGCTTTTAAAAATTTTTATAAGATAATAAACGAAAGTATATTTGAAATGTTTTCAAATATTAACAAAATATATATTATTCATGCCATAGCATTGTATTATGAAAGTTAGGGGGATATCATGACGAAAGAAATCAAACAACGAATTGATCAAATAAAAAATGGTGAAGTCCCTCAAGGGTATAAGAAAACAAAAATTGGAATTGTTCCGAATGAGTGGGAAGAAAATAAATTGAAAGATATAGCCCCACTTCAAAGAGGTTTTGATTTACCAAGTTATCAAATTAATAAAGGAGTTTATCCTATATGTTGCTCAAATGGAATTACTGGATATCACAATGAATTTAAAGTTAAAGGACCTGGAGTGTGGACAGGACGTTCAGGTACAATTGGAAAAGTTTTTTATACTGAGAAAAATTATTGGGCTCATAATACAAGTTTATGGGTAACAAATTTTATAAATAGCATACCAAAATATATTTTTTATCTATATACATTTATAGATTTTAGTAAATATGATGCTGGATCTACTGTTCCTACATTAAATAGGAATGATATTCATTCTTTAAAAATATCAATTCCCTCCATAGCTGAACAGCAAAAAATTTCCGAAATACTTTCAACACAAGACAAAGTAATTGAATTGAAAGAGAAGCTTTTAAAAGAGAAAGAGAAACAGAAAAAATATTTAGTACAAAGTCTTGTTACAGGAAAGAAACGTTTAAAAGGTTTTAATGGTGAATGGAAGAAAGTTAAGTTGGGAAATTTAATGAACGAAAATAATGAATTTGTTGGTGATAGAAATATAAAACCAGTAGCTATTGGAGTTTATGGAATAAGACAAAGAGAAGATATTTTTAGTAAAGATTTATCTAAAAATTATTCACGAAATAAAGTTTTTAAAAATAATCAAATTTGTTTTGGGATAGGAACAAATCAAATTGTTTACGGAGTTAATATAGTAAATAAAATTTATTGTGTTAGTCCTGCTTATAAAGTATTAGACATCGTAAATATTGATCCGTATTATTTAAAATTATTATTAGATATTAATAATTTAAGATTAAGTAGTTTGTATTTAATTATCTCTGCAAGACAAGGAAAAAGTGTAGATTTTGATGGATTATTTAATGAAGAATTTGATATTCCATTATTCGAAGAACAAAAAGCAATTGCAGAAATCTTGACTACAGCAGATAAAGAACTTAAACTATTACAAGAGGAACTGGAAGAGGAAAAGCGAAAGAAAAAAGCATTAATGCAGTTATTATTGACGGGAATTGTTAGAGTGAAAGTATAAATTTTAAAAATAGTATTATAGCGAGTCTTTTCCAGTCTCGCTATAATTTTTTATTTACAGGAGGTAGAGTGTGAACGGAGATTTATTTTCAGAATTTAATATAAGCCAAAAACCTGCCCTAGAACTTTTACAAAAAATGGGTTATACATATATTTCTCCTGAGGAATGCGATATTCAAAGGGGTTCTTTATATAAAGTGCTTCTAAAAGGAATATTAAGAGAACAACTTAAAAAACTTAATAAAGTTAATTTTGGAAGTCAGTCTATGGAATTTTCTTCTGCTAACATAGAAAAAGCTATTGAAGATCTGGACGAACCTTTGACCAATGGACTAGTTCCAACTAGTGAAAAAATTTATAATATTCTTCTTCTTGGAAAAAGTTATTCCGAAATCGTTGGAAATGGAAAAGTTCAAAACTTTAATTTAAAATATATAGATTGGGAAAATATAGAAAATAATGTTTTCCATGTTACAGATGAATATCAAGTTGAAAGTATTGATAAACAACATAACGCCCGTCCCGATATCGTTCTATTTGTTAACGGTATCCCTTTCGCTGTAATTGAATGTAAAAAATCTGATGTTTCTGTTGAACAAGGTATAGAACAAACCATAAGAAATCAAAAATCAGAATATATTCCACAACTCTATAAATTTGCCCAAATTCTCATGTCAACAAATAAAAATAATGTAAAATACGCAACAACAAACACTCCAAAAAAGTTTTGGAGCGTGTGGAAAGAACAAGATGAATCTTTTTTAGAACAATCAATACCAAAATATATTTCTGATAGATTTGCAACTGTTCAAGACAAAAATATTATTTTTATGTTTTCAAAAGAAAGACTCTTAGAACTTACAAAATATTTTGTACTCTTTGATGCAAATGTGAAAAAAATATGTAGATATCAACAATATTTCGCAATCAAAGAAATTATAAAAACAATTAATGAAAATGATGAAAATGGAAATAGACAAAGTGGTGTTATTTGGCACACTCAAGGAAGTGGAAAGTCTTTAACAATGGTAATGCTTTCGAAATATATTTTGATGGAATTTTCACAGTTTAACCCCAAAGTTGCAATTGTTACAGACAGAAAAGAACTTGATTTTCAAATTTCAAAAACTTTTGCCCATACAAGGCTTAACCCTGCAAGAGCTACAAGTGGAAAACATTTAATCGAACTTATTGAAAATGGTAAAGCTGATATTATTACATGTATTATAAACAAATTTAATACTGTTGAAAGTAGTGGTTTAAAACGTGAAGGAAGAGATATTTTTATTTTAGTTGATGAAAGCCATCGTTCAAATTATGGAGAATTGGCAATAAAAATGAGAAAAGTTTTTCCAAATGCTTGTTACATTGGTTTTACTGGTACGCCTTTAATGAAAAAGGAAAAGAACACAATGACAAAGTTTGGAAAACTAATTCATAAATACACAATTAAAGATGGTGTTGATGATAATGCAATTGTTCCTCTTATTTATGAAGGGCGTTTTGTTGAACAAAAAGTCGATGAGCAAAATATAGACCTTTGGTTTGAAGAAATTACAAAAAGACTTACTGACAATCAGAAAAAAGACTTGAAAAATAAATGGAGTAAAATAAGAAGACTTACTTCAACCGATGCAAGAATTAAGCGTATTGCACTTGATATTAATAGACATTTTATTGATGGTTATAAAGATACTGGATTTAAGGCCATGCTCGCAACAAATTATAAAAAAGATGCAATTCGTTATCTAGAAGCATTTGAACAAATGGGAGATTTAAATTGTGCTGTTGTAATTTCTTCTCCTGATATGCGTGAGGGTCATGATGATGTAGATGAATCAAATGACGACAAAGTAAAATCATATTGGGCAAAAATTATAAGAGAATATGGAAGTGAAGAGCGTTACGAAGAAGTTGTTAAAGATAGATTTATTCACGGAAAACATGGAGAAGATGAGGGAATTGATATTTTAATTGTTTGCTCAAAACTTTTAACAGGATTTGACGCACCTATTTGTCAAGTTCTTTATATTGATAAGGAACTTAAAGAACATTCACTATTACAGGCTATTGCTAGAACAAACCGTTTAATGGAAGGAAAAGATTACGGACTAATTGTTGACTATAGAGGACTTATAGAAAAGCTTGACAGTGCAATGAATATGTATAGTGGAGCAGGACTTGAATTATATGATGGGGAAGATCTTAAGGGAACTATAACAGATGTCATATCTGTAATTGGAGATTTAAGGAATAGTTATTCTCGTATTTCAGATTTATTTTTACATATAAAAAATAAAGATGATATTGAAGAAATTGAAACTTATTTAGAAGATGAAAGTATACGTAATGATTTTTATAATTTTCTTTGTGATTTTGGTAGAAATCTTAATACTGCTTTGAATTCTGAAGCGGTTTATTCTAAAATTTCTCCTGAAGAGTTAAAGAAGTATAAACAATCTTTTACCTTTTGGCAAAAACTCCGTAGAAGTGTAAAAGTAAGATATTTTGATGCTATTGATAACAAAGAATATGAACCACTTATGCAAAATTTACTTGATACACATTTATCTGTTGAAGGTCTAAGAAAAATTACAGCTCCTGTAGATATATTGAATAAAGAAGAGTTTGAACGTGAAATTAAAGAACTTACTTCTAAAAAAGCACAGGCAGATGCTATAAAAAGTCGAATCACTAAAAGTATAAGTGAAAAATATGACGAAAATCCTGCATATTATGAAAGCTTTTCTGAAAGAATTAAAATAGCTTTACAAGAATACAAAGATAGAAGAATTAATGATGCAGAATATCTTGAAAAAATGAAAAAAATAATGGAAGATTATTTTCAAAGAAGAAGCAGTGTAAATTATCCTGATAAAATTAAGAATGATGTACACGCTCAAGCTTTTTATGGTGTACTAGGTGCTCTTTTAAATGATAAATTTGATTTAGATTTTATAGCAGAAATTTCAATTGAGATTACAAAAATAATTAAGAAACATAGCAAAGTTGATTGGAGAAATAATAAATCTGTTCATGATAAAATTTCACAAGATATTGAAGATTTATTTTATGATTATGGTGAAGATGTACGTGAAAAAATTTCTCATGATTTAACTGACAAAATTGTAGAGAATGTAAAGACTGTTGCACTTAGGAGGTTTTAATGTTAAGAGTAGTTTCTGCTATGGATAGAGACATTAATTATACACTTACATACAAAAACGTAAAAAATATTAATTTAAGAATTAAATTTGATGGAAGTGTTTGTGTTTCAGCGCCTAAATATATTGATGTTTTTAGAATAGATGATTTTGTTATTTCAAAAGGAGAATATGTTTTATCATCAATAGAGAAATTTAAAAAGATGCAAGGTTTTAAGAAGGCACCTAAAAAATATGTTAGTGGTGAAAGTTTTAAGATTTTGGGAAAAGATTTAAGATTAAAAGTTATTATATCTAATGATGAAGAAGTTTATAGTGATGGTGTGTTTATTTATTTGAAAGTTTGCAATGATGATTTTTTGAAAAAACAAAATCTTATTAATAAATGGATAAGTGAGAAAACAGTCGAGATTTATAATGAAATTGCAAATGAGGTTTATAAAAAATTTGAAAAGTATGGAGTTTCATTTCCAGAAATAAAAATTAGGAAAATGTCTACAAGATGGGGATCATGTCAACCAATAAAAGGAGTTATTACAATTAATTCAAGATTAATTGAAGCTTCAAGGATATGTATTGAATATGTAATGATGCATGAGTTTTGTCATTTTATTCATGCGAATCATTCAAAAAACTTTTATTTACTACTTCAAGTAATGATGCCAGATTGGAAATATCGAAAAAATATTTTAGAATCGAGTATATATTTTTAGTAAATTTGTTAGATAAGATCAAAAGGACAATTAGAATTTTTCTAGTTGTCTTTTTTTGTTTGTTAAATTTAGTTAATATTTAAAATTTGATATTTAAAGCAAATTTAATTTTTGTTATCATAAATTTTGTGAAAAAAGTCGAAAAAGCAATTATTTAATAATGAGAAAAATTTTCTAAAATTTAATTACATAGACAAGCTTATTTAAATTTTATAATTGTTGGAGTGTTTAAGCATGGAAGATAATATTTTAAAAATTTTATTATCATCAGGTGTAATTGCAAATTTAGTTACATCAATTTTTAACCTTACTCAAGGATTTCATAAGGATAAAATAGATAATGTTATAAAAGAACGGAAATCTTGGAGGGAAAAAATTAGAGAAATTGCTTTAAATTTAGAGAATGCATATAATTATTCTCATATGGCAAGTTATTAAAAAGATAGAAGATGATACAGGTTCTTTTGAAAAAAATAAGGAATTGTTGATAAAATATTTATCTTTATTATTAAAATATGATTGGGAAAGAAGTAAAAAAGAAATTAGTTATTTTATTTGGCCAATTTATATTTTTGGTTTTTTAAATTTATTATTAGTAATGTTTGGAATTTTATTAAATTATGTTTATATTTGGAAAGAATTTATAAAAAATATTGTTGAAAATATAACAAAAAAGTATTAAAATTTAGTTAATTGTGAAAGGGGGATAATAAAATTATGAAGCCGAAAACTATTTTGAAGGCGTCAATGTGGTACTTTATATTTGCTATGATATTTGGAGTATTTTATAGGGAAGTTACAAAATTCACAAACTTTACAGGGAAAACAACTTTGTCAGTTGTACATGCACATGGAGTTGTATTAGGAACAATTTTATTTTTAATTTTGTTTGTATTATCTGTAAGTAAGAATTTTGGTCAAGGAAGTTTGTTTAGTAAATTTTTTAAAACATATAATATTGCTCTTCCGTTTATGCTTATTATGCTTATTGTTAGAGGAGCTACTCAAGTATTTAATGTGGTGATAACTTTTACACAAAGTGCAATAATTTCTGGTCTTTCTGGTTTAAGTCATATTATCATGTTAATAGCTTTCATAATGTTATTTAGGTGTTTATTTCAATTTTGCAAGGAGCTAGAGAAATAATTTAAATTATGAGGAAAATATTTGGTTTAGTTTTTAGTTTAATGTGTTGTTTAGTAATTGTCAGTTGTGTAAAAAAACAAGAAACTTCTGTTGGAATCGGAAATCCTTTTATTGAAGTAAATACTTTAAAAGAAGCTGAAGATATTGCGGGATTTCAATTAGCTCTTCCTGATAATTTTTTTGATAAAAGTTATGAGAGAAAAATTAAAGCAATAGAAAATAAATTTATTGAGGTTGACTATAGAGGTTTAGAAGAGTGGATAATAATTCGTAAATCTTTATATGATGGTGAAGAAGATATTAGTGGTGATTATAACGAGTATCCAGAAGAGAGGACAGAAATTTATGGAGATATTAAAGTTCTTCTAAGAGGAAATGAAGGAAAAATAAATGTTATTTCTTGGAGAGATGGAGATTACGTATACTCTGTTAATATTAATCCGGGCGGAATTGGAATTGATGAAGAAGTTCTTTATGAAATGACGTGGCAAGTTGATTAATTAAAATCCTATGAATTTTTTCATAGGATTTTTTTTGCGCAATTATTTAATATAGAAGATTTTAAAAAAATAATTTAATTGATATTGATTATTATTTACAATAGAAAATAATTATGATATAGTTATGTTGTTGTGAAAAATCAACAGTTAAAATTTGATTTATAGTGGTTGTAATTATCTTAATTAAAGTATTAAGAAAGGAGCAAGAAATTACAAAGTATAAAATTTAAATTAGATTGTTAATTGAAAGCGAGTAAAGTTATGATATTTAAGATTGCTGTGTGTGTTGTTTTAATGTTTAGTTTGTTTACCAGTTGTAGTAGTAATTCACAGCAAACTATAAACGATACATCACAGAATATTCAAAACGATATTGTTGTTAATGATGAAAATATTAAAATATCTGTTGCTAGTGTTGCGATTTCTCAAATATTAGCAGAGATGAATCAAGAAATAGTGGGTAGACCTACAACGAAATTAGATTTGCCAGAGAGATATTTAGAGATTGAGGAGATAGGAAGTTCTTTTTCTCCAGATTTTGAAAAAGTGTTGGCAGTTGGAACAGAACTTTTAATAGGAGATTCTTTGTTCAAGGAAAAAATTGATGCAACTGCAAAACAATATGGTATAGATACTTTTTATATTGATACTTCTACTTATGAAAGTTTTTTGTTTGGAATAGATGAACTTGGTAGAAAAATTGGTAAGGAGGAAGAGGCGACTAGCATAATAGCTAGATTTCAAGAACCTTTAAATAATTTAAAAGATATAAATAAGGATTTAAAAGTAGCTATAATTTTTGGTACTTCTGAAAGTAATATGTTGGCAACAGAAGACACATATGTTGGAAGTTTAATTAAGGCGTTAGGATTAAAAAATGTAGTAACAGAGATAACTGGTAGTACAAGCTTAGGTTCAGAAGTTCATGAAACAAATAGTAGTTATGTAAATCTGAATTTAGAACAATTGCTTCAAAATCAACCAGATGTAATTTTAAGATTTGGTCATGGAAATATAGAAGAAGCAAATAGAGCTTTTGAAAAATTATTTAATGAGAATCCAGCTTGGAAAAATTTAGAGGCTGTAAAGAATGGTAAGATATATGATTTAGATCCAAATATATTTGGTTCATCTGCTAACAATCATGTAGATGAAGCTTTGATGCAGCTTGGAGAGATTTTTAATGGTCTATAGCAAAGTGAAGCAAGTTAGTTTAATAATAACTTCCTTTATAATATTATTTTGTTTAATATTTCTATTTTGTGCTTTTGGAAGCGTGAAATTTAGTTTGAAAGATATAATTCTTTCTATATTTACTAAAGAAAATGAAGTATTAAATATAATAGTTTACGATATAAGGTTACCTAGAAATTTAATAGCAGCTTTTGTTGGGGCGGGATTATCTGTTTCAGGTACACTTTTACAAGCAGTGATGAGAAATCCTTTAGCAGATCCAGGAATAACAGGTGTTTCTTCTGGAGCAAGTGTTATGGCTATAATTATACTTTTGGTATTTCCATCATTTTCATTTATTTTACCAGTGGCATCTTTTATTGGGGGATTGTTCGCTTGTACATTAGTATTTTTATTAGCTTGGAAAAATGGAGAAATAAGTCCAAGCAGAATTATCTTTCAGGTGTTGCGGTGAATGCTATTTTTGGAAGTATCATATCAATTTTTACAATAATGTATAGTGATAGAATACAAAGTGCTTTATTATGGTTAAACGGAAGTTTAGCACAAAAAACTTGGGCGGATTTTAAACTTTTGTGCATTTATATTACATTTGGTCTAATAGTTTCTTTATTTTGTATAAGACCATCTAACATATTGGCACTTGGTGAAAAAACTGTTTTAAGTTTGGGATTTAATATTACACATTTAAGATTGTTTGTAACTATTGTAGGCGTTTTCTTGGCAGGTGTTTGTACTTCTATAGTTGGTATAATTGGTTTTGTAGGACTTATAATACCCCATATTTCTAGAATAATTGTAGGTTGTGATTATAAATATTGTTTACCTTTATCCATTTCTTTAGGGGGAATAATTGTATTAATAGCAGATACCATTGCAAGGACAATAGGAGGGAGTGTTGAGTTACCAGTTGGAATAGTGATGTCGTTAATAGGAGCACCATTTTTCTTATATTTACTTAGAAAAAGGAAGGGTGAATAATGTTATTAAGTGTAAAAAATTTGAATGCAGGATATGAGAATAAAAAAATAATAGATGAATTATCGTTGAATGTAGAAAAAGGTGAAATAGTAACGATATTAGGTCCAAATGGTTCTGGAAAATCAACTCTTCTTAATTGTTTAACTAGGTATATAAGGCCAATGTCAGGGAAAATTTTTTTGGAAAATGAGGATATATATGATAAATCTATAAAAGAATTTTCTAAGAGAGTTGCTATTTTATCACAGCATAATTCTTTGACTGGAAATGTAACTGTAAAACAATTAATTTCCTATGGAAGGCTACCTCATAAGAAGTGGTATGAAAGAAAAAATAAAGAAGATTATGAAATAGTTAAACAATCTATGGAGTATACAGATACCTTACAATATGAAAATAAATTTTTAAATAGTTTATCTGGTGGAGAGCAGCAAAGAGTTTGGATAGCTATGGCTTTAGCACAAACCCCAGATTTGTTATTGTTAGATGAACCAACAACTTACTTAGATATATCTCATCAGATTGAATTGATGAAGTTGATATGTGATATCAATAGAGATAAGAATATTACAGTTATTATGGTTTTGCATGATTTAAATCAAGCAAGCCAGTATAGTGACAAAATAGTGCTTATGAAAGAAGGAAAAATATATGACTATGGAACTCCAAAAGATGTTATAAATTATGAAAGTTTAAAAAATGTATATAACATAAAATGCCATATACATGAGAATTATAACAAACTCATAATAACACCTATTGATGTTGATAGAAAAATTTAATTGAAAGGGGATAGAGAAATGAAAGAACTTTTGGAAAAACAAAAAACAATGTTTATATCATCATTAGATGAAAACAATTTACCTCAAGCGAGCTATGCTCCATATGTTATGATAGAGGATAGAGTGTATATTTATATAAGTGAGGTGGCTGAGCATTATAGAAATTTGGAAAGAAATGAAAATGTTGCTTTTATGATGATTGAAGATGAATCTTTTTCTGAAAATTTATTTGTTAGAAAAAGAGTAAGTTTTAGAGGTAAAGCAAAAAAGATTTTAGATGTACCAGAAGATATAAAAAAGAAATTCGAAGCCATTCATGGTGAAAATATGATGAATTTATTGTATAAGATGGATTTTAAATTTTTTGAAATAAATATTACTAGAGGAAGATTGGTTGAAGGTTTCGGAAAAGCATTTGATTTGAGTTATGAAAATGGCAAGTGGAAACGTGAAAGTGTATCTTCAGAAAAAGTAAATCATAGATAATAAGTATTTTGAAATTTATATAATTAAAATCCTATGAAATTTTTCATAGGATTTTTTTGTAAAATTAATCTTGAAAATTGTGTAGTTGAGTACAAGCTGAATTTATGGAATTAATAGCAGATTGAATTACATTTTTATTTTCTTGTTTTTCGCAACACATCATTGCTTGCTCTAAATTATTTAAAGCACTTTTAATTGAATTTAAGCCTAAATTTACATTATCTTGAGCCTTTTTCATAAATAAAATCATTCCTTTGTTTAATAATATTAGAACACACTAATATTATTCCATGTTAAAAAATATTTATACAAAAAAGAACCACATAAGACAGAATATTTCTAAAAGTATCAAAATAAATTAATCATCCCAACGATTATCTAAAAAGTCATCAAAATCATATCTATCGTCCCAGTCGTTATCCTAATGATCATCCCAGTAGTCATATCTATTATCATCCAAATTGCTGTAATAAAAACCACTTAAAGTTTTTGTTTCTTGTCCACTTCCGCTTCCTGAAGTTGTAGTTGTTATAGGAACAGCCAATATAGCTGCTGTAGTAGCGCTAACTGCTAAATTTTTAAATACTCTTTTCATAATATAACTCCTTTTTAATAAGTAATTTTTTGTTTAAGAGAAAAAAGAACCATATAATATGGTTCTTAATAAATTATGGACGCATTGGTGGTCTTTAGATTAATCCTCCTGGTCTATTATAACAATTTTCTTAAGCTTTATCTTGCCAATCTGGTCCATTTCTAAATCCTCAAGTGTACCAAAGTTTATAATAGCTTTTGCCTCTTGTCCAGCACTACTTACAATTACTGGAATAGCTAATGCCATTGTTGTAGCAACATTAGCTATTAATTTCTTAAGTCTTTTTTTTCATAAATAGGAACCTCCTAAGACTAATAAATTTTTTACCTTGAAAATTATTATAATACAAAAATTATAAAAAAGTAACAAAAAATTAATATTTTTAAATATTATTTAAAATATTTAAAAATAGAAAAAACATTAACATATTGTTAGTAATATAAATTAAAGTAAAGAAATAAACTTGGTGGTTTTTGATGACTTATTCCATAATTACCAAATAAAAAATCTTTAATAGTGTTTATGCATCGTCATGAGGGAAAAATTTATCTTTATTTATCTTATAAAGAACCAAACTCTTTTGTAGTACTTTTAAACTAAGTATGTGTTATTTGATTACTAATAACTCTATGATTATTTGTTATTTAAAATTTTTATTAATTTTTTGTATAAAATTTTTTACCGTTGTTGTAGTAAAATGTTATGTTAATTTAAAAACATATGAGTTTAGAAGAATAATGATTAATAATGAAAAAAGAGATATGAATTTCATATCTCTTACATAATAAACGTGTTTTATGGGAATATTTTTTCATAAAGATCATAATAGTGCGCTAATTCATCAGGATCACCTTGATCTACAGGGTCACGTCCAGAAAGAATCAGAGTTACATTCATTGTGTAAAGCCATTCATCAAATGTTAATATATGTGGATTTCCAGACACATAAATAAAATCCTTCATATTTTCATAAAGATATTCATTAAATAACTTTATATCACGATCTGCACACTGAAATAAAAAACGATTAAAGGAATCTCTATTTCCAAGCATTTTTGGAATTGAGAAGTAACCATTTTCAAGATAATAACGTTCAAATGTACGAATTATATGATCAATACCCCAATATCTACCTAAGTTATCGTAATCTATAAGTGCGGCGTTAGCAACTTGTGTTTGTCCTCCAGAAAAATCTATTGAAGTAAATGGAATAGCTAAAGTTATTGAAGCAATAATACTTGCAATTAACTTTTTTATATTTTTTTTCATTTCAAATCCTCCCTAAAATTATCAATCTTACACAATTGTATCATGAAATTAATATAAAGTAAATAAAATTAATTATTATATAAATGTATATTTAATTCATTTATAGAAGAAGGAGGAGTTGTATAAATTGTTTTATTTGAAGAATATATTACCATTCCAGGTTTTGCATGAGGCATTTTTTTAATATTTTTAACTTTGGTGTAGTCAACGGGAACATTTGATGAAGTTGAAGCTTTGCTATAAAAGGCTGCGAGTTTTCCTGCTATTTCTATTAGTTTGTCATCTGGGTTGTTGTGAGCAAGAATTACATGACTTCCTGGAATATTTTTTGTATGAAACCATGTATAATCTTCTTTTGAAATTTTAAATGTTAAAGATTCATTTTGGATATTATTTTTACCTACAAAAATTGAAATTCCACTTGATGTTATGTAATGATAAGGTTGTGATTTAACAATTTCATTTTTGGTTTTAGTTTTAATATTTTTTAAATATCCACTTCTAACAAGCTCTTCTCTAATTTCATCAATATCATTTTCATTTTGTATTTTATCTAGATTATTTAAAACAGAATTTAAATATTCAATTTCTTTGGTGCATTCTAGTATGTTTTGCTCGTTCATAGTTTCAGACTTTTTAAGCTTTTTGTATTTTTTATAGTAGTTCTCTATGTTTTGTGAAGCGTGTAATTTTGGATTTAGTTTTATTGTTATATTTTCTAAATTTTCACTAAAATAATTTTGTACAGTTATCGAACTTTCTCCACCTTTTAACATGAAAATATTTGCAGAAATTAAATCTCCATACAATTTGAAGATATCTTTATTTTCACTTTCTTTAAGAGCATTTTTAAATATCTCAATTTTTTTACTAGATTTTTGAATAACGGAGTTTATAACCTTTTTAATATTTGTAATTTTATTGTTTAGATTATCAAAAATATTTTTATTAACTATGAAATTATCAAGAAGCTCATTTAAGTTGTTAAATTCTATTTTTTGATCATAAGAGTTAATATCAAAACAGTAAAAATCTTTGTACGTATTATTTGTCATATATAATATAGGTTTTGTTTTGATATTTTTAAATAAATCTTCTATTATATTAAATTTTTGTTCAATGGATTTATCATCTACAAGATTGAAAATAAATTTTGATAAGGGGGTAGATATTCCTTGAAATATTTTAGAGTACATATTTTCATTAATTTCTATAATATTTAGAAGTTTTTTAAAATCCTCAAACTCAAAATTAAAAGGGTTTAATTTCAAATCATCTTTAGGAGGATATTTGTATATTGAACCAGGTAAAAGTGTTCTATAGGAATTGTTGTTATGTGAAAGATGTTTTATTGAATCTAAAACTTTGTTAGTTGATTTATCAATTAAAGAAATATTGCTATGTTTACCCATAAGTTCAATTATTAGTTCAAAGCTATTCATATCTCCAAGTTCATTTCTGTTATCTATAATCAATTTTAAAATCCTATCATTTTCAATTTGAATGATTTCTTTTATAGTTCCGTTAAGTATGTATTTTTTAAGGATTGTGTTAAACATAAAGTTTGATTTTTGAGTTTCGTATTTATTATTTGTAAAATTTATTGTGCTGTATTTTGAATTTGCACTTATTAATAAATTGTGATTTTCTCCATTGCATCTTATTGTAAAAATAACATCGTGTTTTTCAAATTGGTTTATTTTACGAATCTTACCATTTGTTATTTTTGGAACCAATTCTTTAATTAATGTGTTTAGAAATACTCCATCCATTGGCATATAAATCACCTCAACTAGATTATAACATAAAACAATTTTAAAAAAATATTTTACATTTATAATTAAGTAATAATTATTAATATTTAATATTAATTATCATTTACAAATAAAATTAATTATGATATAATGAATTCGTGATATGAAGCTTATGTCTTAAGTTTCGTTTTATAGTCCATATTGGTTATGGTTTTCATTTTAAAATATTAGAGAAGAGAGGTAATGGAATATGTCACTTATAAACAAAGAAGTTTCTGATTTTAATGTACAAGCTTTTCATAATGGTGAGTTTAGAACTGTAAGTAAGAATGATATTTTAGGTAAATGGAGTGTATTTTTCTTCTATCCAGCAGATTTTACATTTGTGTGTCCAACCGAGTTAGAAGATTTAGCTAACCTTTACAGTGAATTTAAAGAGGCAGGATGTGAAGTTTATTCAGTCTCTACTGATACACATTTTGTACATAAGGCATGGCATGATGCTTCTGAAAGTATAAAGAAAATTAAATATGTTATGTTAGGAGATCCTGATCACGTTCTTTCTAAAGATTTTGAAGTTTATATTGAAGGTGCAGGTTTAGCAGAGCGTGGTACTTTCATTGTTAATCCAGAAGGGAAAATAGTTTCTTATGAAGTAAGTGCTGGTAATGTTGGACGTAATGCTGAAGAATTACTTCGTAAATTACAAGCTAGTCAGTTTGTAGCACAATATGGGGATCAAGTTTGTCCTGCAAGATGGAAACCTGGAAGCGAAACATTAAAACCAGGTATAGATTTAGTAGGTAAACTATAATTTTGAGTTTTATACTTGTTTCTGTAATTAACAAGCTTGTTGTATATTACAACAGGCTTGTTTTTATTTTTTGTATTTTATGAAAATAAAAATATTTTATTATTTTGTGATTATTTGAATAATTAGCAAAAAATGTGAAATAACTTAAATAAATTTTATTGAATTTGGGGTGGTTATTGTGGTTTTAGAAGATATTGAATTGAATTTATTAATGTATGTTAATTATGATTTTGCAAAAAAATTTAACGTTTTACCTATAAGGAGATATGAAAACGGAATCATAATAATTTGTTCTGAAATCAAAGATAGCGTAATGAATGATTTAAAAATTATGTTTAATGAAAACATAGTTCCTTATGTTCATTCAAGAGAAACAGTTGAAGAAAACATAAATTATTATTATGAAATTTTTAATGAGAGACAAGCATCATCTGAAAATTATTCAGAAGATTTATATGAAGAAATATTTAAAACAGCTATAAAAATGAGAGTAAGTGATATACATATTGAACCTCAAAGTGATGGAGTGAATGTTAGATTTAGATATAATGGAGATCTTAAAATTTTTAAAAAGATATCCTATGTTTCTTATAAATTTATATCTACAAAGATAAAAGTTTTAAGTAATCTTGATATAACAGAGAAGAGAATATCTCAAGATGGAAAAATAATTTACAATTATAATGGAAATAAATACAACATACGTGTCTCTACATTGCTAATTTCTAAAGGGGAAAAAATTTCTCTTAGAATTCACTATAATGAAATGATTTATGAAAATATTGAGGATTTAGGTTTTAGTGAAGAGCAAGTTGAAATTTTAGAAAAGTATTTAAAAAAGAAGAGCGGAATGATTGTATTATCAGGTCCTACAGGAAGTGGGAAATCTACAACTTTATATAAATTTATTGAGTATTTAAATAATGAAAAAGTTAGCATCTATACAATTGAAGACCCTATAGAGTATGAAATTGATGGAGTGAATCAAAGTTCTACAAATGAAAAAGTTGGACTTACTTTTGAAAAAATATCGAGAAATATTTTAAGACATGATCCGGACATATTTATGATTGGAGAAATAAGAGATTATGAGACTGCAAAGGTTGCTGTGTCGTCTTCTGTAGTTGGTCATAAAGTTTTTTCAACAATACACGCTAAAGATTCAATTTCTGTAATTACTCGTTTAATTGATTTGGGTGTTAGTGAGTTTTTAGCAATAGACTCTATAGATTTAGTTATTTCACAGAGATTAGTAAAAAAATTATGTAGATGTAAGAGAAAAGAATCGCTTGAAGAACGAATTATATTTAATACAAAATACGAAAAAGGCAAATATTATTCGCCAAAAGGTTGTGAAAAATGTAAATTTACAGGATATAGTGGAAGAATTTTATTGAATGAAATTTTAATAATAGATGATATAATAAAGGATATGCTTTTGGAAAAAAAATCCATTAATGAAATAAAACAGTATATAAAAAGCAAATATTTTAAATATTCCTTTGAATATAACGTTAAAAATCTTATAGATAGTGGTGATGTATATATATTAGATTTGGAGATGTTAAAGTAGAATGGGGAATTATATTATTTTAATTAGAGATAATGGAATATTTAAAATTATTACATATTGTGGAAATTTTATTGATTTTTTAAATGAATGTAAATACAAAATTTATTTCAAAATTAGAGTGCCATCGTTTTTAGTTTTTCGTAGAAAATTGAAAATATCGTGGTACAAAAGATTTTGTGAAGATCTTTATTTTTTACATATAAGTGGAGTGTCTATAATAGATTCAATATCTATTTTCAAACAAAATGTTGAAAATTCTAAGAACAAAAAGATGAGTTTATTTTATAAAGTTATATATGATAAGTTAATAAAAGGAAATTCTTTATACAAATCTATAAAGTCTACAAAATACGAATTTGATAATATATTTTTGTCTTTGATAAAGATTAGTGAGGAAACAGGAAATTTATCTGAAATATTAAAGAATTTATCTAAATATTATGAAGAAAAGATTTTAATAAATAATAAGGTTAAGTCATCTCTTTTATATCCTACATTGTTATCTGGAGTTTTATTTATATTGTTTAATCTATGTATCTTATATTTTATTCCTAATTATGTTGATTCATTTCAATCGCAGTTTTCCAATTTACCAAGTTATAGTTTAGTGTTTATAAATGCATGTTTATTTATAAATGATAATTATGGTGTGTTTTTAATTATTATGTTGTTATTTTTATTAATTTTTATAAAAAGTTTTAGAGTGAAAGGATTTTTAACAAAATTTTTTCTAAAGATTTCTTTATTTAGAAAAATATATTTTAAGTATTGTCAATTAAAATTTATACAAGCATTGTATTACATGATAAATAGTGGAATTGATATATCAAAAGCATTAAAAATAATGTCTTCCATAAAAAGCGAGCCTTATGCGATTTATTCAAAATATGTTTATGAGCAAATAAATCAGGGATTTGATTTTTGTGAAGCTTTGAAGAGTGCAAAAATTTTTGAATCTGAAGTTATTTCTATAATAAAAGTTGGGGAAAAGAGTTCAAATTTAAATTTGTCATTAAAAAATATTTGGACAGGTTGTTCGAAAAAGTATTATCAAATTATGGATAGAAGCACAAAGTTAATAGAGCCAATTTTTATTTTAATTTGTGGGATTTTAGTAATAATATTTGTTTCAATTTTTATATTGCCTCTTATATCTTATGACAATTTTAGTCATATTTGGGAGGGGATATAGTGAAAAAACAAGGAGTTATTATTTTAGAAAATTTATTAGCATTTGTTTTAATTATGGTTATTATGGGGGGAATCTTTCTGGGGGTTGACCAATTAAAAAATGTTTATAGTAAATATGAACATAATAAGTTTAAAATGCAATTTTTAAATTTTATTAATTTGGGAAAGTACAAAGCTTTTAATGATTCAAATATGTACACTATAAGATTTGATGAAAAAAGTATATCTCTTATTGATAAAGAACACGTTATAGTTAATAGATTTAATTTTCCTAAAAATATTAAAATGGTTAAATTTAATGGGATTAATAATAGAACTTTAACCATTCAAAGTAATGGACTAATAGCAAGAGGTGCAACATTTACATATTCATTTGATAAAAAATTAAATGAAATAACAATAGCTGCTGTTACAGGGAAAGTTAATTATGGTTAAAGTGCGAAAAGAAGGTTCAATATTAATTAGAAGTTTATTTTTTGTAGTTATAATTTTTACACTAAGTTTATCTATTTTTAGATTTCAAAATTTAAATTTAAGAAGTGTGCATTTCGTATTGATTACAAAGAAAATTACTAATTATATTGATGTTATAAAAAATGAATTGTATTTTAATAAACAAAATTTGTACATAGGAAATGGAATTTATATAAGGGAAGAAAATTTAAATTTAAAAAACTATAAAGAGTTTAATGAAATTTTCGAAAATAATGTTGATAATGACGAAAATTATTTTTATTTAGAATCAAAATCTCCCAATGTTATTAATATAACTTATTTTTATAAACAAAAATCGTTATTAAGTGAAGAATTTGAAATTTAATATTTGGAGGTGTACTGAATATTATAGGACTTAAAAAAAGTGGTAGTATGCTTTTGGAATCTGTAGTTTGTTTATTGATTTTTGTAGTTATTGGAATATTTATAAGTAATTTTATTATAGGAAGTTCAAAAAGCGTGATTTTAAATAACCAACTTTCATCTGATACTTTAAAAATGAGAGAACTTGAAGTTTTTTTGAATAGTGAGTTTGATGAATATTCTTTTGATTTTAAGATTGTATCGGATAATAAAATTTACTACAAAAAGATAGTTCCTATTAGTTCAGAAAAGTGTGAGGTAAAAGAAAGAGAAATAAGTTTTAAAAATGGAGTTATCCAACTTAGATATGATAATAGAAATGTTACGAATTTATTAAGAGGAGTACAAAAGTTTGAAATTTATAACAGAGGAAAATTAATATTTGTTGATATTGAATTAAATGATATGAAGTTAACAAAGGTTATTTCTTCAATGTCTTATAATATTTGATAATGAAAAAAAGAGGGGTAATTTATATACCATTTTTAATGGTATTAATATTAATATTTGGTTTTGTAATCAATTCAAATTATATAAGTAGAAATATAGAAGTTTATTTGGATTATGAAAATATTTCTGAAATTCATAAGATTGATGCCATAGATAAATTTATTTCACAGCTTGAGTTTTACAAAGATGATTACTATAACAAAGTTGATCTTGAATTTATAGATGGTGGGGTCACTTTTTTAGATTATGTGAAAAATAATAATTTAAAATTATTTAAGGGGAATTTTTATATTTTAGATTTTATATTGGGGAATAAAGTGAATCCAAATAATGATAAGATTGTATTTTATTATAGCACTGAAAATAGAGAGGGGTACTATTTTTATGTTAAAGAACACGGAAGAAATATTGATTTGAATATTGCTCGTGTTTTTAGAGTTTAGTGTGTTTTGGAGGGATTATGAAAAATTTAATTTATTATGATAAAGAAAAATGTGATGTGTATTTTAAAAAGATAAGCAATAAATATGAGAAAGCTAATAAAACACAGATATATATTAAGGATATAGATAAATTTAATATAAAGAATTGTATTGTAACTTTTGATGTTAAAGATTTTTTAATAAAGTCTTTATGTATGCCACTTGATAATTATATAAATGAAAGAGTTTTAAATTCATTGAAGTTTTATTTCAATAATTTTAATGATGATGTACTTTATGATTACTTTTTACTTGATTCAGATTTAGAAATGGGACAAGTAAAGATATTATTGTACGCTATAAAGATTCAAGATGATGTACAAAATATATTGAAATATATTGATAAATCTTATTTGGTTGTAAGACCATTGCAGTTCATAATGTTAGAATATTTAACTCATAAATTTGATATATCTAATGGAATATTTATAAATAAAATTAATGAAGAACAGTACAATATAATTATGTTTAGGAATTCATTAATATTATTAAATGATTATATTAATAATGAAGATTTGAAATATTTAGATGATTATATAGAAGATAAAATTGATTATGTAAAAAAGGAATTTAATGTTGAATTAAATAAAGATGTTTATTTTTTAAATGATAAACAAGATAAAGATATGTATAATTACAAATTTAAATTTGGTTTTATAAATTACACTATGGAGGAAATTTTAACAGAACATGATTACGTCAGAAGTAAATTTTCTAAGTTTTGGAAAAAGAGAGAAAATTTTNNTATTTAATATATATTTTTTTATGTTCAATATTAATAATTTTATCATTAAAAAGTGTTTTTTCTAATTACAATGAATATAAAAATCTCAATAGTATACAAGTTTATAAAAATACAAATGATTATGTAGATAATAAAACAGAATATCTTGATAAAATATATTTTTTAATTAATGAAATGAAAGTATTTATAGAAAAAATAGTATATAAAAATAATGGTTTAAGTATGGAAGTTAGAGTTTTAGATAAAAAAAATATATATGATATTGTTGATAATTTGAAGAAAAATAATTTTGATATAATGTCTTACGTGTGTACATCAGAAGAAAATGGAATTTTTACGTATGCTATTGAGGTAGAGGTATAAAATGGGTAAAGCGTTGAAAAGATACAGATTTATCGTAGGTATTTTAATTTTGGTATTAGGTTTATTATTGATTGTAAATTTTAATTTTAAAGTAAAGGTAGATAGATTAAGATTGTTAAATGAAAAAGTTTTGAATAGTGAAAATGAATTTAAAAATGCAAAAGAGAATAGATTTATTCAATTTAAAAATGATTTATTGGATAAAGATATTGTGTTAGATAATATAGTGATTGGAAGTGAGGAAGGAGTTAAATTTGAAATTCATAAAAGTATGTATCCAGAGCAAATAAATGATTTTATAAAATTTTTGAATGATAAATCTTATTTAAGAATAATTGAGATGAGTATTATTAAAAATAACTTTGATTACAGTGTAAATATATCTGCTGAAATTTGATGGATATATTGAATAAAACAGTTTATTTTGCTAGAATTATTTTGCGATAATAAAATGGAGGTTTAAATTGTTATGTTAACAGCTGGAGATTTGAGAAAAGGTACTACTTTTGAGCATGACGGACAAGTGTACATAGTTATCGATTTTTTACACGTAAAACCAGGTAAAGGTGCAGCTTTTGTAAGAACAAAATTAAGAAATGTTATAGCTGGGGGGGTTGTTGAAAGAACATTTAATCCTTCAGAAAAGTTTCAGGAAGCTGTTATTGAAAGAAAAGAGATGCAGTATTTGTATAATGATGAGTCATTGTATTATTTTATGGATCAAGAAACATATGAGCAAATACCTCTTAATTATGAGAAAGTTGAAGAGGCTATAAAATATTTAAAAGAAAATATGAATGCTGTTATTAAATTTTATAAGGGTGAAGCTTTTTCAGTTGAAGCTCCTAATTTTGTAGAGTTGGAAGTAATTGAAACTGATCCAGGATTTAAAGGTAATACTGCTACGAATACTTTGAAACCTGCAAAAGTTGAAACAGGAACAATTGTTCAAGTTCCTTTGTTTATAAATGAAGGAGATAGAATCAGAATCGATACAAGAACTGGAGATTATATGGAAAGAGTTTAATATTTGAATGAGTTGAAGTTGTTAGTTAATCTAACAACTTTTTTTTTGTTTTTGTACTAAAAAAATAATAAAAAAATATAATTTATAAAAAAGGAGGTTAGAATTATTAACAATTTAAAAGATATATTAAATTTATTTTCTATTAATTTAAGACATCAATTAGAAAAGTATGGTTCTCTAGATAATTTACAAGAAATTAGATTTAAAGTAGATAAACCAATTATATTAATTTTTTCAGATCGAGAAATTGTTTTAACAATAAAAACCTCTATAGAAGATATTAGGGTAACCATCAATAAAATGAGTAAATTTTCTATTTTTGCATTTGAAGAGGATGTTAAACAAGGTTTTATAACTATACAAGGTGGACATAGGGTAGGGATTACTGGAGAATGGGTATTTGAAAATGGGGAAGTAAAGTATTTAAAAAATATTTCTTCTTTGAATATAAGGATTTCTAGAGAGGTTTTAGGATTTGGAAAAAAATTTATAAATTATATATACAATAATGGATCCATATTAAATACGCTGATAATTTCTCCGCCAAAATGTGGTAAAACTACTCTTTTGAGAGATTTAGCCAGAATTATTTCAAATGGTGAACCACCAATTAATAAAGGATTTAAAGTTTCTATTATAGATGAACGAAGTGAAATTGCTGCAAGTTTTCATGGTGTTCCACAATTGGATGTAGGATTAAGAACGGATGTTTATGATAATTGTTTAAAAAGTAAAGGTATTATTCTTGCAATAAGATCTATGGCTCCTGAAGTTATAATTTGCGATGAAATTGGAACTAAAGATGATTTTGAAAGTATTTTAATTGCATACAACTCTGGAGTTTCTATAATTTCAACTATACATGGTAGTAGTGAAGAAGATTTTTACAATAAATTAAGGATGAGTAATCTTAATACAAATATGGAAAAAATTTTTAAATGTATTTTGGTACTGAATAATAGGAATGGAGTTGGGACGTTGGAACGAGTAAAAAAAATTTAGAGGAGTAGGTTATGAGATTTATAGCTCTATTTATTATTTTTATATGTATTTCATTAATTGGTATAACATTAGGAAATGGATTTAAATTGAGGGTGAAAGAACTTCAAGAATTTGAAAGTATATTTTATTCTTTAAAAAATAATATAACTTTTATGCGTACTCCAATATCACAAGCTTTAAGATTATCTTGTTCACGACGTACTGAGTTAAGTAATAGGTTTTTAAGAATAGCTGATGAAATTGAAAAGGGAGATTTTTACAATTTAATTGATGTTGTTAAAAAAGTTTTTGAGGTAGATAAATTTAAATTGTATTTAAATCAATCTGATTTAGATATGATATATGATTTTTTTGGTAATCTTGAAAATAACAATCTTAATTCATTTGAAAATTTATTTAATATTTTTGTGAAAAGAGTAGACGAGCAATTGAAGGAAGCTATTGAATTTAGAAATAAAAATAAAAAAATTTATAGCACTTTAGGAATTGGAATAGGAGCAATGATTGTTATTTTTCTCATATAGGGAGAGGATATTTAAATGTTAGATTTTTCTGTTATCTTTAAGATTGGAGGAGTTGGGATTCTTATAGCAATCTTAGATAAAGTTTTGAAGAGTATAGGTAGGGAAGAATATGCAACTCTTTCTAATATTCTAGGTATAGTACTTATATTGTTTATGGTTATACAACTTATAGGTGATTTATTTAATACAATTAAAACAATGTTTCAATTGTAGGTGAAAAATATGGATATTATAAAAATAGCATTTTTTTCATTGACGGCATTATTTTTTATAATTGTTATTCAACAAAGTAGAAAAGATTTAGCAATAATAATTTCTTTGTTTGTTGGTGTTTCTATATTTGTTTTTATTTTTGGAAAATTTAATGCAATAATATTATTCCTTCAAGAGATTGCACTGAAAGCTAATATAAATACTGTATATTTAAATATTGTTTTAAAAATACTTGCTATAAGTTACATAGCATCTTTTTGTAGTGAAATATGCAAAGATGCAGGTTCAAATAATATTGCATCTAAGGTGGAGTTTGGCGGTAAAATATTAATTTTATTTTTGGCAGTACCAATATTAATGGCAGTTTTACAGTCGATATTAAACATTATGTAGGTGATTTATGGTAAAAAAAATATTTTTATGTTTAGTTTTGTTAACTTTGTTTTTACAAGTTTTAAGTTTTAATATTAGTAGTGCTACAGAAAATAATGATCAATCAAGTATAGAAAATATAATTCAGGAAAATGAAAAAGAGATATCTAATCTTTATGAGTACATAATTAATATGAAAGATGATATTGAAATTTTGAAGGACTTAGATCCGAAAGAATATGTAAAATCGCTTATGACTCACGGTACAGAAGAAGTTAGTATAAGTAAAACAATATTTAAAAATATAATATCGTTTATTTTGAGAGAAGTAGTTTTGGTTTTTAATGGAATATCGACAGTCATAATTATTGCAGTTATTTGTGCTCTCATACAAAATTTGCAAACGGCTTTTTCACATCAAACTTTGTCAAATGTAGCATTTTATGCTTGTTACGCACTGTTAATAATTATTCTTTCAAAAACGTTCCTGATAGGAATTGATATAGCGAAGGAAACGATTAATGAATTGAATAATTTTTTGTTAGTACTGATACCAGTTCTTAGCACATTATTATTATCAGCTGGAGGTGTTAGCCAAGTTGCAACACTTGATCCTATAATAATTTTGCTTACTAATATAGGTCCAACATTTTATTTAAACATTTTAATACCAATTATTTTACTTGGATTTATGCTTCAATTTGCAAATAATATTTCTAATAATTTCAAAATATCAAATCTAATAAAACATACTAATCAAATTGTTTTATGGGCTCAAGGAATTTTTATAACATTTTTTATAAGTATGCTTACTATAAGAGGGTTTACTGCAGAATCATTAGATATTGTAACTGCTAAGACAGCAAAATTTGCGGTAGATAATTTTGTTCCCATAGTTGGAAAAGCAATATCAGAAGCTATTGCAACAGTTGCTGGATATTCAATACTTTTAAAAAATGCTGTGAGCTCATTAGGTCTTATAATAGTTATCGCTATTGTGTTAGTCCCAATAATTAAAATTTTTATAATGGCAACGATGTACAGGCTTACTGCAGCAATAATAGAACCTATTTCTGATAATAGAATTGTTTCAGCTATTAGTTCGGTAGGTGATTCATTAATACTTATAATGTCATGTGTTATAGTTGTATCTGTTTTATTTTTTGTAATGATTTCCATAATTGCTTCTGCTGGAAAATTAATAATAGGTGTATAAGGGAGAGGTTTTAAATGGAGATTTTAAAAGATTGGATAAGTGATATTTGTGTAAGTATTTTGTTTATGACAGCAGTGGAACTTGTATTGCCTGAAAATAGTATTAAAAAGTATTCTAAGTTTGTGCTTGGACTTATTTTTATAGTTGTTGTTATAAATCCTATAATTGGTTTTATAAAACAAGATAGTAATTTATATAAAGATATAACTTTAAATGAAGATTACGTAAATAAATTTGATAGTTATTTAGAAAACAATTTAGATGAATATAGTGAGAGAATTAAAAAAACTACAATAAATAGTTTTGAAGAAAATCTTTCAAGAAATTGTGAGAATCTTTTGAAAAACAATTTTAAGAAAAATAATTTTAATGTTGATGTTTCAGTTTCATATGAGGATGAAAATTTTAAGATAGAAGAACTTATTGTTAAAGTGGAAGAATTAGGTATAAAAAATGTAGAAACAGTAGAAAAAGTAGTCATAGGTAGCGTAAATAATTATGATGGCGTTAGTAAAGAAAGTTCAAAAGTTAAAGAGATAAAAAAATTTTTATCTAATGAGTTAAATATTTCAGAAAATATTATAAAGGTATATTAAGGGGCTCATGTGAAGATGGAAAAAATAAAAGAAAAAATTACTAAAAAAAGTAATAAATTTACTTATATGATTATATTAATTATAATAGCTGGAGTTATGATTTTGGTAGTTAGTTACTTTAACGATTCAACACCGACATTTTTAAATCTTTCAAATGATACAACTTTTCAAGAAAACAAAAGGGAAGAGAATTTAAGTACATCAACTACATATCAAGATAAAGTTAAAAATGAATTGAAAAATATTTTATCAAAAGTAAAAGGAGTTGGAGAGGTTGATGTTATTATACATTTTGAAGGTGGAGAAGAACTTATTCCAGCACTTGATAGTGAAAAATCAAATACAGTAACAGAAGAAAGAGATAGCAATGGAGGCAATAGGGTAAATAATAACAATAAAGATGGTACTAAAGTTGTAATGTCAAGTCAGGGAAGTAGCACTGAACCATTAATTCTTAAAACTTATAATCCTAAAATAATAGGAATTCTTATAGTTGCAGAAGGTGCAGATGATACTAGACTTTCATATGAATTAACAAAAATAGTATCTTCTTTATATGACATTAGTGAAAGTAAGGTAAGCGTGATACCTATGAAAGAACAATAGGTAAGAAAACGAAAAACTAATTTTAAAAATTTTAGGGGGATTTTTATTATGAATAAAAAACAAGCTGGGGTTATACTTGCATTACTCGCTTTAATTGTTTGTGCTGGAGTTTTAGCAGCAAAAGTTAATAGTTCAATGCAAGATTTAGGAACAATATCTATAACTGATGATGTTAGTGATAATACAACAGTTAATAAAGATTCAAAAGAAGGTGAAGTAGGCTATGACTTCTTTTATGAAGCAAAGTCTGTTAGAGATAAAAAATCAGCTGAAACTTTAGAATATTTAGCAGAAATAATAGATAATGAAAATGTCTCACAATTAGATAGAGATACTGCAGCAAAACAAAAAATAGCTTTAGTTATGGATCAAGAAAATGAAACAAAAATTGAGCTTGCTCTTAAAGGAAAAGGATTTGAAGAAATATTATGTTTAATTGAAAATGATAAAGCAAGAATTTTTGTTAAAAATACTGAAGAGCTTACAGAAAGTCAGAGAAAACAAATTCAAGAAGTTGTTATGAGTGTTGCTAAGATTAAAAATGTGGAAATTGAATTGAAGAAATAATTTATTTTTAACTGCTGGCTTGGTTTTAAGTTAGCAGTTTTTTGTTAAAATAAATATAGAATTTGAAATAATGATTTGATATAATTATAAAACAATTAATAGGAGGGAGTGGAGTATATGAATAATAGCATTGGTGTTGTTAAAATATCTGACGATGTTATAACAGTTATAGCTGGGATTGCAGCAAGTGAAATTAAAGGAGTATATCCACTATTTGGTGTTAATGGAAATAATTCTCTTAATAAAAAGGTTATTTCTAAGGGTATTAAGGTTACGGTTGGAGATAATAAAACAAGTATTGATATAAATGTAGCTGTAGATTATGGAATTAAAATTCCTTATGTTATAAGAGAACTTCAAGAAAATGTGAAAAATCAAATAGAAACATTTACAGGAGTTAAAATACAAGAAATAAATGTGTGTGTTCAAAAGGTTTTAAGTAAGGCATAGTTATAAAATTTATTATGTGTGCAGAAGAGATATTTTAAATTTATTATAGTAGTTGTCTAGGAGAATAGGAAGTTATGAAAAATATTTTGTTGGTTTGTTCATCTTGTATGTCAACTAATATGTTTGTCTTGAGAATGATAAAGTCAGCTAAATTAATGAATTTTGAAGCTAATATTTGGTCTTCTGGAAGTGGAAATCTTGAGGAAAATGTTTATAAGGCCGATATTATTTTGTTAGGTCCACAGGTTAGATATTTATTTGATAAAGTGAAAAAGATGGTAAATAGTCAGAAACCTGTTTTATTAATTGATTTGAAGGATTATAGCTCCATGAATAGTAAAAAGATTTTACAGGAGTGTTTAACGTATTAAAAATGGAGGTTATTTTATAATGAAAGATTTAGAGTTGAAAAGTTTTGAAATAATATCGAATGTTGGTAGTGCTAGATCCTATTATATTGAGGCAATAGGTTATGCTAAAAAATATGATTTTGAAAATGCAGATAAGTCTATGAAAAATGGAATAGATGCTTTTAATGCTGGTCACAATGTTCATTCAGAATTAGTTAGTAAAGAAGCTAGTGGAGAAAAAACTGAATTTAGTTTAATCTTAATGCATGCTGAAGATCAGTTGATGAGTGCGGAAGGATTTAAAATTATCGCTACAGAATTTATAGATCTATATAAAAAGTTACATGAAAATAAATTGAATTAATAGTTCTTTGTTTAATCACTTTCTTGGTTGGAGGTGATTTTTTATTTATAAAAATTTTTAGAAGGAGAAATTTAATGAATTTGGATAAATTTTTAGAGCATGTTAAACGTAATCTTCTCATTGAAGAAGATGAAATGTATGATTTAATGATGAATATTAATGATGAATCACGACAGATTATGGCTGAATTGAATGGTAAATATCATAACTCAGATGAAATTAGAAAATTATTTTCTCAATTAATTGGACAGCCTGTGGATGATACTTTTACAATGTTTCCACCATTTTATACAGATTTTGGTAAAAATATAAATGTAGGTAAAAATGTTTTTATAAATTCTTGTTGTTGTTTTCAAGATCAAGGTGGTATTACTATTGGAGATAATACTTTAATTGGACATAATGTTATATTGGCAACTTTGAATCATGATTTTTCACCAAATAAAAGAAGTATCCTTCATCCTAGTCCGATTGTAATAGGAAAAAATGTTTGGATTGGATCTAGAGCAACAATTTTATCTGGTGTAACAATTGGAGATGGTGCTATTGTGGCAGCAGGTTCTGTTGTTACCAAGAATGTTCCTTCTAACAAAGTAGTAGCAGGTGTTCCAGCTAAAGTTATAAAAGATGTTGAATAAAAAAATAAAAAGGCAGGATTTAATCCTGTCTTTTTTTACATGAATGAATTATCTATTTTAAAGTTTGGATCTTTGAATTTTTCCATATTAATTTGATTTAATTTTTTATCTACAATTAATGATGTAGTAAGAACTCCATTAACATTTATCATTGTTCTTGCCATGTCCAATATAGGATCTATAGCTAATATAGGACTTGTAAGATCAAAATATTGTCCAAATCCAACTGCAGAAAGATTTATTGAAGCACTTGTTGTTGCAGTACCAGGAACTCCAGCTATACCAACTGAACTTATTGTTATAACAAGTAGTGACATTACCAAGAAACTTAAATTAATAGGATTTCCAGTAATATTTGCTACCATTATAATTAACATTCCAGGAAATATTCCAGCACATCCATTCATTCCTGTGGTAGCTCCAAAACTTGCAACAAATGTTGAAGTTGATGAATTTGCTCCAAGTGAATCGAGAGTTTCAAGAGTTACAGGTATACATCCTAGACTTGATCTTGATGTAAATGCTAGTATAAGTACAGGAAATGCTTTTTTTAGGTATGTTATTGGATTAAATCCAAACACACTCAGTAATCCTAAATGAACAAGGAACATTATAAATGTAGCGAAATATAGAGCAAGTATAAATAATATTACATCTAAAATTGATTTGATTCCTCTTTGAGCTATTGTGTTAGCTAAAAGGGGAATTACTGCATATGGCATTAAATTTATTATTGTCATTGTTATACTTATTATAATTTTGTGTAGTGCTTCAATAATTTTTGAAAAATGTTCTATTGTTTTTCCAAAAGGCTTACTCATTTTTTTAGCAGCTGTACCAACAAAGATTGAAAATATAACAACGGCTATAACATTTGAACTTGACATTGCTTCTACAGGATTTTTTGGAATTAAATTTCTTAAAACATCAACTAAAGATTTAATTTCTTTAATTTGAGAAGTTCCACCAATTATATTTGAATTTAAACCAAGTTTAAATAAAAATGCTACTACTATTCCAATTAAAGTTGCAACGGCTACTGTTGAAAATAAGATTACTAAAGTATAAATGGTAAGTTGTTTTATTTTTGTGTCTTGTTTCATGTTTATTATTATGTGAATTATTGAAATAACAATTAGTGGAATTATTATCATTCTGATTAAATCAATAAAACCATTTCCAAATAATGAAAACCATTTTGTGGATTCATTTATCCAAGTTATTTCTGTAGGGTTTTCAGGAAATTTTGCTACAAATTGTATTGCAAATCCTAAAAGAATACCTATACCCGTTCCAATTAGCATTCTATTTGAAAAATTTATATGCTTCTTTTTAAGAAAAACCATAAACAAAAAAAGAAGTATTAATACTACTAACCACTTTAGAGTATTAAAAGAACTAATCATTAAAAAATCTTTTAAAAAAGTGTTGTCCATAAAAACTCCTTATAAAAAATTACTCTAATATATTTTAATACAACGTAATTGAATTTAACATATTAAAAATCTAAATTTATATAATTATTTTTTTAATATTCATAAGTATTATTTTTTTTCGAATATAAACGAAATAATTATTAAGAAAATTGAACATATTAATAGGAGAAAATTTATTATGATAGGTTTGGATATAAAATACATCAATGAATGTGATAAGTATATATTGCAGTTATCGAATTTTTTAGATAAAGTTTATGAAGTTACAGTTAAAAATGAAAATGTTGAAGTTACAAAAACTCATATAGGAGAATTTGGAAGTCAACTTGAAGAGCTTGTTAAATTCATACAGAATAATAAATTTTTAAATGAAAAAATATTTTCTAATGAAATTGATTTAAAATTTGCACTTGAAAGTTTTGGAGAGGCATTTCATTCAGAAAATTATGAACTTTGTAGTGAAATTTTAAAATATGAAATTAAATATATTTTGTATAAATGGCAACAAAAGATTAAGAACGTTTAGATGGAAGTAGGGAATTTTTATATGAAATTAACGTTTAACTCAAATGCATTAAAAACTTTAAGAGCGTATAAAAAAAATATTTCTGAACATTCTAGTAGCATAAATAATATCTCAAGTGGCAAAAAGATTAATTCTTCGAAGGACAACCCTAATCGTATTTCGAGATTAGGAAATTTCGAAAAAGAAATAAGAGGTCATCAAGCTTCTAGGAAAAATATTCAAGATACTGTTAGTATGATTCAATCAGCAGATAGCGTTATGGGATCTATTAATGAAAGAATAACAAGGGTTAGAGAGCTAACTGTTAGTCTCGGAAATGGATCTATGCAAGATGATGAAAAAGCTATAATACAGAATGAAGTTAATAGTTTACTTGAAGGAATAGATTATGAAGTTAAGAATTTTTCTTTCAATGGTTTGAACATATTAGGTGATGAAAATGTAAAAGATAATGCACAACATGGAGTTGTTGATGTATTATCAACTGGAAATGCGGGAGAATTTACAGAAGTTCCGAAATATAATTTGTCAACAGAATCTTTGGGAATAGGTGGATTGGATATAAATAATGAAGATATTTCATCAGTATTGGAAAAATTAGACAATGCTGCAAGTCAAGTTATTGATGCAAGGACTAAATTAGGAGCGATTAACAATACACTTGAAGATAAAATTAATCAATCTCAATCTTTAGAAGATGTTCTAGTTGGTTCAAAAAGTAAAGTTGAAGATGCAGATATTGCCCTTGAGATGGTTGAGTTTTCAAAAACTCTTATACTTACAGAAGCAAATATAAAAAATATGAGTAAGACGATTTATTTTCCTAATGATATGATTAATATATTGGGGAAATTATATAAATAATTTTAACTCAGGGTGGTGGAATAGTGTACAATTTGTTGAAAACAGCACTTGATGTTTCTGCTGTTAGAAAGGATATTATTTCGAATAATTTATCTAATATAAATACTAAAAATTTTAAGCGTTATGATGTTAAATTCGAAGATTTTTTAAATTATGAGGTAAAGCGTGCTCCTTTTAAAACTACTAATGAAAAACATATTTCTTTGGGAAGTGAATTTTATGAAATTGTTCAAGATAGAGGAACGAGCATGAGAAGTGATGGAAATAACGTTGATATAGATATTGAAAAAGCTAATCAAGCAGCTAATACTTTAATGTATAACGCATTAGTGTCAGTTATAAATAGTAAGTTTCAGCTTCTTTCAACAGTTGTAAATAATGGAAGATAAAACAGATTTAAATGAGGTGTTTTTGTGTTAAATAATGCTTTTCGTGCTATGAGAATTAGTGCAAGTGGTCTGGCTGCTGAAAGAATGAGAATGGATTTAATATCTTCAAATATTGCCAATTATAATTCTATAAAAACAGAAAATACAGAAGCTTACAAAAGAAAGATAGCAGTTTTTGAACAGTATTTAGATAGAAATGAAAAAGGTATGAGTAAGTTTAAGGGTGTTAAAGTTTCAAAAATTATTGAAGATAATACTCCATCAAAAATGGTTTATGATCCTAATCATCCTAATGCAAATGGAGAAGGATTTGTGGAGACTAGTAATGTTAACATTTTAAATGAAATGGCTGATATGATTATGGCAACTAGAGCTTATGAATCTAATGCGGATAATTTTAATGCTAATAAGCAAATGTTTATGAAGGCCTTAGAAATTGGAAAATAATAATTAAAAACTTCTATCACCAATGTTTAACGTATGAGTGTTAGAAGTTTTTTATTGTTTAAAAGTATGCTTAAAAATATAAAAATTTACACAAACTAATTTTACATAGGAGGGTATGCTTATTGAAAAAGAAAATTTCGGGTGTTCAAAAAACAGCAATTTTATTGATAACATTGGGTTCTGAAGTTGCATCAGAGATAATGAAATTTTTGAATGAAGATGAGATAAACAAGATTTCATTTGAAATAGCTACTATTAGTTCTGTAACAGTTGAAGAAAGAAAAGAAATTTTACATGAATTTATAGAAATGAATAAGGCTAAAGAGTTTTTGCTTGAGGGTGGATTTGAGTATGCAAAAAATATTTTGAGTAAAGCTTTGGGCAGTGATAAGGCTATTGAAATTTTAGATAAAATTAAGGAAGCTACTGATATATATAGACCTTTTACTATTGCGAGAAAAGCAGACCCAACTCAATTATTAAACATAATAATTGATGAGCATCCTCAAACTATTGCATTAGTATTGTGTTATCTTCAACCAGAAAAGGCAGCACAAATTTTAAGTTGGTTACCAGAGCATATTCAAAATGATGTTGCTTATAGGGTTGCCACTATAAGAAATACATCACCATATGCAGTTAAAGAAGTAGAAAGAGTTTTGGAATATAAATTATCTAACTTTGTTAAACCAGAGGCAACAGTTATTGGTGGAATTGAATCTTTAGTAGATATGTTAAACAGAGTAGATAGAAATACTGAAAGAAATATAACCAGTGGACTTGAAAATCAAGATAAGGAACTTGCGGAAAAGTTACGTGCATCTATGTTTGTCTTCGAAGATATTGTTACATTGACTTCTGCTGACATTCAAAAAGTTCTTAGAAATATAGATCAAAAAGATTTAGCTTTAGCACTTAAGGGAAGTAGCGATTCAGTTAAAGAACTTATTTTTAGCAATTTATCAAAGGGTGCTGCAGATAATGTTCGTGAAGAAATTGAATATATGGGACCAGTAAAATTATCTGATGTTGAAAAAGCTCAACAACACATAGTTGCAAATATAAGAAAATTAGATGAACAAGGTGAGATAATTATTGTAAGAGGAGGAGATGATGGAATTATACAATAGCAATAAAAACATTATAAAAAATAATAATAGAGAAAATACATCTAAAACAATTATAAGTCCTAATATTTATGATGCTTATAGTAGTCAAAATAACATTTCACGGGAAATAAAAACCAAAGATGAATTAATTAGAAAAATTAGAACAAAAAAGTTTAAGGTAAAGCGTGAAGAGATTTTAAAATTTAAAAAAATTGGTGAAATGCTAATAACTAGAGCTAAAAAGGAATCTGTTAAAATTTTAAATGAATCTTTAGAAAATGCACAAGTTGAAATTGTTCGTCAAAGAGTTGCTAGTAAGGTTCAAGGATATAAAGAAGGATTTGAAGAGGGAAAGAATAAAGCACTTCTTGAAATAGAAACAGAGAAAAATGAATTAATTAGTAGTGCGATGATGTTTTATGAAAATGCTCAAAAGGAAGCAAAAGATTATATTACATCAAAAGAAAGTGAAATAAAAGAAATGATATTTAGTATGGTTTCTAAAATTATAAAGAGACAGTTAAATGATGAAAAAGTTTTAAATGATATAATTTACGATTGTATAAAAAATATAAAAGATAAGCTTCCGGTAATTATAAAGTGTAGTGAATTTGATTACAAATCTTTACATGAAGAAGTACAAAAATGGAAAGATAAATCAGGAATATTGGGAGATTTTCATGTTGTTATAAATAAAGAGATTACTCGAGGAGATTTTTTGATAGAAAGAAATGGTGGAATTATAAAATACAGTGTTGAAGATAATTTAGATGTTTTAAAAAAAATAATTTTCAATGAGGAAGGCTAAAGTTTATGTATATAGATTTTAAAAAAATGAAAAATTCTCTTGAAAAAATTGAACCTATTTATGCAGAAGGTAGAGTTAAAAGACTTGTAGGATTGACAATAGAAGCTGAAGGAATAATTCCATTTGTAGGAGAGATTTGTTATATACATAATGATTATGGTGAAGAAATTGAGTGTGAAGTTGTAGGAATAAACCAAGAACGAAGTATACTTATGTCTTTTGGAGATGTGCGTGGAATTTCTACAGGTAGTAAAGTTGTTGCTACAAAAAAATTGTTAACGGTTAATATTTCTGAAGAACTTATAGGTTGTGTATTAAATGGATTGGGTAGAATTCAAATCGGAGATGAGCTTAAAAATTATGATGAATTTCCTATAGAAAATAAACCTCCTGTTGCAATAAATAGAAAACCTATTTCTGAGATAATTCAAACAGGAGTTAGAGCTATTGATGGAACTTTGACTTGTGGAGTTGGTCAAAGAGTTGGAGTATTTGCAGGATCTGGAGTTGGAAAAAGTACATTAATGGGAATGCTTGCTAGAAATGCTTCTGCAGATGTTAACGTTATTGGTCTTATTGGTGAAAGAGGAAGAGAGCTTCAGGAGTTTATTTACCACGATTTAGGTCAAGAAGGATTAAAAAAATCTATTATTGTATGTGCTACATCTGATGAACCAGCCCTCATAAGATTGAAGGCTTCGCTAGTTACAACAGCTATAGCAGAGTACTTTAGAGACAAAGGAAAAAATGTAATTTTAATGATGGATTCAGTTACAAGATTTGCAATGGCTCAAAGGGAAGTCGGTCTTGCAATTGGAGAACCACCAGCAACAAAAGGATATACTCCTTCTGTCTTTGCTCTTCTTCCAAAACTTTTAGAGAGAACAGGTCCTTCAGATAAGGGATCGATAACTGCTTTTTATACAGTTCTTGTTGATGGAGATGATATGAATGATCCGATTGCTGATACAGTTAGAGGAATTTTAGATGGACACATTGTTTTATCTAGAGCATTGGCACAAAAAAATCATTATCCAGCAATTGATGTATTAAAAAGTGTTAGCAGGCTTATGTCAAAAATAGTTTCAGATGAACATAAAGAACTTGCGGGAAATGTTAGAAATTTGCTTGCTGTATATAAAGAAGCTGAAGATTTGATAAATATAGGAGCTTATGTTCATGGTAGTAATCCAGAAATTGATAGGGCTATACAATATATTTCTCAAATAAATGAGTATTTAAAACAGTCTACTTCTGAAAATACAAGTTATGAGCAAAATTTAACTATTCTAAAAGGTATATTTAATAATTTGATTTAAGGAGGTTAGGTGTGTATGAAAAAATTTAAATATTCTCTTAATAAGTTGTTGAATATGAGATTAAGACTTGAAAAAGAAGCATCGCAAAAATTTACAGATATAAGTTCAAAGATTAAAGTGATTGATGACAATATACAAACATTAAACGAACTTTATAAAAAAAATGCATTTGCTACATGTAGTACAAAAATAGAAGATATTATAAAAACAAATTATAATTACTATTTAGAAAATTCTATCATGCTTAATAAAAAAGAAAGAGAAAAAATGAGTAAAGAATATGAATTCAGATTTGAAGATTATAAGAATAAAAAGAAAGATAGAATGGTATTAGAAAAATTAAGAGATAAAGAATACGAAGAATTTTTAAGAGAGCAAGATAAAGAAGAACAAGATTTTTTAGATGAATTATCACTTAATATGTATTACAAAGAATTTGAGGAGGGGAGATAATATGAATGTAAATTTAAATAATTTAAATGCTTCAATTTCAAAACAAGATTCAGTTAAACAAACGAAAAATAATGATAGTGAAAAAAAATCAAGTAGTTTTGAAGAATCATTAAATGATTCTTTGAATTCTGTTAATAAAAACAAAGATTTAAATAAAAATGTATCTAAAATAAATAATGAAAATGAATTTAAAATAAATGAAGATAGTATTAGTGATGAAAATTTGGAAACTTTGGAGAGTATAGTATACTTATTAAATTTAGTTTGTAATGAAAAAATTGATAATAATGAAAATGTTTTTAATTTTAACGATAATTTGGAGATAAATTTTTCAGAAGAAGGGAGTTTAAATTTATTTTCTGAAAATAACATTGATGAAAATGCTTTATCTAAAATTTTATATAATTTGGGAGTTGACCAAAATAAAATTGATCTAAAAAATATTTCTAAAGGGGAAGTTGTACAAAATATTTTAGATAATAGTGAAGGATTTAAAATGATTATTAAAAATGAGATTTCTCAATTTGATGAAGAAAATCTTGATGAAAATATTTTGAAATTTTTAGATTCTGAAAATTTTTTAACTGATAAAGAATTATTAAGTAATATAAAAAATGAAATATCTATTAAAATAAATAGAGCAATATCTGAAAAAGTTTCTAATGAAAATGTTGAAAATGAAAAAATTAATGTTTTGAATGAAGTTGAAAATTTAAATACAGTAGATGAATTTAAAAAATTAAATTCCAACAGTGATATAAAAAATGATACGACTAATATTGAAAATATTTTAAAAGAAATTTCAGGTGAGGTAGAATTAGATAAAAATATTGAAAGTTATTTTGTTGATACTCTTAGAAATAGTGATTTGCCAAAAGAAGTTATTGAAAAAACAATTGATGCTACAGATACAACTAAGTTTGTTAAAGAATTTATTGAGAGTATAAAATATATGTCTACAAATAATAAATCTGAAATGATTGTTAGAATTAATCCAGAACATTTGGGAAAAATGGATATAAAATATGAGGTTGTGAAAGATGCTGTTAGACTTATGATAAGAGTTGAAAATGCCGAGGCATTAAAACTTATAGATAATACGATTGTTGACATAAAACATATGATTAGAGAAAATCATCAAATTAATCTAGATAATATTCATGTTGATCTTCAGCAATTTGAATTTAATTCAGATAATCATAACTCAAGACAAAATGAGGGACAAGATAATCAAAAAAGCAAAAATAGTATAAAAATAGAGGATGAAGAGATTATAAAAGATGAGAAAAATTTAAGATCAGGAATTTTAGTTTAAAAATTTAATATTTTGGGAGGTTCCAATGGATATAAGTAAAAAAATTCAAACTTCTTGGAATTCAAATACTAAAACTAAAATGGGAACTTCTAGTAATACTATGTCTGAAAATAAAGAGTTTGAAAATTTGTTAAAGCAATTGGAAAATCTTGAAAATGATGATGAACAAGAAATTGATACGAGAAGTTCTTCAAATTCAAGATCGGGAAATGTTTATGGTGGACAAACTACAGATAGAGGAACTAAGATTATTCAGCCTGGTGAAGATATGGATAAAAATGCTTTCTTAAGAATTTTAGCTGCACAAATGGCCAATCAAGATCCTACTCAACCACAAGATGGTACAGAATATGTTTCTCAGTTTGCACAGTTTGCGGCAATGGAACAAATGTCAAATTTAAATAATACAATGAGCCAATTTGCTTCTCAATCTCTCATTGGAAAAGGTGTTATGCTCAATGCTTATGATAAAAATGGAAATATAATAACAGGTATTGTTAGATCAGTTTCACAAAGTGGATCTAAAATATTAGTTGGTGTTGAGTATTTTGATGAAAAAGGAGAACTTGTTATAGGAGAATTTGAAAATAATGATATTGCAAATGTTATAGATGTACAAGATAATAGGTTGGATTATATAAATAACAATATGGCAATGTTAGTTGGATCTAGTATGATTGATAAGAATATTGAATTTATAGTTTCATCTGAGGAATCTGAGGGTAATGAAGATCAAGTAGATAATGAAACAAGTGATGGAGAAACAACGACTCCAGTTTATGAAACAATGAATGGAATTGTTGAAAGTGTAGTTGTTGAAAATTATATGATAAAACTTAGAGTTAGAGTAGATGGAAGTGATGAAGTTCAAACAGTTACATTAGACAAAGTCATAAGAGTTGATGGAGAAAAATATGTAAATAATTTTTAAATAAGAGTTAAAATAATTCTTATTTGTTATGATAGAATATTTGTGTAGGAGGTTATTTTATGATTGAGCTTACTAGAGTTAATGATACAATTTTCTATCTTAACTGTAATGAAATAGAAAGAATAGAACTTATACCAGAAACGGCAATTATACTTCTAAATGGAAAAACATATATAGTAAAGAATTCTGCTGAAGAAGTAATTGAAAAGATTGTACAATTTAACAGAAAGATACATGTAATAAATAAAAGTGTATAGGATTATTTTCCTATACACTTTTTATTTTATCTAATGAAGAACACAAATTTTTAATTAACTTAAGATCATAAATGACTTTACCACAATTATTTTGCATTAAATTTATTTTTTCAGGGTTTAAATGTGGCTTCATAGAATTTATGTTTCTTAGATAGTTGTCAACAAATTCAGAGTAAAGTTCATGCATTTCAGTTAAAACTCTAATATATTCTTCTTTATTTTTATCTATTAAACGTTCTTTTTCAATAAAAATTCTTGAAAAAGTTATTTTACCATTTGAACCAAGTTCTATTGATTTACTTAAAGAGTAATTTTTCAAAATATTATTTTTGTACTCATTAAGTTCAACTATTTGACTTTCAAGACTTTCAATAAATTTACTTAAATCAATCTTTTGTGAATTTGAGTCAATATGGAAATCAACCATTTCAATTAAATCATTAAAAGTATTTTCCTTATATGTGATTAATTTATCTAAATTTGTTAGGATTTTTTCTCTAGCTAATTCAGCTTTATTTTTTTGTTCCGAACTTGCATTATCAACAACTTTAAGATTTTTGAGATTTACATTTTTAGTTAATGAAGATTTTTTGTTTTTCTCCAAGTTAATGTCAACATTTTTAATTTCATTATCTGTAAATTCATTTGTATCAATTTTTTGATTTGTCTCTTGAATGTTAGAATTATGATTTTCAAAATCTTCGTTATTATGTTCAAAATTATGAGGTTGCGTATTTTCGATGTCATTATTGATATTTTGATCTTTTTCAATAAATTGTTGATGTTCTTGAGATTTTTGAAAATTATTATTAAAAGCATTTATTATGTCTTTAACGTCTGCTAATTCTGATTTATATTTTGAAAGATTAGAACCATGTTTAATAAGTATGTCAATCAAATCATATTTCAAATTTACGTTTTTTAAATTGCAAATCTCTGATGCCAAATATAAAATATCTGAATATTTGGATTGTATAATTTTTTCCAAATATGAAAGGCGTTTGTTTAGATAATTTATATCGTCTAGTGTATATTCTTTGTTTGCATAATTTGGATTTTTATCGTTTGTTAAATATAGGTCCATTGACATAGAACACCTCACAATTAGAAAATTAACTAATTATATACATAATACTATAAATTTAAATATAATTCAATAAAAATTAAATTTTATAAACTTTTATTAAAAAAATACTTATTTTATTAATCGGTTATTAATTGAATTAATTAAATAAAGAAAAGTATAAAATACTTAAATATAGTCATAATAATTCTAAATGAAATTTTAACTTTTAGGTTGGGGTGAATATTTTGAATTTTGACGAAACGCAACTTAAAAATTTTTTTCAAACCTACACAACGGAATTAGAACCGAAACCAAATTATATTAAGAGAGTTATTATGGCTTTTATAGTTGGAGGGATTTTTTGTGTTTTAGGAGAGTTTTTATTTAAATTGTATGAGAGTTTCGGATTTGAAGAAATGCAAGTTCGTTCTTTAGGTGCAATTACAATGATATTTATTGGAGCGTTTCTAACTGGAATAGGTGTTTATGATAGAATTGCAAACATTGCAGGGGCTGGAAGTATAGTTCCTATAACTGGATTTGCAAATGCAATGAGTTCACCTGCTATAGAATTTAAAAAAGAAGGAGTAATATTTGGAACATGTGTAAAAATGTTCACTATTGCAGGTTCGGTTATAGTGTTTGGAATATCTTCATCTGTTTTAGTTGGGATTGTATATTTTATATACAATAAAATTATAGGTTAGGTGGTTGAAGTCATGAGTTGTAATAAAAGAGTTGGAACTCAAACTGTTGAACTTAAAAATAGACCTAAACTAATTGCTGCAACAAGTGTTGTTGGACCTAAAGAAGCAGAAGGACCTCTTGGAGATTATTTCGATATAAAACTTAAAGATGATAAAAATGGAAAAGATACTTATGAAAAAGCAGAATCAAGTATCTTATATACATCTATAACGGAGAGTATAAAAAAAGCAAACTTAAGTGAGGAACAAATTGATTATTTGTTATGTGGTGATTTGCAAAATCAAATAACGTCATCAAATTTTGCTGCTAGAGATATAAAAACTCCTTTTATAGGATTGTATGGAGCTTGCTCAACTTTTTCATTATCTCTTAGTTTAGGTGCAATGTTTATTGATGGAGGATTTGCAAATTATGTTGTCACAGGAGCATCTTCTCATTTTAGTTCTGCAGAAAGACAATTTAGATTTCCTCTAGAATATGGAAGTCAAAGAGCAACAACATGTCAATGGACTGTAACTGGAGCTGGATCTGTTTTGCTTGGGAAAGATGGATTTTATCCAGAAGTTACCTATATAACCACGGGAAAAGTTAAAGATTATGGAATAAAAGATGTAAATAATATGGGAGCAGCTATGGCTCCATCAGCAGTAGATACAATATATACTCATTTTAAAGATACAGGAAGAGATCCAAATTATTATGATTGCATTGCTACAGGTGATCTTGGTAAATTTGGAAGACAAATAACAGAAACTATGCTTAAAAGTTTAGGTTGTGATATTTCAAAAATTTATGTTGATTGTGGTGAGAGTATATATGATAACGGAAGGCAAGATACTTTTTCAGGAGGAAGTGGGTGTGGATGCTCAGCATCAGTTTTCACAGGATATTTTTACAAACAATTGATTGAAGGAAAAATAAGTAAAATTTTAATAATTTCTACTGGTGCGTTAATGAGTCCTACGACAACTTTTCAAGGTGAAAGTATTCCGGGAATTGCTCATGCTGTTGCTATTGAATTTAATACTAGGAGGTAGTTTATGAATTACGTTTGGAGTTTTTTACTTGGTGGAATTATATGTGCGATTAGTCAAATTTTTATGGATAAATTTAAAATACTTCCTGCATATATTTTGGTTTTTATGGTTTCGTTTGGTAATATTTTAGCTTTGTTTCCTGGTTATGATTTTTTAGTTAAGAATGCAACAGGTGGAGCTTGCATACCAATTTTAGGTTTTGGATATAGTTTGGGAAAATCTGTTATCGAAAAGGTAAATGAATTAGGGTTTTTAGGTATTATAACAGGTGGTTTAATGGGAGTTTCTGCCGGTATTACTTTTGCAATTTTTATATCTTTTATTTTTTCATTTATATTTACATCTAAAACTAAATCTTTGAAATAGTATTATAAAAATCTCTCAGAGTTTTCTCTGGGATTTTTATTTTTTTGAAATTTTAAACCCGAATAAAATATACAAAATATGGAAAAATTCAAAAGATTATATATAAAGGTATTTTTGATATGAGATTATTTGTTTATTATTTTTTAAATGTTATATTGTCGATTTTATTGGGAATTTTTTTGATTCAGCAGAAAAAAATTATTTTTATTGTAATTTTAATATTTATATCTTTATTGATATTAAAAAATAAATTTAGTAATATTGTAAGACTAATTTTGATTATTTTAAGTTTTATAAGTTTTATTAATATAATCAGCTATTACTCTATTCAAAATGATTATGTATCGTTGAAACAATTTAGAGTGGTTAATAAAAATTCAAAAGATGTGATTTTGAAATCGAGAGATATTATTTCTAGGAAATATATAATTAAAGATTTTGAAAATTTAGATGACATAAAAATAGGTATGATTTTGAATTTAGATGGAGAAATCAAAAAATTAAGTTATTATGATGTTGGTATTGTAGGAGAAATTAAAAATTATAAAATAAATGAATTTAAAACAGATTTTATATACAAATTTATAAATATGAAGAATGTTATTAAAGATTTTTTTGTTATGAAATTTGGAGATGAAAAAGGAAATATTTTATCTGGATTGACATTTGGAGACACAAGTGGTTTGGATAAAGAATATAAAAATGATTTGAAATCTTTAGGATTAGTACATATATTGAGTGTTTCTGGATTCCATATGAATCTTATTTTTATGTTTATTTCAAAAATTTTGAGTGTTGCTCCTTCTTTATTTATAAGTTTTTTATATTTGATGTTTACAGGAGTTAAAGTCTCTGGTATAAGAGCTTTTACTATGATGTTTTTAAAACAAACTGCACCTAAATTATACAGAACTTATGATGGGATTAATGCTTTGTGTGTGGCAGGGGTTATTATACTTTTACTAAGACCATATGAAATTTTTAATATGGGATTTGTATATTCATTTTCTGCAACTTTAGGAATTTTGATGTTTAATCGTAAAATAAATGATTATTTTTACAAAATGCCTAAGTTACTTGCAGATTCTGTATCATTAATATTGAGTGCTCAAATATTTATTTTTCCAATTAGTATTTTGATTGAGAGAAAATTAGAATTTGGATTTTTATTATCGAATATGCTTTTAGTTCCTTTTTATAGTGTTTTGATGATTTTTGGGATTTTGTTTGTATTTTTTGGAATGGTTCCAATAGTTAATGAAATAATTTTATATTTAATAAATTTTATTTTCGCTGTAATTGACGGAGGAATATTATTTATTAAAATCATAACGCCTAAGGGAATTTATTTAAATGATTATATTATTATTTTCATACTTTGTTTGTATGTAATTTATTTTTTGAGTAAAAAAGTATCTTATAATAAAATTAAAAATATTCCAATTTTGTTGTTTGGTTTATGTTTTATATTTTTGAATGTTTTTGATTTGAAAGTTGAGTTTGGAAAATATTTTGATAAAAATTATGTGATACTTAGAAATAAATTTAGAAGTTATATGTATGTTGATAAAAAAATAAAGGATACACAAACCTTAGAAGAGAAATTAGGAGTAGATAAGGTTTTTCAAGATGTAGATGAAAAAGAGATAATGTTTTCTAATAAAAGAATTAATATTAATTTTAATGATGATAAAATTTATGTAGAAATTAATAGGAGACAAATTGATGTTTTAAATGAAGAACATACAGCAAGATATTATTCAGATATTTATCCAAATAAGTATTATGTTATTTTTTAGGAGTTTTATGTTAAATTATAGTTCGCTTATGCAAGAATTAGAAAATATAAAGAATTGTTATTTTATATATAGTTATGATTATGGATTAGTATTTAATTTTTTAAAAAAGGTAGAATCAAAAATAATTAATAAAGATATTAGAGAGTTTAACTATATAACAATGAAATTTGATAATAATTTTAATGTTGAAGATTTTTTTGAAGTTTGTAATACAATCCCAATGATGCAAGATAAAAAAGTTGTTGTTTTAGAAAATGCTACGTTTTTAAAAGGAGAAAATGAAAATAAAGAAGTTGTTAGTAAATTAAAGCAATATTTTGAAAATTTACCTACATATTGTGTTGTTATTATTTATTACGTTTTTCAAGAGCAGGAAAAGAATAAAGATTTATTGAGTAGTTTTTCCAAGTTTGGGGAAGTTTGTAAAATTCAAGAGCTTAAAGGAGAAGAATTTTATAAAGAAGTATTATCAATTTTCAAAAAATACGATGTATCGATAAAACCAAATTTAGTTAGATTTTTTTGTGACAGGGTTGTAAATGATTTTTTTCATATAGAAAATGAGATTTTGAAGTTAAAGTCATTTATAAATGATAAAGAAGTTACTAAAGAAGATATAGAAGAGGTTGTCTCTAAAAGTTTTGAACATAATGTATTTATATTTATAAATAATGTTTTAGATAAAAACTTAAAAATATCTTTAAAAGTGTTAAAAGAACTTATTAGTAATGGTAAAGAATTAAATTATATATTTTCAATGTTGACTAGTCAGTTTTTAAAATTTTTAGACGTGAAAACAATGCTTGTTTCAGGATTTGATAGCAGTGAAATAGCAAAAAAGACAAAAATTAATCAATATGTTTTAAAAAATTTTGTAAGGTTGTCAAACAAATATTCTTTAAATGAATTGATTAATATAATTGATGGATTTTTAAATATAGAACATAAAGTTAAAAAATCTAGTAATAGTGATATTGTTTATGAAATTGAAAATTACATAGTTACCATATGTTTAAAAAATTAAAAAAATCTAATACCATTTTAACTAATGGTATTAGATTTTTTAAGCTTGAGCTTTATTTAATTTTAATGCTAATCTAGATTTTTTTCTAGCAGCTTTGTTTTTATGTAAAATTCCTTTAGATGCAGCCATATCTAGAGCTTTAGTAATTCTGCAAAATTCATCACTAGCTGAATTCACATCATTATTTTCTAGAGAAACTTCAAATTTCTTAATCATAGTTTTCAAAGCAGATTTTATCATCTGATTTCTCAAAGTTTTAGTTTGAGTAACTTTGATTCTTTTTTTAGCTGATTTTATATTTGCCATAAAATTTTTTCACCATCCTTTAGATTCGAACACAAATAATACCTCCACTATATCATTGTTTAATAATAAATTCAAGTTATTATTAAATAATTTAAAAAAATTTACACAAAATAATACGGTGAATTTTTAAAAATGACTAAAATCTAAGGAGACAAGTTATGAGTTATAAAGTTGAGGATAAAGATAATAAGCAAGAAAATGATTTAAATAAGATTTTTGAGGGAAATCCTGATATAGATTTTAAACAAATTGAAAAATTTAATGTAAAAATTTCTAAGATAAAAGTCAAAAATAAACGAGGGGAAAAGCTATTAGGAAAAAAAGTTGGATATTATTCTACACTTGAGTTACCAAAATTAACTTATTATGACGCTAATATGATGGACAAGATAAGTTTAATGTTTGGAGATGTATTAAAAGAATTTATAAGTATGGATTCGGATAAAACAGCTCTTGTTATAGGACTTGGAAATTGGAATGTAACTCCTGACTCCCTTGGACCTAAGGTTATTTCAAAATTATTTGTAACGAGACATTTAAAGGAATATATGCCTGAATCTATAGGAAGTGATGTTTCATCTGTATGTGCTTTATCTCCAGGAGTTTTAGGTATAACTGGAATTGAAACAAGTGAAATTGTAAAATCGTTAGTTGATAGAGTAAATCCTGATTATGTTATTTGTGTAGATTCGCTAGCCGCTAGAAAAGTTTCAAGACTTAATACTACAATTCAAGTTGGAAGTACAGGAATAAATCCTGGAGCTGGAGTTAATAATCAAAGAACTCCTCTTAATGAAGAAACTTTAGGAGTTCCAGTTATAGGTATTGGTATACCTACAGTTGTTGATGCGTTAACGATAGTTAGTGATAGTATTGATTCGATATTAAGAAATATTTTGAAAGATGTTGATGAAGAATATATAGAAAAAAATTTTTTGAATAATAATAAAATGGAAATTATAAGAAAAAATTTATCTTTGTGCATGGGAGAAATGATAGTAACCCCAAAAGATGTTGATGCAGTTATAGAATCAATGTCAAAAATGATTGCTATGGGTATAAATATTGCACTTCATCCGAATCTTGATATGGATAGTTTAAATAAATTTATAAATTAAAAAATAAAAAAAATAATACAAACTAAGAAGCCAGGTGTAGATTTTGTGATAGTAAGTTCTTGATGCTTTCTGCAATTTCAGGCACTTGCTTGCTCANNATAATAATAAAAAGAGAACCTCCTCATATAATTTTTATGAGGGGGTTAAATTAAATGCAACTCATGAAAAAAAATAAAATAACTTTTGGCGATTTTAAAGTTGTTGGAATTGTTTCAATAATTGCTATTATTATTTTATGGATAATATTAAAGACGTATATTGTTTATTTTAATATTTCTGGAAACTCAAATTATGCTTATATTTCGATACTTAAACAAAATTACATACCATCATTTGATGATAATTATTTTGAAAATTCTAAGGATACATTTTTTAGAGATGTTAAAAATATTTTGGGAATAAATATATTAAATCCAATTTCTATAATTGAAAAAGAAATTAACATAATGAAATCTACATATGTTGATGAAAGTAAATTGTCTTCAAATATGTATAATGAATTAGATGATGTTATAAATGACAGTAAAAATAATACTTCTGTATCTAGAAGTTATAGCGATAGAAAAATTAGAATTCTTATATATCATACTCATACAACAGAGGCCTTTAAACCTGCTAATAATGATTCGTTTTATGAGCAGTATAATATAGTTGGAATCGGTGATGTTTTAAAGAAAGAATTAGAGAAAAATTACAATGTGGAAGTTATACATGATAAAACTATACACAATACTACATATATAGAAAGTTATAAAAGATCTGGAGAAACTCTTGATAAATATTTATCTGAAATAGAAGATTTTGATTTAATATTGGATCTGCATAGAGATTCTTTGGATAATAAAAAACTTGTTACAACAAATATAGATGGTAAAGATGTTGCTAAAATAATGCTTGTTGTTGCTAAAAATAATCCTAATTATTTGGAAAATGAGGAATTAGCTATTGATTTAACTAGTTTGGCAAATGATTTGTATCCAGGATTTACAAGAAGTGTTTTCTATTATGAAAGAGGTAGTAATGCATTTAATCAAACCAAATCTTCAAAACTTGCGTTGATTGAGATAGGTGCTCAGCTTAATAATGTTGAAGAAGCTATAAATTCTGCAAAATTATTAGCTACAGTTATAGGTGAATATTTTGTACAAGATTAATTATATTGACAAAAAATGGTATAAAAATATATTTGAAATGACATTATCTAAATATATAAATATTTGGATGGTGTCATTTATGTTTTTTAAGGGGAAGAAATTTAAATATACGTCAGGAATATTATTGTTTATTTTTGTTTTTGTTATTGGATTTGTTAAGATGAATATTGTTTATTCTTCTACAGGAATAGGAAGTAGTGTATCAACTCAAAAAATTGAATTTTATGAAGACGATGATAGCATAGATACTTTTTCTGATATTAAGGATAATGCTTTTATTAGAATTTATAAGGAAGATTACGGATTTGATGTTGTTTTAAATATGTTTAATGAGGAAAAAACTTTTAGTTTAAAATTACCTTGGAAAAATAATTAAAAAAATTTAAAATGGTATTAATTTTTAGAATTGTATAGTGTTATAATGAACAAATGTATATTTATCGAATTGTAGGTGGTTTTTTATATGGATAATGAAAAACAGAGTTATATAAGAAATTTTTGTATAATAGCTCATATAGATCATGGAAAGTCTACGTTAGCAGATAGATTGATTGAAATTACAGGTACTTTAACTAAAAGAGAAATGGAAGAGCAAGTTCTTGATAATATGGAATTAGAAAAAGAGAGAGGAATAACTATTAAGTCTCAAGCTGTAAGACTTATATATAATAGTCCAGTTGACGGTAAAGAGTACATATTGAATTTAATAGATACACCAGGACATGTGGATTTTAATTATGAAGTATCTAGAAGTTTAGCAGCATGTGAAGGAGCGTTACTGGTGGTTGATGCTAGTCAAGGTGTTCAAGCACAAACTTTGGCTAATTGTTATTTGGCATCTGACGCAGGGTTAGAAGTGGTACCTGTTTTAAATAAAGTTGATTTACCAAATCAAAGAACAGAAGAAGTTAGGTTGGAGATTGAGGAAGTAATAGGAATTGAAGCTGAAGATGCACCAGCAATATCAGCGAAAACAGGACTTAATATTCAAGATGTTTTTGAAGTAATAGTTAGAAAAATTCCACAGCCTGATGGAGATACTAATGATTCATTAAAAGCATTGGTTTTTGATTCAATGTATGACTCTTATAAAGGGGTAATTTGTTATATAAGAGTTAAAGAAGGATATATAAAGCCTCAAATGAAGATAAAGTTTATGGCATCTAATAAGGAATATGAAGTTACAGAAGTTGGTATTTTTACACCTAATTATAAACAGGTTGATATGTTGCAGGCGGGAGAAGTGGGATATGTTACTGCAGCAATAAAAAATGTTAAAGATGCAAGAGTTGGTGATACTATAACTTCTGTTGAAAATCCAGCGCAAGAACCTTTAGAAGGTTATAAGTCTGTTGTTCCGACTGTATTTAGTGGAATTTATCCTATAGTTGGAGATAAATATGAAGAACTCAAGGAAGCTCTTGAAAAACTTCAGTTGAATGATGCTTCTTTAATATTTGAACCTGAAACTTCTCTTGCACTTGGTTTTGGATTTAGATGTGGTTTTTTAGGTTTACTACATATGGAAATAATTCAAGAAAGATTGGAGAGAGAATTTAATTTAGATATTATAATTACTGCTCCATCTGTTATATATAAAATTCAGAAAACTTCTGGAGAAGTTATTGAGGTTACAAATCCATACAATATGCCTAAAGCTACAGAGATACAATTTACTGAAGAGCCTATTGTTAAGGCTACAATAATAACACCTTCAGATTTTGTTGGAGGAGTAATGGAATTGTGTCAAGGAAAACGTTCAACATTTTTAGATATGCAGTATTTAGATACTAGTAGAGTGATTTTAAAATATATAATTCCTCTAAATGAAATAATATATGATTTTTTTGATACTTTAAAATCTAAAACTAAAGGTTATGCTTCATTTGATTATGAGTTAGATGGGTATCAGCAAACAAAGCTAGTTAAATTAGATATATTGTTAAACGGAGAACCTATAGATGCTTTATCAATGATAGTTCCACAGGAAAAAGCTTATCAAAGAGGTAAAATGATAGCAGAAAAATTGAAAAATGTTATACCAAGACAGTTGTTTGAAATACCTATTCAAGCTGCGATAGGTGCTAAAATAATTGCACGTGAAACTGTTAGAGCTGTTAGAAAAGATGTTTTAGCTAAATGTTACGGTGGAGATATAACAAGAAAGAAAAAATTATTAGAAAAACAAAAAGAAGGTAAAAAGAGGATGAAACAGGTGGGATCTGTTGATATACCACAAGAAGCGTTTATGTCTGTTTTAAAGGTTGATTAGTTTATGATAGGATTGTATGTTCATATACCGTTTTGCAGTAAAAAATGTTATTATTGTGATTTTGCATCTTATGAAAAAGTGGAATATTTAATGGATGAATATGTTGATGCAGTATTAAGCGAGCTTGATAAATATAAACAAGAGAAATTTGATACTGTTTTTATAGGTGGTGGAACTCCTAGTTATTTAGAAGAAAAGAATTTAGAAAAATTATTGCGTGGTATTTCTAGTAGGTTGAAAGATTCTAATATTTTAGAATTTACAATTGAATGTAATCCAGGAACTATTAACTATGAAAAACTAAATATTATGAAAAGCTATGGAGTTAATAGATTAAGTATAGGGATGCAAAGTGCTAATGATGATACCTTAAAATTTATAGGTAGAGTACATAGTTTTGATGAATTTGATAAAGCATTTAATTGTGTGCATAGAGTTGGATTTGAAAATATAAATGTTGATTTGATTTTTGCTATACCGTGTGAAACGATTGAAAATTACAAAAATACTTTAGATATAGTAAAATCTTATGATTTAGCTCATATATCCGCATATAATTTGATTTTAGAAAAAAATACAGAATTTTATAGGAAGTACAAAGAAAATAAATTTAAAGAATTAGATGAAGATATTCAACTTAATATGTACAAATATACAAAGTTTTTTTTAGAAAACATTGGTTTTAAACAGTATGAAATTTCAAATTATGCTAAAAACGGGAAGAAGTGTTTACATAATTTGATATATTGGAATTTTGATGATTATGTAGGAATTGGAGTTTCTGCACATTCGTTTTATAAAGGAATTAGGTTTGAAAATACTAGAAATATATACGAGTATGTAAAAATGTTTAAAGATAATAATCATGTTTATTTTAAAATGTATAAAAATTCTTTAGAGGATAATATTGAAGAATATGTTATGCTTGGATTAAGAAAAAATGAAGGTATTAATATTATAGAATTTGAGAAAAGATTTGGAATAAACTTATTTAAGATTTTTGAAAATCAAATAAAAAAATATACTGAAAATCGTTTGTTAAAGATTGAAGATAGAAGAGTATTTTTAACATCAGAAGGTATTGTTTTAATGAATTACATTTTAAAAGATTTTATTTTTGAATAAAAAATTTGACAAATTTGATTTAAAGTGTTATTTTATTCTCAAGCCATTAGCACTCAAAAATATAGAGTGCTAACAAAAAGGGGTTAATTGATATGGATGAGAGAAAAACTAAAATATTGTATTCAATAATTCAGGATTTTATATGTACTGGTGAACCGGTAGGATCTAGAACGTTATCTAAAAAATATAATTTAGGTGTAAGTTCAGCAACTATTCGTAATGAAATGTCGGATTTAGAAGAATTAGGTTTTTTAGAACAAGTTCATACTTCTTCTGGGAGAAGACCATCGAATAAAGGATATAGACTATATGTTGATAAATTGATGATACCTGCTCAAATAACTAAACAAGAGGAATTATATATTAAATCTGATTTGATGAACTTAGATATATTTGATATTGAAAATGTTCTTAAATCTAAATTAGCTCTCATTTCTAAATTGACAAATTTGGCTTGTATATTAAAAATACCGTCGGTTATGAAGAATTCTATAAAATCAGTTCAATTTATTAAAATTGATCATAGAAATTTGTTGGTTGTAATTGTGACAAATGAAGGTATTATAAGGAATAGTGTAATTAGGGTCAGAGATTTTATTTCAAATAATGATATAGAAATAATTAATAAAATAGTTAATGAAAATTTAGCATGTTGTACTGTTGAAGATATTAGTGTAGATGTTATAAATAGGGTTAAATCTGCTCTGAAATTGAATGGATATGTTTTTGACCAAGTTATTACTATTTTGTATGATGTATTTAAAGATGATAAAGGTAGTGAATGCTACATAGAAGGAGTTAATAATATTTTAAATTATCCTGAATTTAGTGATATTGATAAGGTGAAGAGTTTTTTGTGTTTTCTTGATAATAGAGGAAAGTTTGAGTCATTGTTGAATTGTAACAAAGAAGATGATCTCGAAATAAGAATTGGAGATGAAAATTATGTAGAAGAAGCACAAAATTATAGTATTGTTTTAGGAAATTATAAAAAGAATTCGAAAGTTTTAGGCACTATAGGTATTATTGGGCCAACAAGAATGAATTATTCTAAGATAGTATCCATACTTAGGTCTTTAATAGACTTTATAAATTCAAGTATAGATTAAGTTAGTTTTTTGGAGGTGTTTTTAATTTGATAGATGAGAAGGATTTTTCATCTTCTTCTGAATTGGGTCATGATGAACATGATGAAATAGAGGGAAAAAAAATAGATTCTTCAGATGAGGAAGAAACTGATATTGAATCGTGTTCTATTGCTGATTTAGAAGAAAAAAATTCGGAATTAAAGTGTGAAATAGAAGATTTAAAAAATAGATTTTTGAGAGTTAGTGCGGAGTATGATAACTATAGAAAACGTACTTTACGTGAGAAAAGCGAGTTATATGGAGATGCGTGTTTAGATATTATAGTCCAAATTTTACCAATTCTTGACAATTTAGAAAGAGCTAATTCTGTTGAAGCTGATTTAGATTCTTTTAAAAAAGGTATTGGTATGGTGATAAATCTGTTTTATGATATTTTACAAAAATTAGGAGTGAAAGAAATAGATTCAACAGGCAAGTTTGATCCTAATTTACATGAGGCGGTTGCTCATATTTCTGATGAAAGTTTAGAAAAAAATACAATAGTTGAGGTTTTACAAAAAGGATATCTTAGAAATGATAAAGTCGTTAGACATAGTATGGTAAAAGTTGCTAATTAATTGGGAATTAGCATTTTAAAAATTAATATTAATTTGGAGGTTTGTTTATGGGAAAAGTTATAGGTATTGATTTAGGTACTACTAATTCGTGTGTTGCTGTTATGGAAGGTGGAGAACCAGTAGTAATTCCGAATTCAGAAGGTGGAAGAACAACGCCTTCAGTAGTTTCTTTTCAAGCAAATGGAGAGAGATTAGTTGGTCAGGTTGCTAAGAGACAGTCGATTACTAATCCTGATAAGACAATTATTTCGATTAAGAGACATATGGGAACTGATTATAAGGTTGATATCGACGGGAAAAAATATTCTCCACAAGAAATATCATCAATGATACTTCAAAAAATTAAAGCTGATGCTGAGGCGTATTTAGGAGAAACAGTTACTCAAGCGGTTATAACAGTTCCAGCTTATTTTAATGATAGTCAAAGACAAGCAACAAAGGATGCAGGTAAAATTGCAGGACTTGAAGTGTTAAGAATAATAAATGAACCAACAGCAGCTTCACTTGCGTATGGAATAGATAAAACATCAACACAAGAAAAAATATTAGTTTATGATTTGGGTGGAGGTACTTTTGATGTATCTATTTTAGAACTTGGAGATGGAGTATTTGAAGTTCTTGCTACTAATGGAGATACTTTTCTTGGAGGAGATGATTTTGATCAGAAAATAATCGATTATATAGCAAGTGATTTTAAATCAAATACAGGTATTGATTTGAAAAATGATAAGATGGCTCTTCAAAGATTGAAAGAGGCTGCTGAAAAAGCAAAGATAGAGTTGTCATCATCACAACAAACAAATATAAATCTTCCTTTTATTACTGCTGATTCAAGTGGACCAAAGCATATTGAAATGACACTTACAAGGTCTAAATTTAATGAAATAACTTTAGATCTTGTAAATAGAACGTTAGAGCCTATGAAAAAAGCTTTACAAGATGCTGGACTTCAAATAGGAGATATAAATAAAGTTGTTTTAGTAGGTGGATCTACAAGAATACCTGCTATTCAAGAGGCAGTTAAGAATTTTACAGGTAAAGATCCTTCAAAGGGAGTTAATCCAGATGAGTGTGTAGCTGTTGGAGCGGCTATTCAAGGTGGAATATTAGGGGGAGATTATGACAATACAAATTTACTTTTGTTAGATGTTACACCACTTAGTTTGGGTATAGAAACTTTGGGAGGAGTTTCTACCGTTATTATTGAAAGAAACACAACAATACCTGTTACTAAGAGTCAAGTTTTTTCTACAGCAGCAGATAATCAGACTTCTGTTGAAATTCACATTGTACAAGGTGAAAGACAGATGGCTGCAGATAATAAAACTCTTGGTAGATTTACTCTTTCAGGAATACCTCCAGCTCCTAGAGGAATACCTCAGATTGAAGTTACTTATGATATAGATGCTAATGGTATAGTTAAAGTTAGTGCTATGGATAAATCAACAGGTAAAAAAGCTGATATAACAATAACTGCTACGACTAATTTAAGTGACGAAGAAATTGATAAAGCTGTTAAAGAAGCAGAAAAGTATGCGGAAGAAGATAAAAAGAGAAAAGAAAGTATTGAAATAAGAAATACAGCTGAAACTTCTGTTTATCAAATAGAGAATTCTTTAAAAGAGTTTGGGGACAAAGTTGATGCAAATGAAAAAGCAGAAATAGAAAATAAGATTAAAGTTTTAAAAGACTCTTTAAATGGTGATGATTTAGAGAATATAAAGAAAGCTCAAGAAGATTTGACACAGTCATTTTATGCACTATCTACAAAAATGTATCAGCAAAATGCTTCAAATGGTAATGAAACATCTGAAAATAATCAACAAACTTATGAAGCGACAGATTATAAAGTTGAAGATAGTGAATAGTTTTTTAAATTGCTAGATAGGTAAAACTATTCTAGCAATTAAATTTGAGGTGATTTATGTCTAATAAAAGTTATTATGAAATTTTGGGTGTGAGTAGTAATGCATCTGATGCTGAAATAAAGAGTGCTTTTAAGAAACAAGCTATAAAATATCATCCTGATAGGAATAAGGGTAATGCTGAAGCAGAGAAAAAGTTTAAAGAAATAAATGAAGCTTATCAGGTATTAAGCGATCCAAATAAAAAATCTAGTTATGATAGAGTTGGACATGAGGCATATACTAAAGGAGCTAGTTATGGTACTAATTCTTCTTCTGGATTTGAAGGATTTGACATGGATTTTGATATTGGTGACATTTTTTCTAGTTTCTTTGGAGGAGGTTTTGGTGGTAGAACTAAGAGAGGACCAAGACCTGGAAATGATTTAGAATATAGTTTGACTCTAACGTTTGAAGAGGCTGTTTTTGGATGTACAAAAGATATATTTTTAAAAAGAAAAGATAAATGTAATGTTTGTTCTGGAAGTGGTAGTAAACCAGGTAGTAATAAAACAACATGTGATAAATGTCAAGGATCAGGTCAAATAAAAGTTCAGAGTAATACACCATTTGGAAGTATGGTTTCTATGACTACTTGTTCTAAATGTTCGGGTATGGGTAAGATTAATACTAATCCATGTAATACATGTAGAGGAAGTGGAAAGGTTAATAGTGAAAAGAAAATAACAATATCAATACCTAAAGGTATTGATACAGGTCAGGTTATTTCTATGAGAGGAGAAGGTGAAGCGGGAGATATTGGTGCACCTTCTGGAGATTTATATATTACTATTAATGTTATGAATAGTAGTAAATTCAGGCGTAAAGGTAACGATATTTTTACAGATCATCATATTCCTATATGGAAAGCTATTTTAGGTGGAGAAAGTATTATAGAAACATTAGATGGTGATTATAAAATAGATATAAAAGAAGGAACTCAATCAGGTACTGTTCAGGTTTTAAAAGGCAAAGGTGTATACAAGGTTAACTCGAACTTTAGAGGGGAGCATCATGTTAAAATTGTTGTTGATATACCTAAAGTTATGAATAATGAGCAGAGAGAAGTTATAGAATTGCTTAAGAAGAATTTTGATGTTACTCAGGAGTATTCAGAAAAGAAAAATGTACACAAAAAGAAGAGTTGGAAAGAAAGATTTTTTGATTAAGATTAAAATTTGTAGCTACTAATGTTTTGTTAGTAGCTATTTTATTTTGTTCCAATATTCCTTTATAGAATTTTCAAATTTGTTATTTCCATATGTATAATAAATTTTATTTTCAAACCCTTTTGGCATATAGTTTTGTTTTACATAATTATGTGGGTAATCATGAGGATATATGTATGATTGTTTACTATCTATAGATTTATTTGAAAAACTATCACACAGATAATTTGGGATTTCTATATTTGAATATTCAATATCTTTAATGGCATTATTTATTGCTAAATAAGAGCTGTTTGATTTTGGTAATATACTAAGAAAAATTACAGCTTGTGATAGTGGAATTTTAGCTTCGGGAAAGCCGATCATTAATGCGGCATCTACACAGGATTTTGTTATTGAAATTGCTTGAGGATGTGCGAGTCCTATATCTTCACATGCGATTACTAGAAGTCTCCTACAAATTGATTCAAGATTTCCACTTTTTATTAATAATGCAAGAGCTATTGAAGCAGCGTTTGGATCTGAACCACGTATGCTTTTTTGAAGATAACTCAAATTATTGTAGTGATTGTCACTATTATTATCAGTATATATGTGATACGTTTGAGAAAGATTTTCTATGTGATTAATTGTTATTTCTTCAGTAGGATTGTATGTATTTATTGTAAGTTCAAGTATATTTAATGCTTTTCTAAAGTCTCCACACGCGATTTTTGATATTAAATCTATGCTTTCATTAGTGAATATATAATTTAAAAAATGTTTTGAGATTATATTTTTAAGTTGATTTAATATTTCTTTTTGGGATATGGGTTTGAAGTTTAAAGTTATACATCTGCTTAAAATTGAATTGAATATTGAAAAATTTATATTTTCTGTTGTGCTTCCTATTAATGTAATTGAACCATTTTCTATGAATTCTAAGATTATTTGTTGTTGTTTTTTTGATAAAAAATGAATTTCATCTATGTAGAGGATTATTCCATCGTATCCATTAAAATTATAAGTGTCTTTGATTATATTTTTTATTTGTTCTGTGTTTGTTGTTGTACCATTTATTTTGTAAAAATTTTTATTGCATTCATTTGCTATTATATTTACTATTGAGGTTTTTCCACTTCCAGGTGGTCCGTATATNNAAAAAATAAATATATATATTATAATATATTGTAAAAATATTCCATTTTTTATATAAGCTCGAGGTGAATTTTAATTTTGTATATTGATAAATATAAAAAAGCTATTTCTTTAATTGATGATATGTCTTTAAGTTTACAATCTAACAAAGTTATGATTGAAAATGATGAATTTGATATCTCTTTGAATAATATCAAACATATTTTAACACAAAAAACTTTTAAAGTCGCTGTAGTTGGTGCAATTAAATCAGGTAAGTCTACTATGTTAAATGCTTTTATTGGAAGGGATTTGCTTCCAAATCAAAATGCTCCATGTACTTTAGCGACTACAGAAATTTTTCATTCTGTTGATGAGTGTACATATATAAAAAAATGTTTTATTAATGGTGAATGTGAGAATATTAAATCCAACAAAAATTTTACTCTTGAACAAATGTTTCATAATGATATAAAAGAAGTTAGAAAAAATAATACTCATTTAGATATACAAAAATATTCTTTGCATGCTCCTATTAATGGACTTCAAACTTCTATTTATGGAGATGTTATAAAAAACTTTGTATTATTGGATACCCCAGGACCTGATGAAATTTCAACTTCCAATTTTGATGTTGAACATATTCAAAAAATTTCTTTGAAAGAATTGAGAAACTCCGATGCCCTTATTGTGATTTTTGATTATCAAAATTTTATGTCTGATATAAATGGTAAAATTTTAAGGTATATAGCAACCAATGAAAATATTGTTGAGCGAGCTAAAAATAAAATATTTTTTGTTATTAACAAAATTGATTTAATTAATAATAAAGATGAGAGCATTGAAGAGTGTATTCAAAAAACTAAAGATATGATAAAAGAGTATATTCCTATAATTGAGGATCCAAATGTTTATGCTTTTTCTGCTAAACAGGCTCTTTTTGCTCGAATTGTTAAGAAAAACGTGGTATCACAAGAAACTTTAAATGAGATAGATAGGTTATATGGTTCAAG
>NZ_LXFF01000035.1 GCF_001655775.1 Candidatus Arthromitus sp. SFB-turkey
TTATTTCTGAAGTTTTAAAATGTAAGAAAAAAGAAATATTTTTTACAAGCGGTGGTACAGAATCTAACAATTGGGCTATTAAGGGAGTAGCTTTTTCAAATAGAAAAAAAGGAAATCATATAATCACAACAAAGATTGAACATCATTCTGTGTTGTATTCTTGTAAATATTTAGAAGGACAAGGATTTAAAGTTACATATTTAGATGTTAATTCAGATGGTTTGGTTGATATAGAATTATTGAAAAATTCCATAACTAATAAAACGATTCTTGTTACTATTGCTTTTGCTAATAATGAAATAGGAACTATTCAGAATATTGAAAAAATTTCTGAAATTTGCAATGAAAATGATGTAATCTTTCATACTGATGCGATACAAGCTATAGGTAGAGTAGATATTTCTTTAGATAAATATAAATTTGTTAATTTATTATCCATATCTGGACATAAAATTTATGGACCAAAAGGTATAGGGCTTTTGTATATAAAGGAAGGTACCAATATTGAAAATTATATTCATGGAGGTGGTCAGGAAAAGGGAAGACGTTCTGGCACTGAAAATGTTTATGGTATTATTGGTTTAGGAAAGGCTATTGAGCTTGCGTGTAAAGAAGTTGATGATGAGGGAAAAAGATTAATATTACTTAGAGATTATATGATTGATAGAATATTAAAAGAAATTTCTAAAAGTAAGATTAATGGTTCTCTTGAAAGAAGACTTAACAATAATGTAAATGTTTGTTTTGAAGGTATAGAAGATGAAGGAATTCTTCTTTCTCTTGATTTGAAAGGTATTTGTGTATCTAGTGGTAGTTCTTGTAATTCTGGATCTGTTAATTCTTCGCATGTACTTCAAGGTATTGGATTATCTCCAAGTGAAGCCCAAGGTTCGGTAAGATTTACTCTTGGTAAAAATACAACTAAAGAGGAAATTGATTATGTGATTGATGAATTGAAAATAATAGTGAATAGGTATAGGGATGTTACATCTTAATTTGTTGGAGGATTTGTTTTGAGTAAGAAAAAAGTTGTTATTGGGCTTAGTGGAGGAGTTGATAGTGCTGTTGCAGCTTATCTTCTTAAACAAGAGGGATATGAAGTTATAGGAGTTATGTTAAACCTTTCACAAAATGATGAAATATATTTGTTGCAAGAAGGTGGATGTTGTTCTCTTTCTTCTGTTCTTGATGCAAGAAAAGTTGCAGAGCTTTTGGAAATTCCATTTTATGTTTTGAATTATAAAAATATTTTTAAAGAAAAAATTGTAGATTATTTTGTAGAAGATTATATGGTTGGTAATACTCCAAATCCGTGTATAGAGTGTAATAGATATATAAAGTTTGGTAATTTTTTAAAGAGTGCAAAAACACTTGGGGCTGATTATATAGCTACGGGACATTATGCTAATGTAGAAAAAATAAATGATAAGTTTATTTTAAAAAAAGGTAAAGATATAAAAAAAGATCAAACATATATGCTTTATACACTAACTCAAAATCAACTTAAGTATATTCTTATGCCGTGTGGAAAATATACAAAAGATCAAGTTAGAGAAATTGCAAAAAATATAGGTATGGATATACATAATAAAAAAGATAGTGAAGAGATTTGTTTTGTTCCTGATGGTAATCATGGGAAATTTATTTCTGAAATTAAAAATATTGAAGAAGGAAATTTTGTTGATAAAAGCGGTAAAGTGTTAGGTAGACACAAAGGAATTGTTTATTATACTATTGGGCAAAGAAAAGGTTTAAATTTATCTCTTGGAAAACCTGCATATGTAATTGAAATAAGACCTAAAATTAACGAAATTGTTATTGGTGATGAGGAAGATATATTTTTTAAAAATGCGATTATTGATAATGTAAATATAATATCTGGTGAAAATTTTGAAGATTCTTTTGATGTAAAGGCTAAAGTTCGTTATCAAGCTAAACCTTGTGATGCAAAAATTTTTAGGATTGATGATAATAAAATTAAAGTTGTTTTTAATGAACCACAACGTGCTATGACAAAAGGTCAATCTCTTGTATTTTATGATGGTGATATTGTTGTTGGTGGAGGTATTATTAGAGAATATTTTTAAAATTTATTGAAGTATGGTATGTAATTGTTAATAATGGAAAAAATAATATAGATTTTTAAAATTGACACTAAATAAAATTTTGATATATAATCGTATTGGTTAATTTGAAGAGTAGTTAGGCTTTTATCCTTTTAGTCTATAGGATAAAAGCTTTAATTTTAAATAAATTGGAGTGACTAAGATTTTATGAAAAAATATACATACGCTGAATTAAGAGAACTTTATATAAATTTTTTTCAAGACAAATCGCATCAAAAATTAAGTAGTTTTCCATTAGTGCCTAAAGATGATGAAAGTTTATTGCTTATAAACGCTGGAATGGCACCACTTAAAAAATATTTTACAGGAGCGGCTAAACCACCTAGTAAAAGGATAACAACATATCAAAAATGTATTAGAACTGGTGATATAGATAGTGTTGGTAGGACAGCTAGACATTGCACTTTTTTTGAGATGCTTGGTAATTTTTCTTTTGGAGATTATTTTAAAAAAGAAGCTATAGACTATGCATGGGAGTTTTTGACTAAGGTTATTGAAATTCCTTTAGAAAAGTTGTATGTTAGTGTTTATATTGAAGATAATGAGGCTTTTGATTGCTGGATTAACAATACAGGTATAACAAAAGATAGAATTTTTAAAATGGGTAAAGATGAAAATTTTTGGGAAATAGGAGTTGGTCCTTGTGGACCTTGTTCAGAAATTTTTTACTCATTTACTGATGAAAAAATTGAAAATAAAGAACAGTTTATAGAGTTTCAAGAGAGTGGAAAAATTTTTGAAATATGGAATTTAGTATTTACTCAATTTAACAAAAATGAAAATGGAGAATATGAAACACTTAAAAATAAAAACATTGATACTGGAATGGGACTTGAAAGATTAGCTCTCATAACTCAAAATGTAGATAATGTTTTTGATACAGATATTTTTGTGAAAATAATAGATAAGATAAGAAAACTATCCAATGTGAAAAATATTTCTCAGGAAGTAAATTATTCTTTAAAAGTAATTGCAGATCATTCTAGAAGTATAACTTTTTTAGTTTGTGATGGTGTTACTCCTAGTAATGAAGGAAGAGGATATGTTTTAAGAAGATTAATAAGAAGAAGTGTAAGGCACGCAAAACTTATCGGAATTGAATCAAAATTTATAAATGATATTAGTAATGTTGTTATTGATGAATACAAATGTGCTTATCCAGAACTAGAAGAAAGAAAAGAATATATTAGAAATATTGTTGAAGTTGAAGAAGATAATTTTAGTAAAACATTAAATAAAGGTATGGATATTTTGTTAAATTCATATGTTAAAGAATTAGAAACTTTAAATTCTAATGTTTTATCTGGTGATAAAGTGTTTAAACTTTATGATACATATGGATTTCCACTTGAATTAACACAAGAAATTTTGAAAGAACGAAATATATCTGTAGATATTGATGGTTTTAATATTGAAATGAAAAATCAGCAAAAGAAAGCTCGTGAATCTAGAAAAAGTGATAATTATTTAGGAAATGAGCTTGGAGTTTTAAATTCTACAAAAAATTATGAAACGGAATTTGTAGGATACGAGAAATTAAAAATTAAATCTAAAATTATGGATATGATATTTGAAAATTCCTTTGTTGATGAAATGAAAAGTGGAGAAACAGGGTTTATAATTTTTGATAAGACACCATTTTATCCTGAAATGGGAGGTCAGATAGGGGATACTGGATATATTAAATCCTCAGATGGTTATGGTAAAGTTCTTACTACGAAAAAAAATCTACAGGGACAAATTTATCATGTTGTTGAAGTTGTAGAAGGAAAAATTTGTGGTAAAACTCGTGATATAGAATTAGTAGTTGATGAAAGTAGAAGGAGATCAATATGTAGAAATCACACAGCTACACATTTATTACAAAAAGCTCTTAAGATGGTTTTGGGAGACCATGTAAAGCAATCGGGTTCTTATTTAGATGATCAGAAATTAAGATTTGATTTTACTCATTTTAAAGCGTTAACAAAAAATGAATTAGAAGAAGTTGAAAAAATTGTAAATGAATGTATATATAATCAAGTAAATGTTAAAACTGAAATCATGGATATAAAATCAGCACAAGAAGTAGGAGCCATTGCTTTATTTGATGAAAAGTATGAAGATAAGGTTAGAGTTTTATTTGTGGGAGATTTTAGTATAGAATTTTGTGGTGGAACTCATGTTTCTAATACAGGTTTTATTGGTAACTTTGTAATACTTAATGAAACTTCAGTTTCTTCAGGTGTAAGAAGAATTGAGGCTACTACTGGTAGTAATGTTTTTAATCTTTTTAAAGAAAGTAGAAGTGTGTTAAACAATATATCTCATCAGGTTAAAGCTACTTCACAGATTGATATATTAAATAAAGTTGAAAATTTAATAGCTGATATAAAAAATAAGAATTTAGAAATTTCAAATTTGAAATCAAAAATGGCAAATGCCAAATTAAAAGTTTTAGATCATATAATTAAAAATTCAAAAATCAAAAATGGAATAAAGGTAATTACAAATGTATTTGATGAACTTGATGTTAACCAATTAAGAGATGCTTGCACTATGGTTAGAGATAAACTTGATTGTGGAATAGTAATGTTTGCATCTGTGGTTAATGATAGAGCAAATGTTGTTTGTATGGCAAATAAGAATGCAGTGGATCAAGGAATTGATTGTGGAAAGATAATTAGAGAGGCATTAAAATTTGCTGAAGGAAGTGGAGGCGGTCGTAAAGATATGGCACAAGGATCTGTAACAAATATATCAAAAATAGGCGATGCATTTGAGAAAGTGTATGAAATTATTTAATTGCCAAATGATAATTATTGTTATATAATTAGCTTAAGACGACTCCAAAAGAGGAGGTGCGTGTGACTTTTTATAAGTCGTATATATGAAAAAAGATTTTACTATGTACATGAAATATGATCGGGATTTGATTGAAAATGAAATTGAATGTGTAGGTGAATGTAAAACTAAGGAGATATTAGAGGAAGTTTATCGTTCTTTAGAAGAGAAAGGATATAAACCTATAAATCAATTAGTGGGCTATCTTATATCTGGTGATCCAACGTATATCACTAATTATAATGGAGCCAGAGCATTAATAAGTAAACTTGAACGTGATGAGATATTAGAAGAAGTATTGAAAACTTACTTGAAAAAGTAATTTAATTTATCCAAGTTTGCATGTTTGCTTACTTGGATTTTTGTTTTATTAGTTATTTAATTGTATCTTAGAGGTTTATTATGAAATATATAGGATTAGATATTGGAGATAAGAATATAGGTATTGCTATAAGTTCGGGTATAATTGCACAAGGTTTATGTACTTATAAAAGAGTTAATGATCAAAGTGATATTGAGTATATAAAAAAAATTGTAGTAGAAAATTTTGTATTTAAAGTTGTAGTTGGATTGCCTAAAAATATGAATGGGAGTATAGGTTTTCAAGGGGAAAAAGTTATAAAGTTTTGTGAAAATTTGAAAAAAATATTAGAAGATGATATTGAAATTGAATTTATGGATGAGAGATTAACTACAGTTTTAGCAAATAATTTCATGTTGGAAGCGGATATGTCTCGAAAAAAACGTAAAAACATAGTTGATAAGATAGCGGCTCAAATAATTTTGCAGGATTATTTGAATATGCCTAAAAAATAAATATAATACAAATTTAGATTTAATATCTAAGGAGTAGTTTTAATGCAAAAAAAATTAAGAGATATCGAAGAGATAAAATTGTATCTAAAATCAAAAGGTTATAAATTAACAGCTCAAAGAGAATGTATATTAGGAATAATAATTGAAAACAAAGATAAGCATTTAACGGTAGATGAGATTTATAAATATGTTTATGAAAAAAATAGAACTATAGGTATAGCTACAGTTTATAGGACTATACTGTTGTTTGAAGAATTAGGAGTTATTAGTAAATTAATTTTTGATGATAGGATAATTAGATATGAATTATCGTCTCTTGATGAGGAACACACGCATCATCATTTAATTTGTGTTAAATGTAATAAAATTATGGAAGTAAAGGAAGATTTATTGGAAGAACTTGAAAAACAAGTTGAAGATAAATATGAGTTTAAGATACTTGATCATAATTTGAAAATCTTAGGAATCTGCAATAAATGTAATAATCAATAGGAGGTTTATTTAATAATGGATTTAAAGTTAGAGTCAAAGAAAGAAAAAGTTGATTCTAAAAGTACTTCTAACAAAAGAGAAAGTAGTTTTAAAAAAGAATATAACACTTCAAAGAAGGAGAAAACATTTAAAAGTCCCAAAAGAGAACATAACTCTATAAAAATTATTCCACTTGGTGGATTAAATGAAGTTGGAAAAAACATTACGGCAATAGAGTATAAAAATGATATATTTGTAATTGATTGTGGACTTAAATTTCCAGATGATGATATGTTTGGGATAGATTTGGTTATTCCAGATATAACATATTTGATAAAAAATAAGGAAAGAGTAAGAGGAATTTTTTTAACTCATGGTCACGAAGATCACTTAGGAGCTTTGCCATATATTTTAAAGCAATTAAATGTTCCTGTATTTGGAACAAAGTTAACTCTTGGAATATTATCTGTGAAATTAAAAGAGCATTATATAGATTACGCTGAATTAAATGTCGTAAAGCCAAAAGATATTGTTAAAATTGGCAATGTAACAATGGAATTTATAAAAAATAATCATAGTATAGCTGATGCTGTTTCGATTGCTATACATACACCAATAGGGATAATTTTTCATACTGGAGATTTTAAAATAGACTTTACTCCAATTGATGGAGAAATTGCTGATCTTGGTAGAATTGCTGAACTTGGAAGAAAAGGAATTATATGTATGCTTGGTGAGAGTACAAATGTTGAAAAACCAGGTTATACTATTTCAGAAAGAGTGATTGGAAAAACTTTTGAAGATATTTTTGGAAAAGCAAAATCAAGAATTATTGTTGCTACATTTGCTTCTAATGTTCACAGAATTCAGCAAATAATAAATGCAGCAGCTATGTACGGCAGAAAAGTTGCTATATCTGGTAGAAGTATGGAAAATATTACTGGTGTTGCAAAAGAATTAGGTTATATACAATTTGATGATAATGTATTAATCAGTATTGATGAAATTAATAGATGGGCGCCAGAAAAAATTGTTATAATAACAACAGGTACTCAAGGTGAACCAATGTCAGCACTTGCAAGAATGGCGTCAGGTGATCACAAAAAAGTTTCAATCGCACCAGGAGATACTGTTATATTATCTGCGACTCCAATACCAGGGAATGAAAAACTTGTATCAAAGGTTATAAATAAACTTTTCAAAAGTGGAGCAGATGTTATTTATGAGTCATTAGCTAAAGTTCACGTTTCAGGGCATGCGTGTCAGGAAGAATTGAAATTGATGCTGGCTTTAGCAAAACCAAAATTCTTTATTCCAATACATGGAGAGTTTAGACATTTAAAACAACATGTAGATTTAGCAGCAAGTCTTGGGATAGATAGAAAAAATATGGTTATAATGGAATGCGGAGAAGTTGTAGAAATTAAGGAGAATTCTATAAATAAGATTGGAACAGTACCTTCTGGTCAAATTTTTGTTGATGGTTTAGGTGTTGGAGATGTTGGAAATATTGTTTTAAAAGATAGAAAACATTTATCACAAGATGGAGTTTTAACTGTAGTTGTTACAATAGATAGTCAAAATGGAAGTATAATTGCTGGACCAGATATAATTTCTAGAGGGTTTGTTTATGTAAGGGAATCTGAAAAACTTATTGAGAATATAAGAGATATTGTAAAAGAAGTTCTTAGAGATTGTGAAGAAGATGGCATAACAGATTGGTCAACTTTAAAATCTAATATTAAAGATAATCTTAGAAACTTTTTGTATGAAAAGACTAAGAGACGTCCAATGATTTTACCTATTATAATGGAAATATAATATTTCTAAAATTAAGAAGGAAGGGTTTTTAGATGGTTAATATACACGATAAAGCTCATGAATTAGCTAATACTATTAGACAGTTGGAAGATGTTAAAAAGTTAAAAGAAATAAGTCAGAAAATTAATTCGGACGAGAGTTTAAAAAATTTGCTAAAAGAGTTAAGAGAAGTTCAATTTTTAATTTTTAATGAGCAACGTTCTCAAGAAAGTTTATCAAAAGAAAGTGAAGAAAAATTTAAAGAAGTTTCTCAAAAGGTAATGGCGAATTCGATTGTTTCTGAATATGTTCAATATGAACAAAGAGTTGGAATTATTGTTGATGATATAATGAAAATATTGAATGAAGCCTTTGGGATAGAAAGTTTTATTTAAAGATTTTTAATCAGAGTGTATTTGGAGAATATGCTCTGATTTTTTTGAAATTTTTATAATAATTTTTTTAAATTGGAGATAATTTAAATATGAAAACGAAATTATAATCATAAAAATTTGACAAATAATATTAAATGTTATAAAAATTATTTATAGTATTGCTGAAAAATTTTTAATATAGTTTTCGTATATTGGGAGGAAGAATGAGAATATCTTGGTTCGTAAAAATTTCAATAATAATTTTTTCAATACTACTAGGATTTACGGCGTATTTTGTATATAATTTTCAATCAATAAATAGTAAACCTTTTTCATCTCAAGTAGAAATTGAAGTTGAAGAAGGAGATACTTTAAATAATGTTTTAGGTAAACTTTCTGACAATAATAAATTAAGAAACGAATTATTTGTAAAAATTTCGCTAAAAATGTTTGGGTATGATACAAATATAAAGCCAGGTAAATATTCATTTGATGAGAAAACATCTTTGTCACAATTTATAAATGAATTAAATCAAGGTGTAATATCAGATGATTACATAAAAGTTACTATACCAGAAGGGTATTCGATAGAGTCTATGGGTGAACTTTTTGAAAACTCAGAGTTGAACTTTACTAAACAAGAGTTTTTAAATGAAGTAGAAAATTATCCATTACCTTCTTATGTAAAGAGAATTGAAGGAAGAAGATATGCATTAGAGGGGTTTTTATTTCCGGATACATATCACTTTGATAAAGAATCTACTCCAAAGACTGTAATTGATACAATGATAAAAAGATTTGAGGAAATATTGAGTACAATTCAAAAAGAATTGAATATTGTTGTGGAAGAAGATAAGATAGATGAAATTGTAACTATGGCTTCCATTGTAGAAAGAGAAATTATACATGATGATGAAAGAGCTAAGGCAGCATCTGTTTTTTATAATAGATTAAATGTTGGAATGCCTCTTCAATCTTGTGCTACTGTTATATATGCTTTGGGATATCATAAAGAAGTTTTATATTATTCAGATTTAGAAGTTGATTCAAAATATAATACTTATAAATATGGAGGCCTTCCAATAGGTCCAATTGCATCTCCTGGTAAAGAATCAATTAAAGCAGCCATTAATCCAGATGATACAGATTATTTGTATTTTATTTTGAACGATGAAACTAATTATCATTATTTCTTTAATAATTATAAAGACTTTTTGAAACAGAAAGATGTTAGAGATACAACACTTTTTGTAAAAAAATAATTTAGAGGGTCATCTTGATTTTAAAATTAAGATGACTTTTTAAATTTTTTACTATAAAATACAATTTGTAAATTTTAAAATATGGAGATTTTAAATGGGGAACATAGTTAGAGGTTATATAAAAGAATTTATATTAAATAATATGAATTTACATATTTCAGAAAAGCTTCAGGAAATTGAAAATTATGCTTTAGAACATAATGTGCCTATAATTGATAAAGAAGTTCAAAATTTGATAAGCATGTTATTTAACATCAAGAGACCTAAAAAAATTTTAGAGTTTGGAACAGCAATAGGATTTTCTGCTCTTTTTATGTATGAACAGCTTGGAGGAAATGTTTTTATAACTACAATGGAAAGAGATACAAATAGGATATGTATAGCGAAGGAAAATTTTAAATTATTTGATTGTAATGAAAAAATTGAATTAATAGATGGAGATTGTTTTGAAAATATAAAATGTTTACATAATCAGTATGATTTTATATTTATAGATTCTTCAAAATCTCATTATGAAAAATTATTTAATATGTGTATTCAAAATTTAACTGAAGATGGTATAATCGTTTTTGATAATATTTTATATAAAGGAATGATTGCTTCAGATAGTTTAGTAGATAAAAGAAAAAAGACAATTATAAAAAATATGAGAAATTTCATACAAAATGTTGTTAAGGATGAAAACTTTTCGACATTATTATTACCTATTGGAGATGGTGTTATGATTTTAAGGAGGAAAAATTAAGGTGAAAAAAGTAGAATTACTTGCACCAGCAGGTAGTTTAGAAAAATTAAAAGTGGCAATTGATTTTGGAGCTGATGCTGTGTATGTAGGAGGTCCAAGATTAAATTTAAGAGTTTTTGCTGATAATTTTGATTATGAAGAATTAAGAGAAGGTGTGGAATATGCCCACGAAAGAAATGTTAAGGTATATCTAGTTCTTAATGCTATACCAAGAAATTTTGATATGAATGGATTAGGAGAATACGTAAAAAAATGTGAATCACTAGGTGTTGATGGAGTTATTGCTGCTGATCCAGGTGTAATTTCTATAATAAAAAAGAATACTCAGTTAGAAATTCATTTAAGTACTCAAGCTAATGCAATGAATTATGAAACTGCTAGATTTTGGTATGATTATGGATTAAAGAGAATTATTTTAGCTAGAGAGTTAAAGTTAAAAGAGATTGAAGAATTTAGAAAGCATCTGCCAGAAGATTGTGAAATAGAAGTATTTGTTCATGGTGCAATGTGTATGGCGTATTCTGGAAGATGTTTAATTTCGAATTATATGACTTCTAGAGATTCAAATAAAGGAGCTTGTTCTCAAGCATGTAGATATAAATATTATCTTGTTGAAGAAAAACGTCCTAATGAATATTTTCCAGTGTATGAGGATGATAGTGGGACATATATAATGAATTCAAAAGATTTATGTATGATTGAACATATTGATGATGTTATTAGATCAGGAGTTTCTTCTGTTAAAATTGAAGGAAGAATGAAAAGTGTATTTTATTTAGCTATGGTTGTAAAAATGTATAGAGAGGCAATTGATGCTTATTACGCTAATCCTGAAAACTTTAAAGTTGATCCTAAATGGAAGAAAAATCTTGAAAAAATTAGTCATAGAAGATATTCAACAGGATTTTTTTATGGAAACAATGGAGAGCAAAGTTATGAGAGTTCTACATATGTAAGAGAATATGACATAATAGGTATTGTTAAGGCGTATAATCATGAAACTAAAACTGCTACAATAGAGCAGAGAAATAGGGTTTTTAATGGAGATACGGTAGAAATAATAAGACCCAAAACTGAAAATTTTGAGGTTAAATTAACTAATATGAAAAATGAAAAAGGAGAAAATATCGAAAAAGCAAATCATGCTCAGATGATTTTCACAGCAAACGTGGATGTAGAATTGAAACCTAATGATTTTATTATTATGAAAAAAAATGAAATAAATTTAGCATAGTAATTTTGAAGAGTTAAAATTTTATATTTTAACTCTTTTTTGTTTGAATATTTTGTCCACAAAAATGAAACTAATTAAAAAGATTAAATATTTTAAAAAGGGTATTAATATGAATCGTAAAAAAATATTAAAAGTTAGAATTAAATTTATAAGTGTATTGTTTTCTTGTTGCATTGCTATTATTATAGCAAGGCTTTATTACATACAATTAGGAAATAAATCTGATCAATATGTATCAATAGCATTAAATCAATATAATTTTCAATATAAAACGAGCAATTTAAATTATAAAGTTTTGGATGATAGTAACGAAAATCTAATAAATTATAAAACTAAGTATATTGTTGAAATAAAATCTAACATATTTAAAAATTTTAACAATAATATAGAAATGGAGAAGATATTTACCTTTATATCCATTTTAAGAAATTATAATGAAGATTTTAATTTGATTAAAAAATTTGAAGAAAATCCAAATTATAATTTTAAATTTGAGGTTGATAAATATACTTACGACAAACTTAAAACATTGGAAGAAATAAATGGGGTTCACTTATATGAGTATAATCAATTTAACGAAAATGAAGCATGGTCTATTGAGAATATTTTTATAAAAGAGGTTTCTGAAAAAAGTACTGAAGATTCATATCATGAATATATAACTGAAAATAAATATCCAATTATTGATTTTATGAATACGAAATCAGGTGAACAGTTCGTTGAAAATGAAAATAACAATTTTAAATTAACAATCAATAAGGAACTTCAAAATGGAATTGAGGAAATAATTAGAGATGAAAAATATAGTCAATTTGACGGAATTGCAGTTGCTATATCTGAAGCTAGTACAGGAAAAATAAAAGCATTAACTCAAAAAAATGAATTTAATCCTAATATAATGCTTGGATCTACAACAGTTGGATATGTTCCAGGTTCTATTTTTAAATTGGTTGTAGCTGAGTCGGCGCTAGATTCTGGAATATTTTCACAATTTAATACTTTTAGTTGTGATAACAGTAGATATGACTTGTGTAAAGGGCATAAACATGGAACTTTAACTATTGAAGAAGCACTTGCTGTTTCTTGTAATAATATTTTTGCTGAAATAGGGCGTGTTATCGGATGGGATTATATGTTGAATTATGCTCAGGAACAAGGAATATTTAGTAGGGTTTTGGGATTTAGTGATTTTAGAGAAGTGAATGGAAGTTATGCAGAGCCTAAAGAATATGAAGATGGACCATTATTTTTATCAATGGGTCAAAATATGTTGATCGAACCACTTCAATCTTTAGGAATAATTAATACTATTTTAAATGATGGAGTATATAAAGAATTAAGTTTAGTTGATCAAATTGTTAATGAGAACGATGAAATTATAAAATCATTTAAATATGATATGAAAAAAGTTTTAAAAGAAAGTACAGCAGATGTTTTAAAACAAATGTTAATAAATACCGTTGAAAATGGAACAGGTAAAAATATATATTTTGAAGATATTGAAACTGGAGTTAAAACTGGAACCACTGAACGTTTTGATGGTCAAAATTATGTTTCTGATGGATGGGTTCTAGGATATTTCAAACATAGAAATAAGTATTATTCAATGTCTGTATTTGTTGAAAATATAAATGAAGAAGGACAGTATGGAGGAAATACAGCGGGTCCAATTTTTAGAGATATTGTAGAATATTTTGTTACAAATTTTTGAATTATGTAGAATTCTAAAAAATATTTATAGTATATTATTGAGCACTAAAACAGGAGGAGCTTTTAATTGATTAGTGGCTTTTTTAATATAATTGCTAATGTTATTTTATTTACGGGATATATAGTTGGTAATAATTCGTTTCCAGTTCCATTAACTAGTTCCGAAGAGAAAGAATATATAAATAGATTTAAATCAGGTGATTTAAATGCTAAGAACATATTGATTGAAAGAAATTTGAGATTGGTTGTGCACATTGCGAAAAAGTTTTCCTCCATTAAAGAAGTTGAAGATTTAATATCTGTTGGTACAATAGGACTTATAAAAGGAATAGAATCATTTGATTATACAAAAGGAACAAAATTAGCTACTTATGCTTCTAGATGTATAGAGAATGAAATATTAATGTTGATACGAAATAGTAAGAAAAATAAAAATGAAGTTTTTTTACAGGAACCGATTGGAGTTGATAAAGAAGGGAATGAAATATCTTTAATAGATATATTGAATAGCGGTGAAGATACAATTGTTGATATAGTTGAGCAAAAGTTAGCAATAAAAAAGATGTATAATAAGTTAAATGATATTTTGAGCGAGAAAGAACAAATTATAATAAAATTGAGATATGGTTTAATTGATGGTAAAATTAAAACTCAAAAAGAGATAGCAAAAAAACTTAATATTTCTAGATCATATGTATCTAGAATAGAAAAAAAGGCTCTAGAAAAATTAAATAAAGAATTATTGTTTAAAAAATAATAACTTAGTATTTTGCCATTTTTAAAATTTTATTTTAAAAATGGTTTATTTTTAATGAATATAAAAAGAATGTATGGTATAAAATACAAAATATATAAAAAAATGGTTAGAGAGGGAAAAAGAACTTTTAAGTTTCTTTTATTTATAACTTTATGATGAGTTTAAATGAAATATTAAAAAATGCAATAGAAAAAAATTGTTCAGATGTTTATTTAAGTGTAGGAACTAAAATATTTGGCAGAATAAATTCAAAACTCGAAGTAATAGTTGATGAAGTATTAACTCAACAAGATACAATTAAATATGCTAATGAGATACTTTTAAATAAATTTTCAGAATTAGATGAAAATGGTGATATGGATAAGTCTTTTTCTATATCAGGTCTTGGAAGATTTAGAGCAAATGTATTTAAACAAAGAAATAGTATTGCTATGGTTATTAAAATTGTATCTTTTAATTCTTTTGAATATGATGAGAAGTTTTTTATACCTTCTAAGGTTTACGAATTTATATGTAATGTAAAACAAGGATTAGTTTTAGTAACAGGACCTGTTGGAAGTGGAAAAAGTACGACTATTTCTTCAATTATAGGAAAAATGAGTAAGGATTATTCAAAACATATTGTAAGTGTAGAATCATCTATAGAAATATTGTATAAACACAATAACTCTATTGTAAATCAGAGGGAGATAGGTAATGATACAAAAACATATTTGAGTGGTATAGAGGCTACTTTCAAAGAAAAACCTGATGTATTAATAGTGGATAATATAGAAAATTATGATATATTGAAATTAGTTTTAAAATGTTGTGAAGCAGGAATGTTGGTTATATCAAGCATTTATGCTAATAGTGTAAAAAGTACAATAGATACAATAATGGAAATGGATTCTAAAAATACAAGTTATTTTAGAAATAATTTTTCAAATGTTTTAAAATGCATTATTAACCAAAAAATTATTTTAGATAATGAAAATAAAAAAATGTGTTTATTTGAGATAATGATTAACACTCCAAGCATAGCTAATTGTATAAAAGAAAACAAAATAAATCATATTTTACCTTTAATGCAAAATGGATTAAAATTAGGTATGTGCACTTTAGATATGTCACTGGTAGAAGCTTATAAGATGTGTAAAATATCTAAGAGTACTTTTTTACAAAATATTTCTAATAGAGAGCTTGCAACAAAAATTATATTGAATTATTAACTAATATTGTAGTAATGTATTTAGGAAAGTGGCTATTAAGGAGGTATAATAATTTTGTTTTTTGATTTAATTGAAAAAATAGCTTCATGTATTATAATTCTAGTTTATATTATTTCGTTTTATTATTTATCAATTTCAGTGTTGGGTCTTCTTGCTAAAAATAAAAAAGATAAAGATATATTTGATAAAAATAAATTTGCTATTGTTATAGCAGCACATAATGAAGAGAAGGTAATCGCTAATAGTTTAAAAAGTTTAAATGAATTAAACTATGATAGAGATTATTTTGATATTTTTGTTGTAGCCGATAATTGTACGGATAAAACAGCAGAATATTCTTTGAAAGAAAATGCATTAGTTTATGAAAGATTTGATGATAAAAATAAGGGTAAGGGATATGCGTTAGAATGGATGTTTAACAAAATATTTGAAATGGACAAAGCATATTCTGCTGTAGTAGTACTTGATGCTGATAATATTGTTTCGCCTAACTTTTTAACAGAAATGAATATAAAATTGAACAATGGTCATAAAGTTATTCAAGGTTATATAGATAGTAAAAATCCGAATGATAACTGGTTAACTTTAAGTTATTCGATAGCATTTTGGAGTAATAATAGATTATTTCAACTTTGTAGAGATAATTTAGGTTTATCATGTCAGTTATCAGGGACTGGATTTTGTTTAGATGTTGAAACTTTAAAAAAAATAGGATGGGGGGCGACTTGTCTTACTGAAGATTTAGAATTCACGTGCAAGTTAGCTATGAATGATATGAGAGTTGTTTCAGCCTACAAAGCAATTGTTTATGATGAAAAACCATTAACATTAAGACAGTCATGGAATCAAAGAAAAAGATGGATGCAAGGATTTGCAGATGTTTCTAGTCGTTATTTTTGGAAACTTATAGAAAAATTTATAGTTCAAAAAGATTTTAAATCTCTTGATTGTGCTTTATATTCTATTCAACCTATAGTTATAACAATATTAGGTATTGTTTCTGTATTTAATTTAGGAAGGTTTGTTATTTCTATTCTAGAGCTTATACTTGGACAGGCATTTTCATTTGAATTTAGAGCAGTAGAATTTATTTATATGGGGTATTTTATGTTCCAGTTTTTTATTACTCCAATTATGATGTATTTAGATTCTAAATTAAATTTTAAAGTTTTTTTGTATTATATATTTGTATATCCACTTTATATAATTACATGGATTCCTATATCAATACAGGGGATTTTAAATAAAAATAAAAAAGAGTGGTTTCATACAGATCATTCTCGAAATGTTAGTATAAAAGATTTAGAAAAATTTAAAAATTAAACAAGGATTTTTTAATTTTCTGTTGAATATACCTCTATGTGATTTGTGTGAATAACTTTTACATTTTGAATTGTTTTAATTTATATCATGTACTAGAGGAATTGTTTTTATATAAAGTATTGTATAAATTAAATAAAATATTCTATATGAAAATATTAACAGTTGTTTTAAATTGATATGGATGATAATTATGAAATTCTTTATTGTATGTAATAATACAATACTTAATAAAAAATTATTGTTTGAATTGTAGTTATTTACATATGGTGTTGTTTGTTTATTGATTTAGCATATGTTTTACAGAAGTTAAAAGTTGATTTTTCTAATATAGGAGGATTTATTGTGTTAGATTTTGACATGAATAGTATTTTTCAAAATGCAAGAATAAAAGTAGTCGGTTGTGGAGGCGGCGGTGGAAATGCTGTCAACAGGATGATTGAGGATGGATTAAAAAATGTAGAATTTATTGTTGTTAATACAGATAATCAAGCATTAAGGTTATCTAAAGCAGAATCTAAAATACAAATTGGTGAGAAGCTAACAAGAGGTCTTGGTGCAGGTGCTAATCCTGAAATAGGAGAAAAAGCTGCTGAAGAGAGTAAAGATATGATAAAAGATGCTATTCAGGGTGCAGAACTTGTATTTATAACTGCTGGAATGGGAGGTGGAACTGGAACAGGAGCAGCTCCTGTGGTTGCAGAAATAGCTAAATCATTGGGGATTTTAACAGTTGGTGTAGTTACTAAACCATTTCCTTTTGAAGGTAGAAAAAGAATGATACAAGCAGATATGGGGATAGCTAATTTAATGAGTAAAGTTGATACTTTGGTAACTATACCTAATGAGCGTTTGTTAACTATGGTTGATAAAAAAACGTCTTTACTTGAAGCTTTTAAAAAAGCTGATGATGTATTGAGACAAGGGGTTCAAGGTATATCAGACCTTATAACTATACCAGGTATAGTTAATAGAGATTTTGCTGATGTTAAGGCAATAATGAGTGATAAAGGTCTCGCTCATATGGGAATTGGTAGAGGTACTGGTGAAAATAGAGCTATAGAAGCGGCTAAGCAGGCTATTTCATCTCCTTTGTTAGAAACATCTATAATAGGTGCTACGGGTGTTTTGATGAATGTTACTGGTGGACCAGATTTATCATTACATGAAATACATGAAGCTGGAAATATGGTACAAGAGTCTACTGATGAAGATGCTGTATTTATGTTTGGTGCTGTAATAGATGAAGATTTGAAAGATGAAATTAGAGTTACACTTATAGCAACAGGATTTGAAGGAAGTACAAATAAAAAAGTTAGTGAAATTTTAAAAGAGGAAATACTATCTTCTAAAAAAGAATCATCACCAATCTCTGATGAAGATGTAAATAAGAAGAGTGATGATAAGAAAGATTTTAAGTTAAATAATGTTGATAAAGATGATGATTATGGAATTCCGGCATTTTTAAGAAAACGTGATTTTAATAAGTAAATATTTAAAAACAAAGGCTATCTTAATTTTGATAGCCTTTGTTTTTTACAAAAATATTGTAAAATATTATATGAAAAATATTTTAATCTATCAGTAAAAACTACAAAATTTTGAAAAAGAACTTTATATAATATATAAATGATTTTAAAAAGGGAGCTTAAATATGACTATTTATTTTGATTTGTTAGTATTTGAGAACTTCATTTTTAATTTGTTTGTTTTTTATATTAGTTTTAAAATGTTAAATTTTAAGTTAAACATATATAAATTAGTTTTTTCGTCTATGATTTCTTCATTATTATGTACTTTGATATTTTTAAATTTAAATTCTACTCTTTATTTAATTTTTGTGATCTTATTATCATTTTTTGCAAATGTATATTTGTGCATTCCTAAATTTACTGTTCGGTATTTTTTTCAAATTTTTATTACATTGATTGTTATTTCATTTTTATTGTTCGGGGTTATTTCATTTTTTAATTATAATTTTGAAAATGTAAATTATTTATATATTTTACTAATATTTGTGATTATTTTTGTAATATCTGATATATCAAAAAAATATATAAAAAAGAATACTTTTTTTGATAATTACATATTTAGTGTAATTTTAAATCATGAAAATAAAATTTATAAGTTTAAGGGGTTTCTTGATACTGGTAATGAATTGCGTGAACCTATAACTGGATTACCGGTAGTAATTGTTGAAACGAGATGTATGCCTGGTATTTTTTATCATGAAAAATATTTTTATAAAATTCCATATAAAGTTATAACAGGTAATACTTCTTATTTTGAGGGGGTAAAAGTGAAAAATGTTTGTTTTAAAAATGATTCTCATGAATTTTATACAGATGTTATTTTATGTACAACACAGGTATGTTTAGATTCTGAAAATCGATTTGAAGCAATATTATCTAGATGTATAGTTTAGGGGGAAAATCATGAAAAAAATCATAGTTTTCATTAATAATTTACTTTTTAAATTTAAAGGTATGGCTAGAGCTATATTTTATATAGGAAGTAGCGATGCACTACCTCCTCCTTTAACAAGAGATGAAGAAGATGATTTAATAAATAAATTACTTATAGGTAATGATGATGATATAAGAACTGTTCTTATTGAAAGGAATTTAAGATTAGTAGTATATATTGCTAAAAAATTTGAAAATACTGGAATTATGGTAGAAGATCTAATTTCGGTTGGAACTATAGGGTTAATTAAAGCTGTAAATACTTTTAATCCAGATAAAAAAATAAAATTAGCAACTTATGCATCTAGATGTATAGAAAATGAGATATTAATGTATTTAAGAAGAACAAATAAAGTTAAAGGTGAAATTTCTTTCTATGAACCGTTAAATACTGATTGGGATGGAAATGAACTTTTATTGTCTGATATTTTGGGTTCAGATGAAAATAATGTTTTTGAATTTATAGAAGAAGAAGTAGATAAAACACTACTTGTTATAGCTATGGATTCTTTAAATAATAGGGAACATGAAATAATTTCACTAAGATTTGGATTAAATGGTTGTCTTGAAAAAACACAGAAAGAAGTTGCTGATCTTTTGGGAATTTCTCAATCATATATTTCAAGATTGGAAAAAAGAATAATTAAAAAATTGAAAAAAGAAATAAATAAAATGCTATAAAATAACTACAAATAATTTACAAAATAGTTAAAACGAATGAATAAAATCGAATAATGTCGGTTATACTCTAAAGAGGATAAGTACTCTGAAGGGACTGATAATATGATAAATAAGGTTGAAATATGTGGAGTTAATACATCGAAATTACCAGTACTTAAAGATAAAGAAATGAAAGAGCTTTTATTGAAAATGAGAAATGGTGATACTAAAGCTAGGGAGACTTTCATTCAAGGAAATTTGAGATTAGTATTAAGCGTTATACATAGATTTAATAATCGTGGAGAAAATGTAGATGATTTATTTCAAGTTGGTTGTATAGGACTTATAAAGGCACTAGATAATTTTGATTTAAGTCAGAATGTTAAATTTTCTACCTATGCAGTTCCTATGATAATAGGAGAAATACGAAGATATTTACGAGATAATAATGCAATAAGAGTTAGTAGATCTTTAAGAGATATTGCATATAAAGCATTAATAGTGAAGGATAAATTAATGCTTGAAAATAATAAAGAACCAACTATATCACAAATAGCAAAAGAATTGGATGTTCCTAGAGAAGATGTTGTATTTGCATTAGATGCAATTCAAGATCCTATTTCTTTGTTTGAACCTATTTATCATGATGGTGGAGATTCAATTTTTGTGTTGGATCAGATAAGTGATGCTAAAAATTGTGATGAAAATTGGATTGAAGATATATCCATAAAAGAAGCTATGAAGAAATTGAATAAAAGAGAAACGATGATTTTAAATTTGAGATTTTTTACAGGAAGAACTCAAATGGAAGTTGCAGAAGAAATTGGAATTTCTCAAGCGCAAGTTTCCAGACTTGAAAAAACTGCACTTAAACATATGAGAAAATATATATAAGAAGCTATCTAAAAATTTAGATAGCTTCTTATATTTTTTTATTTAAAATTTTTACCGAGTTTAAAATTACTATTATTGAAACTCCAACATCAGACAAAATTGCAGCCCACATTGAAGATAAACCTAGTGTTCCTAAAAATAAAACCAATAATTTAACTCCAAGTGAAATTACAATATTTTGTATAGAAATTTTTCGTGTTTGATTTGCAATTTTTATTGCTTTAATTATTTTATAAGGGTCGTCGTCTATAAGAACCACATCTGATGCTTCTATAGCGGCATCTGAACCCATTGAACCCATTGATATTCCAACATCTGCTATTGCAAGAGAAGGAGCGTCATTAATACCATCTCCAACAAAAATTAAATTGGATTTTGATTTTTTAGTTTTAGTAAATTTTTCAACATATTCTACTTTTTGGTTTGGAAGTAATTCGGGATAAAATTTTGTTATACCTATTTCATTACAAATTTTTTCAGCTATTTTTTTGTTATCACCAGTTAGCATTATAATATCTTGTATTCCAATTTTTTTAAGATTGGAAATTGTTTTAGATGAATTATTTTTAATTTTATCTGATATTAAAATGTATCCCATATATAAATTGTTTTTTGCTATATATATTTTTGTTCCAATATCTTCTGTAGAATCAAGTATATTAATATTAAATTTATTCATTATTTTATTATTACCAGCAATAATAGTATCATTTTCTAAATTTACAATTATTCCGTGACCTGGAATTTCTTCGTATTTTATAATTTGTGATTTATCTATATCTTTGTTGTAATAATCTAATATTGATTTTGCAATTGGATGATTTGAAAAACTTTCAGCTAAAGCAGCTAATTCTATTAATTCATTTTTTTCACAATTTTTATTTTGTATTTTTGTTATGAAAAATTTTCCTTCTGTCAGCGTTCCTGTCTTGTCAAATATTATTGTTGATATATTATTAAGAGCTTCTAGATAATTACTTCCCTTTATGAGAATACCGTTTTTGGATGCGACACCTATACCACTGAAAAAACTTAGAGGTATTGATATAACTAAAGCGCATGGACAAGATATAACTAAAAATATTAATGCTCTATATATCCAAGTTGAAAAAGTAGCTCCAGCTATTAATAAAGGAGGTAATATTCCTATTAAGAAAGCCGTTAATACAACTATTGGAGTATAAATCTTTGAAAATTTTGTAATAAAATTTTCTGTATTTGATTTTCTAGAATGTGCATTTTCAACAAGATTTAAAATTTTTAAAACGGTTGAATCTTTAAATTCAGATGAAACTTTTATTTTAATTAATGAATCGATATTTATACATCCAGACAAGACTAAATCGTCTTTTTTAACTTCTTTGGGTAAAAATTCACCTGTCAAAGCTCTTGTATCTAAAGATGACTCACCAAAAATTATTTCCCCATCTAATGGAATTTTTTCTCCAGGTTTTACAACAATTACATCTCCAATTTTAATTTCGCTAGGATGAACAGTTTTTATAGAATTTTCTATTTCAAGATTTGCAGTTTCTGGTTTTATATCCATGAGTTTTGAAATTGATAATCTGGATTTGTTTATAGCTTTGTCTTGAATGAATTCTCCAATCCTTGAAAATATCATAACAGCAACAGCCTCTTGAAATTCTCCAATTAAAAATGCTCCAATTGTTGCTATAGTCATAAGAGTGTTTTCATCAAATAAAATTCCTTTTTTAAGATTAAAAAGTGTTTTTTTCAAAACATTTGAACCTATTAAAATATAACTTATAAAACATATTAGAAATGAAAATTGAACTGATGATTTGAAGAAGAATGAAATTATAAATAAAAATATTCCGAAAGTAAATGGATAAAGTTTATTATTAGTATTTTTATTTGAATCTACAAAATTCATTTCAGGTTCTATTTGTACACAAAGTTTTTTAATATCTTCAAGTTTTCTATCTAAGTTTGATGAATTGTTAAGCTCTAAATCTAATTTTTGATTTAAAACATCTACATTTATTTGAGATATATATGAAATTTTTAAAAGTTCATTTTTGATTTTTTCAGCACATTCATAACAATTTAAATCTTTGAATTTTAATGTGTGTTTTGAAACCATATTTTCTCCTTTTTAAAAAGAATTTAATAAGTATTATTTTGATATTATAGCATTAACAGTATTAAAAATCTCTATACTAGTTAAAATTAATATAAAATATATTTTTAAGCATAGAACAAGAGATAAAGTTTTTGAGAAAATGGATTAAGTAAAGGTATGGAGAAAAATCTCAAGGTATTAAACATTTAATCACTAGTTAGAGATGGAATAAGAAAACAATTTCTAACTTTGGAGTATTTGTATATCATAAATTATGATAAACTTTAAAGGGAATTCTGTAAATTATAAAAAGCTAAACTAAAGAATTATTATAAAGATCTTGAAAATATAAGAATAAGAAAAGAAGATATGAAACTAGTTAAAGACGAATGATAGAATCTAAAAAGGAAAAAGAGATTAAAAAATTAAAACACTATAAATTTTAACAATAAAGAAGGAGGAATAACATGAAA
>NZ_LXFF01000036.1 GCF_001655775.1 Candidatus Arthromitus sp. SFB-turkey
AACTTACGAACGTAGAAATGATGGAAGTTTGATATCTATAACATCTACTACTTCCAATGGAGAAATATTTAAACAAGATTTTGATGTAAATAACAAACCATTAAACGCTCCATACAGAATTAATTAGTTTTTTAAAAGGTGGTACTAATGAAAAAAATCTCAAAAACATTTATTAATAATTCAATTTTCATTTCAACTAACATAGCTATGCTAATTTTATGTAATAAAACAACTCATTCTTCACCGATAACTCATTATTCAAAACCTTCTACAATACGATTGCTAAGTGAAGTATTTAGAAATGAATCTGGAGCATTTTTAAGTAAACTTTCAAACGGACAATTAAAAGCAAGTTTTTTATATTCTGGCAAAACAAACCATACACCCAATAATTTTCCAGTTAAAGCTGGATCCACTATATATGTTAAAAAATCACATAGTACTCCTTTTAAGCATTTAAATCTACAAAGAAATCAAAGAAAATTAGTAGAAAATGGCGTAGCTTTTAGTATTTATACCAAAAGTAAATCGGGACTCATAAAAGAAATTAACATTTCAACAGAAAATGGAAATATCGTAGTTAATTCTACGAAAGGATATGGAACTCCTAATTATATTTTAAAAAGAACAACTCTTGAGTTTGGAGATGGTGCATCAACTTCTTCTCAATCTTCTTCATCTAAACCTAAAATTACCGTAAAAAGATATTCTATTTCTGATGAAAATTCAAATGTTTTTGATATTGAAGAAACTCGTATCTACAATCCTCTAAACTTAAATTTAATCTCACAAAAAACTAAAAATAAAGCAACAAAACAAAGCGAATCAATCACAATAAATGAAAATAATACAAAAACAAAAATTATGAAAAATCCAGACGGTAGTTCTCTTTACACAATTATAAATCCAAATGGTAAAACTTTATTTTCAAAAACAACCAATGCAGATGGAAATGCAACAGAAACAAAAAAATATAATCAAGATGGTTCTCTGATTTTTACTACATCAAACTATAAATTTTCAGATGATTCAAGTTTTGAAACAACATCATCAAATTCCTCAACAACAACCTATGAACGAAGAAGTGACGGAAGTTTAATATCAATACTAACAACTAACTCTGCCGGAGAAACATTTAAACAAGACTTTGATACAAATAACGATCCATTGAATAATCCATATAAAATCAATTAAAAGGTGATATAAAATGAGAAACTTTTCAAAAATATGTATCAATAGCTCTATTTTTATTTCTAGTAATATTATGACTCTATTAACTTTAAAACAACATGTCAACGCAATGCCTAATCCTCTATTTTCTAAACCTTCTACACTTCAACTATTAAGTGAAGCTATTAAAAATCCTACAGAATCATTTATTCAAAGACTATCAAATGGAAATTTAAGAGCAAGTTTTCTACATTCTGGAAGGACTGGACATTCATTTCGCAATTTCAATATACGATCTGGTGCATATATAGGTGTTAAAAAAACTTCTAACTCTGATTATTCTCCATTGATATCAACAAAATTCAAGAAAAGACTTACAGCAGATGGAATTAATTTCAAAATACATACATTAGTAAAAATAGTTTAAAAAAAGAAATTGATATATTTGAAGAAAATGGAAAAATTATTGTAAACTCAAAAAAAGGCGAAGGAACTCCAAACTATACTTTTAAATCAACAATTCTCGATTTCGGAGATAGTGCATCAACTTCCTCACAAGCTTCTTCATCATCAAATCAGCCAAAAATTACTTTAACTAGATACTCTAATTACGATCAAAATACTAAAGATTTTATTATAGAAGAAACAACCATATATAATCCTTTCAATTTAAAAGTACTATCTCAAACGAGTACAAATAAAATTACTGAAAAAATATCTGCTTTGTTAGATAAACCCGTAACTGATACACCACCTAGAAAATATGACCCTAAAAATTTTCACAAACCTTCTACTGTAAGACTACTAAGTGAAGCCATTATGAATCCAGATAAAGCACCAATTACCAAAACTTCTAATGAAAATTTAAAAATAAAATTTTTATATTGGGGTAAAGATTCTTATTTATCTAATAATTTTAATGTTAGAGTTAACTCGACGATAAATGTTAAAAAAACTTCAGATGCTAGTTTTCAAAAAGTAAATAAACCAACAGGTAAAAGACAAATAACTGAAGAAGGTGTTGCTTTTAATATACTTACTCATAACAAGTATGGACTCAGTAAAGAAATTAATATTACAACTCAAAATGGAAATATAATAGTTGATTCTATAAAAAGTGTAGGTACACCTTTGCATGTTACTAAAAGAACAATGCTTGACTATGGTGATGGATCATCTTCGCCAAAAATCATTGTAACAAGAAATTCTTTTTCAAGTGAGCAATCGAAAGAATTTGATGTTAAAAAAAGTGCTATATATGATGCTACCAACTTCAAATTACTTTCTCAAATAATTAAAAACGAATCTACTGGAGCAATAGAACATATAACAAAAAATCCAGATGACACAAAAACTAGAATTGTTACACATGCTAATGGAAAAACAGAAAGATTTATTATGACACACTATGATGAACATCATTCATTCAGAATCAATAGATGATGATGGAAATAAATTAATAACAAAACAGCTTGGTAACGAAATATTATCCTTTAAAAAACTTAGCTCAGATGGAAAATTAATTGAAGAAAGTATCTCTTCTCCTACCCAATATGAATCACGTACATATGATGAAAATGGATTTATAACCTCATCAACAAGATCAAATACACTTCCAAGTGGAGAATCACTTGGTACCATAACTTACGCAAATGGATCTTCTATAACTCAAGAACGTAGAAGTAATGGAAGTTTAATATCATCAATAACTCGTACTACTACTGGTGAGTTAATTAAACAAGATTTTGATGAAAATAATACGCCTATAAATCAACCATATAGAATCAATTAAAAAAGCAAGTATAGAAGACCTATACTTGCTTTATATTTTTTCTGACATCAATAACTCTTACAGAAAATAAATGATCTAACATAAAAGTTTTGGGGAAACTTCGTTTAGCTATTCCAACAAAAATAGAATAAAGAAACATCATTGGAATTATTAAAATTCCCATTCCTATTTTTGCAAAATACTCTCTCAAAAAATACATCCAATAAGAAAGTTCATCGCCATCATTAATATGTTTTATTCGAATTCCCATAATTTTCTTTCCTATTGTCTGTCCATTTAATTTTTTAGGAATGTACGCAAACAAAAATATTGAAACTATTATCAAACAAATAATCATAAAATATGATTTTTGAGTATTATTTTCAAAAGCATAAACTTTTGAAGATAAAATAAACAAAAATGCTAGCGGTGCATATATACAAATGTCAATCAAATACGCAAATAGTCTTTTAATTATTGGTGCATTATCATACCTTTCCTTGTTTATTAAATTTGTTTTAGTCATTAAATTACACCTCAATTTTAATTTTTAAAAAACATTACGCTTCTTCTGAAAACTGACTATTATACAAATCAGCATAAACTCCATTTTGTTCCATAAGCTGATCATGATTTCCTTGTTCTATAATATCCCCTTGTTTCATAACAAGAATTATATCCGCATCCTTTATAGTAGAAAGCCTATGGGCTATAACAAAACTTGTTCTGCCTTTCATAAGTGTTTTCATTGCATTTTGAATTAAAACTTCCGTTCTTGTATCTACATTACTTGTAGCCTCATCTAATATAAGAATTTTAGGATCTGCAATTATCGCTCTAGCTATTGTCAAAAGTTGTTTTTGTCCTTGAGAAATATTAGATGCATCTTCATTTAAAACTGTATCATATCCATTTTCAAGTAATCTAATAAATTCATCTGTATGAGCTGATTTAGATGCTGATAAAATTTCATCATCTGTAGCACCAATTTTACTATAAGATAAATTTTCTTTTATACTTCCATTAAATAACCATGTATCTTGCAGAACCATGGCAAAAAGACTTCTTAAATACTCTCTACTCATTTGTGAAATATCAACACCATCAATTTTTATACTACCAGAATTAATTTCATAAAATCTCATTAAAAGATTTATAAGTGTTGTTTTTCCTGCACCTGTATGACCAACAATCGCAACTTTTTGACCTGGTTTAACATCAATATTAATATTATTCATAAGAATTTTATCAGGAAAATAACCAAATTTTACATTTTCAAAAGTAACATGTCCTTTTACATTTTCAATTTCTTTTCCATCTTTTAAATCACTAGAAAATTCTTCTTCGTCTAAAAATTCAAATATTCTCTCAGCAGCCGCTATAGTAGATTGAAAAATACTTGAAATACTTGCAAGTTGGTTTATTGGCATACCAAATTGACGTGAATACTGTATAAATGCTTGTATATCACCAATTCCAATTTTACCAATTATTGCAAAATATCCACCTACTATCGCTATAACAATGTAATTTATATTATTTATAAACATCATTATAGGCATTATAATCCCTGAAATAAACTGAGATTTCCAACCACTTTGATAAAGATTATTGTTAATCTCATCAAATTTTTCAATATTATTAGGTTCACGTCCAAAAGCTCTTATAACATTATGTCCTGAATACATTTCTTCAATATATCCATTTAAATTTCCTATATATTTTTGTTGTTCTCTAAAATATCTCTGAGATTTTAACACCATAGGTTTTATAAAATTAGTACCTATAAATAAAATTCCTATTGCAATAGCAGTCATAATGGGACTTATAGTTATCATAACAACTATAACTCCAACTATCGTTATTAAAGAGGAAATAAATTGAGTTAAACTTTCTTGTATAGTTGTACTTACTAACTCAACATCATTTGTAAGTCTACTCAAAACTTCACCATGTGTTTTTGCGTCGTAATACTTTAAAGGAATCTTCGATATCTTAAGATTTATATCTTTTCTTATATCATACATAGTATTTTGACCAACATTAGCCATAATATAGTTCTGCAAATAAGTAAATAGACATCCAGTTACATAAACAAGAATAAGTATTAAAATTATTTTTCCGATAAATCCAAAATTAATGCCTCCCACACCGTTTGCAATTCTAACTGATCCATCAAAAATTTCATTAACAGCTATACTCATAATTTTAGGACCTAAAATATTAAATAACTGTCCTAGTATAGCAAATAAAACAATTAAAAATAACAATTTAGATCTAACTTTAAAATAACCAAATAATCTCTTTGTTGTTTTCTTAGAATCTTTAGGTTTAGCCCCAGAGAAAGACTTTACATCTAAATTTTTCATGATAATTCCTCCTCTGACAATTGAGATTTTGCAATTTCTTGATAAACTTCACAATTTTCTAAAAGCTCTTTATGATTTCCGATACCAACAATTTTTCCATTATCTATAACAATTATTTTATCAGAATGCATAACTGACGTAACTCTCTGCCCAACAATTATAACTATAGAATCTTTCACATTTTCTTTAAGAGCAGCTCTTAATTTTGAATCTGTTTTAAAGTCAAGAGCTGAAAAACTATCATCAAATAAATATATCTTTGGTCTTCTAACTAGTGCTCTTGCTATAGATAATCTTTGTTTTTGTCCTCCTGATAAATTAGAGCCCCCTTGAGAAACATCAGAATCTAATTTTTTCTCAAGTCCAAATACAAAATCATAAGCTTGTGCAATTTTCAAAGAATCTATCATTTCCTCTTCTGTTACATTTTCTTTACCATAACACAAATTTGAACGAACTGTTCCAGAAAATAAAACAGCTTTCTGTGGTACATATCCAATTTGCTTTCTCAATTCTTTTTGTGAAAGCTCTCTTATATCAATACCGTTTAACATAATTCGTCCTTTGCTTGTGTCGTAAAATCTAGTTATAAGATTTAAAATAGTAGATTTACCCGAACCAGTACCACCAATTATTGCAATAGTTTCTCCTGCTTTACATTCAAAATCTATATTTTCAAGGTCATATTCACCTGAATTGTTATAAGAAAAACTAACATTATCAAATTTAAGAGAACATTCACTATCTCTATTAAGATTTTGAGTTGTTTCCAAATCTGTTATTGAAAAATCTGTTTCCAAAACTTCATTAATACGCTTTGCTGATGAAATAGCTTTTGGAATCATACCAAAGAGCATGAAAAACATCATAAGTGCTATCATTATTTGGTTTGAATATTGGATAAATGCTATCAAATCTCCAACCATTAATGTTCCACCACCAACTCTTTGACTACCAAACCATATAACAGCAACAGAATTTAAATAAAATATAAGCATCATAAGAGGAATGAGTCTCGCAAAAATTTTATAAGCAGTCATTGTAGATTTTGTTAAATCTTTATTTGCTTCATCAAATCTCTTTTCTTCATATCTTTGCTTATTAAACGCTCTAATAACTCTTATACCTGTTAAATTTTCTCTAGAAATCAAATTTACTTTATCCAATTTTTTCTGTATTGAAGAAAATAATTTCACAGTTTTCAATCCAATAATAAAAACTGTTGCCATTAAAATTGGTATAGAAATCATCAAAATAGTTGATAATTTAAAATCCTTATAAACTGCTATTATAAGTCCTCCAATTGCCATAATTGGTCCAAATATCATCATTCTAAGCATCATTAAAGTTAAATTTTGAACTTGAGTTATATCAGTTGTTGTTCTATTTATTAGTGATGCAACTCCAAATTTATTAAACTCACGTGATGAAAAACTTTGTACTTTTACAAATACTTTTCTACGTATGTCTTGACCAAACTTAACTGCAACTCTTGATGCTAAAAATACTGAACTTAAGGAACTTACTACTGCAATTAAAATTACAACAACCATTTTAATTGCTTCAAAATTTATATAATTCATATTTTTTTTCACAATACCTTCATCTATAATCTGAGACATAATAGTCGGTAAAAGAAGTTCCATTATAGATTGAATAAAAATTAAAATAACAATAGCTAAGATTAAATTTTTATATTTTTTTAAATGTTTAAATAAACTGAACATTTAAAACCTCCTAACCAGTTAAAATTTTTTAGATAATTAAACCATTATATAACTAAAAAAATAAATTTTAGTTTCAAATAAGTTAATTTTATTTCTAAAATTGGTTATTCCAATTTACTCAATACTTTAAAGAATTTTTTTTATTAATTTACATATACTTTATTTGAAATACTTTTAATTAATTTACAAAAATATTATTTTTCCTAAAAATTATAAAAATAAACCTTCATATGTTTACAATTGTAATTTTTATTACATTTTTGTATAATTATTTTTTGGATATTTAGAAGGAGGTCACTTAAATGAAAAAAGAAAACAAAGTTTTTGCAGTCCTTCAACGTGTAGGTAGATCCTTTATGTTACCTATAGCGTTACTTCCAGTTGCGGGTTTGTTACTTGGAATTGGTGGTTCATTTACAAATCAAACCCTAATTTCAGCCTATGGTTTATCTGGAATACTAGGAGAAAATACTATATTGTATAGTATCCTTTCTGTACTTAGAGATGCTGGAGACATAGTTTTCGGTAATCTTCCTATAATTTTTGCCATAAGTGTTGCAATCGGTATGGCTAAATCAGAAAAAGCTACTGCTGCTTTATCAGGTGCAGTTGCGTTTTTTGTTATGCACGCTACTATTGCAGCAGGACTTAGAGTTTTTGACATAGTAAATGTTGTTGATGGTGAAGTTATAACAAGTTTAGCACCAGGTTCTTTAACAACTGCCGTTGGTATACAAAATACTCTACAAATGGGTGTTTTCGGTGGTATAATAGTTGGTTTACTTGTTGCATTCCTTCACAATAAATTTTATAAAGTTGAATTTACTCCAACACTGTCATTCTTTGAAGGAACTAGATTTATTCCTATAATTTCTGCTTTAGGTGCAATAGTTTTAGGATTTATTATGGTATTTATTTGGCCTACAGTTTTCAAAGGAATAACAGCTTTAGGTAATTTGGTTCAAACTACAGGTTATCTTGGAACTTTTATATATGGATATATAGAACGTGCTCTTATTCCTTTTGGCTTGCACCATGTTTTCTATTTACCATTCTGGCAAACTGCTGTTGGTGGAACTTTAGAAATAGGTGGAAGACTTGTAGAAGGTGCTCAAAATATTTTCTTTGCTCAACTTGCAGATCCAAATTTTACTGGAGTTTTTGAAGTTGCAATGGGAACTAGATTCATGGCTGGTAAGTTTCCTTTCATGATGTTTGGATTACCTGCAGCAGCATTAGCAATGTATCATACTGCAAAATCTGATAGAAAAATAGCTGTTAAAGGACTATTATTTTCAGCAGCATTAACTTCATTTTTAACTGGTATAACAGAGCCTATAGAATTTACTTTCTTATTCGTTGCTCCATTCTTGTACTATGGTATACACGCAGTGTTATGCGGACTTTCATTCATGTTAATGCACATATTTAACGTAGGAGTTGGACAAACATTCTCAGGTGGTTTCATAGATTTTGTGTTATATGGACTTCTTCCTGGATTAAAAAGAACAAATGCTCAATGGATTATAATTGTTGGTATCGCTTACGCAATAATTTACTACGTATTATTTAAAACATTAATTCTAAAATTAAATCTTAAAACTCCTGGTCGTGAAGATGATGGAGAAGAATCTAAACTTTACACTAAAAAAGATTTTCAAAATAAACAAGAATCAAAAAATAATATCTCTGCTAGCATTGCAGAAGGTCTAGGTGGAATTGAAAATATCGAAGATTTAGATAATTGTGCTACTCGTTTAAGAACTACCGTTAAAGACCCTTCTCTAGTTAATGAAACTCTTTTAAAACAAACAGGTGCTTCAGGAGTTATTAAAAACGGAAACGGTATACAAGTTATATACGGACCAAAAGTTTCAGTTATAAAATCAAATCTTGAAGAGTTTATTATGGAAAATAATAAATAAAAAAAGTCCAATGATTTATTCATTGGACTTTTTCCATATAAACCGCCAAAATTCAAACGAAATATCATTTATTTCATGTGAATATTAAAATTTTAACAATTAGAACAATCTCTCTCTTTTTTGAAAATTTTAAATTTTTTAGGGCAAAATACATTCACGTGAAATATTTGAGATTTTGTTTGAATCGAAATTCATAATTTAATTATATTTTTGATGATAATTTATTTATTATATGTTAAAATTAAAACGTAATATTTCTAATTTTTTTGCAAATTTTCAAAGTTTGGAGGTTATTCTATGATAAATCTGATTATTAATGACAAAAAAATATCAACTGAAGAAAATCAAACTATTTTACAAATAGCAAAAGAAAACAATATAAAAATAAAAACTCTATGCTTCTTAGAAGATTGCTTAAATGTAAATAAATGCGGTGTTTGCCTTGTTGAAATAGAAGGTCAAGAAGATTTAGCGCATTCGTGTTCAACAATCGCAAAGGATAACATGGTCATACATACGAATAGTGAAAAAGTTAATGAAAAAATAAAAGAAAACATCTCAAAAATTTTAGACTCTCATAATTTTACCTGTGGAAAATGTAAAAGACGTGAAACTTGCGAACTTCTTCCATTAGTTGTAGAAACCAAAGCTAGAGCATCAAAACCTTTTATTGTTAAAGATCATGCATCATATATAGATGACAGAAGCAAATCTATAGTATTAGACAAATCTCGTTGTATAAAATGTGGACGTTGTGTTGCTACATGCAGAGAAAAAGTTGGAACAAATTCTATAATATTTCACGATGTTAATGGTGACATTGTTGTAGGACCTCAAAACTTTGATTGCTTTGATGATACAAATTGTATACTATGCGGTCAATGTGTAAACGTTTGTCCAGTTGACGCTTTATATGAAAAATCTCACATAGATAGAGTTAAAACAGCTCTTGAAGACCCTGAAATACATGTTATTGTTGCAATGGCTCCTTCTGTAAGAACATCACTTGGTGAACTTTTCAAAATGGATTACGGTATAGATGTTACTAATAAAATCTACACAGCACTAAGAAAAATCGGTTTTGATAAAATATTCGATTTAAATTTCGGAGCAGACCTAACAATAATGGAAGAAGCAACTGAATTAGTAAATAAAATTAAAAATAATGATACAAAATTCCCAATGTTTACTTCTTGCTGCCCTGCATGGGTCAGACTTGCAGAAAATCATTTTCCAGAACTTCTAGATAATTTATCATCTGCAAAGTCTCCTCAACAAATTTTTGGAGCTGCAAGTAAATCTTATTATCCTGAACTTGAAAACCTTGACCCTAAGAAAGTATTTACAGTTACAATTATGCCATGTACAGCAAAAAAATATGAAGCAGATAGACCAGAAATGGTTAACAATGGTATAAGAAATATAGATGCTGTTATAACTACACGTGAATTTGGAATGATGTTAAAAGAATTAAAAATTGATTTCTCCTCTCTTGAAGATGGTGAAATGGATGAAGCTATGGGACTATATACAGGTGCCGGAGCAATTTTCGGTGTAACAGGTGGAGTTATGGAGGCAGCTCTTAGAAGTGCAAAAGATATGATAGAAGAGAAAGATTTAGATAAAATTGAATACACTGATGTTCGTGGATTTGAAGGAATTAAAGAAGCTACAGTTGAAATAAACAATCAAAAATATAACGTTGCCGTTGTAAATGGTGCGAGCAACTTCTTTAAAATGAAAAATGAAGGACTTCTTGAGAAAAAACAATATCACTTTATAGAAGTTATGGCTTGCTCTGGTGGTTGTATAAACGGTGGTGGTCAACCAAGAGTTACTCCAGAAATGAGAGAAAAAATTGATTTCAGAAAATTAAGAGGAAATGTTTTATATAATCAAGATAAAAATTTAAAATATAGAAAATCACACCAAAATCCTGCACTAATAAGAATGTATGAAAAATATATGGGTAAACCTGGAGAAGGTATAGCTCATGAATTATTACATCAAAAATATTCTCAAAAATAAAAATAGAGAACAAGTTTAACTTGTTCTCTTTTCTTTATTAAAAATATTTATAGCTCTATCAAGAATTCCTGTTAAATACGCAAGAATAACTCCATAATTAGTTATACTAATATTTCTTTCTTTACAAAAGTTAACTCTATTTATAACACTTTTTCTATTAATCATACACGCTCCACAGTGTATAACCAAATCATATTCATCAATATTATCTGGAAAATCATGTCCTACAACAAAATCATATTTAAGTTCAAAACCAACCTTTTTATTCAATAAATTTGGTATCTTAAACCTTCCAATATCTTCATGAGAAATATTATGAGTACAACTTTCTGAAACTAATATTTTAGAATTTTGATTTAATTTTGCAATTTTCTTAACTCCTTCAACAAATGTATCTAAATCTCCCTTATGTCTGGCAAATAAAATTGAAAAACTTGTAAGTTCTATGTTTGAAGTCAGAATTTCAGATACTTTTTTAAATACTTGAGAATCTGTAATAACTAAATCTACATTTTTTATATCTTCAAGTGCCTCTTTAAGTTCCGTATCACGAACAACATAACTTTTTATACCATGATCAAGACAATCTCTAATACATTGAACTTGTGGTAATATTATTCTTCCTTTAGGAGCTTCAGAATCAATAGGTACAACCATTATTACTTTACTATTGTAAGGTAAAATATCTCCAATTATAGGAATTTCATATTGATTTTCTTCTAAAATTTTTATAAGTTTATTTTTTAATTCTTCAATTCCAAATTCAGTTTCTGTAGAAACTAAAATAGAATCCTTAAATTCCTCTTTTAATAAATTTAATTTTTCTTCACCAACTAAATCAATTTTATTTATAACAATTATATATGGTATATTAAATTTTTTAAAATTAATCCTCATTTGTTCATATAAATTATAATCTATATCATTTACATCAAAAACATATATTCCTAAATCCACTCTCTTCAAAGTTTTATAAGTTTTATCAAATCTTAATTTCCCAAGTTCTGTAGTATCTCCAATTCCTGCAGTATCAATAAAAAGAACTGGTCCAACTGGAATTAATTCCATCGCCTTAGAAACAGGGTCTGTTGTGGTTCCTTCGATAGGAGAAATTATGGATACTTCCTGTCCCATAATTTTATTTATTAATGATGATTTACCAACATTAGTCTTTCCATAAATTCCAATATGTTTTCTATTAGAATTTGGTGTACTAAACATATAAATCTCTCTCCCCATCTTTAAGTTTCTCAATTCTATTTTCTACCATGTTTCTAACATTTTGTTTATCAAAACTATTTTTAACATCATCTATAAGTGCTTCTACCTTATTTTTAAATTCATCATCTCCGTAATCCAAAGCATATTCAACTAAACTCATTAAAGCATTAGGTTCACAAACATTTTGAATTTCTCCACTTTTAGCAAGTGACATAAATCTTTCTCCAGTACGCCCTTTTCTGTAGCATGCTGTACAATAACTTGGAATATATCCATCATCTACAAGTTCCTTTAAAACTTCAAGAGGACTTCTCTCATCTGATGTTTCAAATTGATTAACATTTTTTCCTTCCTCTTTTTCCTTATATCCTCCAACTCCAGTAACAGAACCTGCACTAATTTGAGAAACTCCATACTTTAAAAGCTCTCTTCTCATTTCTTGATTCTCTCTTGTAGATAAAATTATCCCTGTAAATGGCACAGCTATTCTTATAATCGCTACTATCTTTTTGAAAGTTTCATCATCTAAAATATTAGGAAAATCTTTAAGATTCATTCCTTCAGCTTTCTTTAATCTTGGAACAGAAATTGTATGAAATCCAACCTTAAACTTTTCTTCTAAATACTCGTTGTGAAGCATAAGTGCTAACACTTCAAATTTTGGATCTGCCAATCCAAACAATACTCCACCACCAACATCATCAATTCCAGCTTCCATAGCTCTATCAAAAGAAGTTAAATGATATTCATAGTTACCCTTTATTGATTTTGGATGCATTTTTTCATAAGTAGGTCTATGATATGTTTCTTGGAAAAGTATATATGTTCCTATGTTTGCATTTTTTAATTTTTTATAATTTTCTACAGTAGTAGCAGCAATATTAACATTTATCCTTCTAATTTCACCATTATCATTCTGAGTTTTATATATGGTATCTATACACTCTAAAATATAATCTATAGGTACATTTATAGGATCTTCACCAACTTCAAGAGCAAGCCTCTTATGTCCCATACTTTCAAGAATTCTAACTTCATTCGCAACCTCTTCTTGCGTAAGTTTTCTCCTTATAAATTTATTATCTCTCTTATAACCACAGTAAACACAATTATTTACACAATAATTACTTACATATAACGGTGCAAACATAACAATTCTTTTACCATATATTGATTCTTTAATTTCTCCAGCAAGTTTATATATCTCATCAAGTTGATCTTTATCTTCAACTTGAAGAAGTATCCCAACTTCTTTATGATTAAGTCCTTCTCGTCTTCTAGCTTTATCAATTACAGATTGAATTTCATCTTTAGATACATTTTTAGAGTCTTCTAAAATTTTTTCAATATAATCATGATCTATAAACATATTATTAAAATCTCCTTCAAATTTAAAATCCAAGTATCCCATTTATATCTACAATCTTATCATCATATTGAGGAACATGAGGATTTTCTTGACTCCATTTTACGTTATCTCCTCTAGTTACAGCTATTTCAAATCCTGCATTATTAATTCTTCTTTCTATACATTTCCTACATTCTGCCGCTTCGTCACCCGTACAAATTTTCCCATCATATAAAGCATATTTTTCTCTAACATTCGTTGGAGATAAATTCGGCATAACAACATTTCCTCCTGCTTTTATTCCTTTTTCTCGTCCAACTTTGTCAATACTTCCAAGTGCCGTTGTTGCAGGAAGTAAAACATTCGGTAAAAGAAGTCTAACCAAAGCAAGCATTGTTATAGTATCTTCAAGAGTTCCTGATGAATATTCTCCCAAAGATGTTTCTTTTTGTGGAATAAATGGACCAATTCCACACATATGTGGTTCAATTTCTTTCACAAATCTTAAATCTTTAACCAAATCTTCATTAGTTTGACATGGAAGCCCAACCATAAAACCTGCTCCAAATTGATAACCTATTTCTTTTAAATTATACAAACACTTTATCCTATCTCCAAAAACTTCACCTGGATGAAGCCACTCATAAAGCTCTTTTGAAGCCGTTTCATGTCTCAATAAATATCTATCAGCACCTGCATCAAACATTTTTTTATACGAATCATAGCTTCTTTCACCAAGAGATAAAGTTATTGCATTATTTGGAAACCTTTTCTTAATACCTTTAATTATTTCAATCATTCTTTCATCATTAAAATATGGATCTTCACCACCTTGAAGAACATAAGTTTTATATCCCAGTCTATCTCCAATTTCAGCACATTCCATAATTTGTTCATAGGTCAATCTATATCTGTCAGCTTTTCTATTTTTATTTTGAATTCCGCAATACTCACAATTTTTTTTACAATAATTAGTAAACTCAATAAGACCTCTCATAAAAACCTTATTACCATAAGTTTTCATACGAGTTTTGTGAGATTTATCAACCAAATATTCTCTTGATTTATCGTCTATATTTTCCAAAATATATAAAAGCTTCTCATCATCCAAATCATTTTTCTCATAAAGTTCATCTATATATTTTTCTAACACCTACTTACCTCCTCACGAAAGATATTATTAGTTTAGTTCATGTAAAGAATTATGTCTAGTAATTTAAATTTTTAAAACAAAAAAAAAAAAGACTATCTTAAAAGATAGTCTCTTACTTATCAGAATAAAGCAAATATGTATTTCCATCATTATCAAAAAAATTATACATTTTTCCATAAGGATAATTCATAACCTCCCCAACAACTATACCTATAGATTTCATATCACTATGACTTTTATCAATATCTTTAGTATACAACATAACAGATGGATGCCCAACATTAATAGAAGGATTTTGACTTTTCATAAGATTTTTATCATACAAAACAAATGTTGTACTATCATCATCTTTAGGAGAAACTTCCAACCACTTATGCTCTCCCATCATATTCTCTTCACGTTTAACTTCAAATCCCATTTTATCAACCCAAAATTTCTTTGCTTCCTCTTGATTATTTACATATATTGTAATTTTAAATATTTTATTTATCATACAAATCACCTTTCAAAATAAATTTAAACATTAAATCTAAAATTGATAACATCTCCATCTTGGACAATGTAATCCTTACCTTCTAAACGATAATATCCTTTTTCCTTAGCAATAGCTTCACTTCCACATTCAACAAGTTTATCGAAAGAAATAATTTCAGCTCTTATAAAACCTCTTTCAATATCAGAATGTATTTTACCAGCAGCTTGAGGTGCCTTTGTACCACCAACAATAGTCCAAGCCCTAACCTCCTGAACACCAGCAGTTAAATAACTAATAAGTCCTAACAACCTATAACTTGAAGTTATTAATTTATCAAGACCTGATTCATTCAAATTATATTCTTTCATCATCTCTTTTCTATCTTCTTCCTCAAGTATTGATAATTCCTCCTCAAACTTTGCACATAAAACAATAACTTCTGATTTCTCTTCCAAAGCAAAATCTTTAACTTTTTTTACAAACCCATTTTCCTCACCTGAAATAAATTCATCTTCAGATATATTACAAACATATAAAGTCTTCTTATTAGTTATTAAGAAATATTTTTTAATTCTATCATTTTCTTCCTTTGTTAACTCCATACTTCTAACCATTTTTCCATTTTCTAAATGTTTTTTTACTTTATCCAAAATCTCAAATTCTAATTTAGATTCTTTATCACCAGAACGTGCTAATTTACCAACTTTTTCAATTCTTCTCTCAATAATTTCTAAATCTGATAATATCAATTCAAAATTTATAGTTTCTATATCTCTCACTGGATTAACTTTTCCATCAACATGTACAATATTCTCGTCTTCAAAACATCTTACAACATGTACAATTGCTTCAACTTCTCGTATATTTGATAAAAATTTATTTCCTAATCCTTCTCCATTACTAGCTCCTCTAACAAGCCCAGCTATATCATAAAATTCAACAGATGTATAAACTTTCTTTTTAGAATTATATATTTTTTCTAAATCATCAAGCCTTTTATCTGGTACAGTAACGACACCAACATTTGGCTCTATAGTACAAAATGGATAATTAGCTGATTCTGCACCAGCTTTTGTTATAGCATTAAACAACGTACTTTTGCCTACATTAGGCAAACCAATTATTCCTAATCTCATAAAACTTACCTTTCCCAAAAAATACTTAATAAAACTTATATTTACACTTATTTATAACATTAAATAGTTGCATAATAAAATTAAAATATTCTAAATTATCAAGGAGGATTTATTTTGAATAAAGCTATCATTTTATTCTTTCTTTTATTTACAAATTTAATTTCATCAACTTACATATGTAAAGATACCGAATTAAAAAACTACACACAAGTATCTACAAATCATAACTTAAATACTAAAGAAATAGATTGGTATATAGTACCAAACAAAAATAATTTGCCTCCAGAACCTAATAAAAATGCAGTTCCCATGTTTCAAAATTTTTCTGCACATTATATAGGAAATACAGAAAAAAAATTTCTATATCTAACCTTTGATGAAGGATACGAAAACGGATATACTTCTCAAATACTTGATATACTAAAAAAACACGAAGTACCAGCTGCATTTTTTGTTGTAAAACCATACATAAAAACAAATAAAGACTTAATATTAAGAATGGTAAATGAAGGTCATCTCGTATGTAACCATTCATCAAATCATCCATCCATGGCAAAAGTTACAAATATAGATAAATTTAACAAAGAATTTATAGAAGTAGAAGAAGAATTTAAAAAAATAACTAACACAGATATGCCAAAATATTTCAGACCACCAATGGGGAAATTTAGTGAATTTTCATTAAAACTTACTAATGATTTAGGATACAAAAGCATATTTTGGAGCTTAGCATATAAGGACTTTGATGTGAAAAATCAGCCTTTAAAAGAAAAAGCAGAAAATACTATACTTAGCAGAATTCATAACGGAGCAATAATATTACTTCATGCCGTTTCAAAAACAAACGCTGAAATATTAGATAATATTTTATCAACTTTAAAATCTCAAGGATATGAATTCAGACCTCTAACAGACTTCTAATTTTTTATTTTTAACATATCCTAAAATCATCCAAAATATAATACCAATTAAACTTGGAGTATATATCAAAACAGATTCAAACATCCCTATAAATAAAAAACTCAAAATTGCTGAATATAAAACTATATAATTATAATTATTTATATTTTCTATTAAGATTTTATAAGTTTTTATAATATAACTGGTAATAAACACACCAAATAAACTAAATGCCACAAATCCATAAGACAAAAGTACATCTAAAAACGTATTATGTGTTCCGCCTTCCTTAGCTCCAGATAAAAATCTAATAGTACTATCAAGCAATACATTTATTGAATCTGTTTTTGAATATCCAAAAAATATATTATCTTTAATAACATAAAACACTTGCTCCCAAATTTCATATCTACCATTTAACAATTTTACCAAAATATCTCTATTGAAAAATATCAAATACACAGAAATCAAAAATAATATAAAACTTACAATTATCCATCTTTTTTTTAACATAATTGCCGTAAATAAAAAACAAAATACTAAAAAAGCAATTACTGCACTACGAGCATTAACTAAAAATAGCATTATAACTGATAATATAATATTAATTATAGCTATTTGTTTAAATATAATTTCTTTATAATAATTTAAAAAAATAAACGAAAAAACTATACCAATAAAACAAATTATTCCTAAAATATTTTCATTATCATATATACCTGTAAATGATCCATTATAATGAATTCCATAAACTTTATTAAAAACAAATCTAATCTTAAATATGTAAATTATTATACTGAATATATGCGATATAAAACATACAAACAGTATAACAGAAGATAGTATTTTCAATTTAATATAAATATTGTTATCAAACACATTAAAAAAAATGAAAAATTGAAATAACCCTAAAATTATAAATTTTATTTCATTAATATACTCATATGTACTATAAGAATTCAAATACATAGTAATGCACGTGGATATTAAAAACATAATAAGTAACATTGTATAAAAATCCACTTCATATCTATTACTAAAAACTTCATACATAAATATACAAATAAAAATCATATAAAATAAATAATTAAATAAGCTAACTAAAAATGTAAATTCACCAAATATACTTATATAAGAAAAATTAAAAATCAAATACAAAATTACTATGTAAAATTTAATCATATTAAAATTTATTTTTTTGTCAGATGTCAATATATATTTCATAAAATCTAACTTTAGATGTTTAAACAATTTTTATACACGTCCTTTAGTTTTGCTATAATAATATGCTTCTCAAAATTATCTAAAAAATATTTCCTAATGTATTCTTTACCATAATATTTAATATTACAAATCATTTTTTCCATAGCATCAGCAATTTTAAAATAATCACATTTATCTACTAAAATACCGACTTTTTCATTTATAATTTCTTCAGCTCCCCCATTTTTAACAGCAATAACAGGTTTACCACAAGCAAGAGCTTCTATATAAACAACTCCAAAAGTTTCATAACAAGATGCCAATATAAAAGCATCACATTGATTCATCTTCAATATTACCTGCTCTCGTGTTAACAAACCCAAAAAAATAATATTATTACTTAAATTTTTATCTCGCACATTCTCTTCTAATTTTTTTCTTAAATAGCCATCTCCACCTATTTCTAACAAAAAATCATAACCCTTACTTACAAGAATCTCACAAGCACTTATTAAGGTTTCAAATCCTTTACCATCAACCAAAAATGCTAACGAAAAAAAATTAAATTTCTTCTTTAAATTATCAGTATTTTCTTGAATAATATTAAATTTTTGTCCATCTATAAAATTATGTATAACAGTTATATCTCTATTTAAAATTTCTAACATTTCACATTTTAAAGAATTACTTACACTTATCAAGGCATCAGCATTCTTATATGCATTATAAATATAATCCATATAACTTTTTTTAATTTTTTTGGAGTTATATATACTTGTATGTTCTGTTATAATGTATGGTATTTTAAATGTATTTTTTATATATGGTGCACACACTCCTGCCCAAAAACAGGAATGAAAATGAATTAAATCTATTTTCCCTTTATCTTCTAAAACCTTATCTATTAATCTTTTAATACGTCTACTAAATAATAAAAATCTTTTATGACTATGTAATAAATAATTAAAATCTCTATATCTATATGTATCTAATCCATCTTCAATATTTCGAGTAATTTTATTAATAAATATGTTTTTAAGTTTATCATAACTATAAATTGGAAAAATCTCATTATAACAAACAGTGATATCTATTCCTGATTCTTTCAAAGCTATAGCCTGTTCTTTGAAAAAACTACCTAAAACAGCATTTTTTTCATTTGAATACCACGATGGAACTATTACAACATGCATATGTAACTCCTTATAATTACTTATAAAAAACATTTTCTAATTTTTTATAAATATCTTCATTATTATTAAAATTACTTCTATCAAAATAGCTATTTACATTAAAACTATCTATCAAATTCATCAACATTATAACAATGTCATCACAATTATTTAAAACACATATTACTCCTTCAATGTTTTTAACCAACTTATATAATGGATCTTCATAACTCTCAAAAATAATCAAAATATACGAATTAGTCCCCATATAGTCATATATTTTAGCTGGTATTTGTTTAAACTCTTTATTTGCAAATATAATAAGAACATCAGAATTAATCATAAAATTAATAATTTTAGAATATGAAACCCTATGTTTAAAACAAATATAATCTTTACTTTTAACTAATTTTTCCTGATTAAAATCATTTATATTACCATAGAAATTTATATTTAATTTTTTAAATTTTTCATTATAATTTTGATTTATGCAATCTAAAGCCTTAATAAAATTTGTTACATCTCTCATTCCACTCACAATATCTCCAGCGTGCAACAAATTTATTTTACTTTTTGAAAATTCTATTGGATAACTTTTATCACAATTTTTGTAAATTTCTTTATCAAAACACCTATGAATTAATTCCATATTATTTGAATTTATACCATATTTTTTTTTTATAAAATCTTTTATTTTATAACTACAAATTAAACTGGATGGTGGTTCATGCATTCCTAATATAATATCAAATTTTATATCCTTTAAATTTTCTTTAAAATATTTAAAAGCTTTATACGTCCATGAAATATATGGATCAACCATAGTCACAATATTTTTAACTTTTATCAAAATAGATTTATAATTTTTAAATTCCTTTTTATCACTATTAAAAGACACTCTTGGTAACATTCTATCAAGAATAATACCGCCTTTAACTCTATGTACTACAACATTTTTATGTACAAATTTTGAAATCTCTGAATCATAATAAATAGTGTTATTAGGAAAATCCATAGTTAAAAGATGAACATTAAACTTACCACTTTTAGCTAATAAATTTATATAATAAATTAATTCTATACTTGCAGAATTATTTATATCTGTTGAATAACATGAAACAAATAAAATATTGGTCATTTACATCTATCCTTAAAATGATAATCAATACTCTTAAAAATAAATTTAGGTATACTTACTAATCTCTTTATCCTAAATGGTTCATTTAAAACTCTATACAACCATTCTAAACCCAAATTTATCATAAATTTAGGTGCTCTTTTAACTTTTCCAGAATATAAATCAAAACTTCCACCAACACCCATAAAAATTTTGCAATCCAACTCATCCATATACTTGCTTATAAAAATATCTTGTTTAGGGCTTCCCATAGCAATAAATAATACTTTTGGCTTACTCTTCTTTATATCTTCTATAATTTTAGTCAATTCTTCCTCATTAAAATATCCATCATGAAAACCTTCAATTTTAATTTGAGGATATGCTTTCTTTATATTTTTAATTGCAAGTTTCAAATTTTCAGACGTTGCCCCTAAAAAATATGCACTCGAAAAACTATTATTTAAAATTTTCAGAACTTCTTCCATTATCTCAATACCTGCAATTTTTTCTGTAACATATTTTTTAAAAATTTTTAACAACACAATAACACCCACACCATCTGGTATTATTAAACTATCTTCCCTTTTGAAAAATCCATTCAATTCTTTATTTTCTATTCCATTTAATAAAACTTCTGGATTTCCAGAAACTATATTTAATTTATCAAAACACTCTTGATCAATTAGGTATTTTTGTAGCTTTAATACTAAATCTTTCTTGCTTCCAACATATATTTTATATCCGGTTAAATCTACATACATATTTTACCTCATTCCAAGGATAAAATTTTCCAATTCTTTCAATACTTCATCATCTTTATTTATACTTCTCGCTATATTAAAATACTTATTCATCTTTTCAATTTCATTTAGCTTAAAATAACACATTATTATATTTGTACATACTTCTACTGCATTCGTAACTTTAAAAACAGTTTCAAAATAATTTATAGCTTTATCATACATATTTAAACTTGCGTAATTTAAACCAATTTCATTTACTACTTCAACAATATCAATATCAATTTTCCTAGAACATTCTAAATAATAAATCGCCTGTTCATACATTTCCAATTTTCTACAAGCTATAGCAATATAATAATAAAGCAATGCATCATTATTAAAAATATCAGTCAATGGAATTAACTTTTCCAAAGCCTCTTTAGGAGAAGAATATATTTTTTCTTTACCATCTTCATAATTTTTATAACTTATAAGTTGCTTCCTATAATTTTTAATTTCCTCATTTTCACCATCATTAGATTTTTTAATGTACGTATCTATACTTTCTAACGCTAAAATATAATTTCCATCATCTCGTTCCATCATGGATTTATACAAATACGCTTTATTAAAATTTCTATAATTTTTAATCGCATCTTCAATTTGTAATTTAAATTCGTAATTTAAAAAATCACTTTTGTCTTTTAAATTAAATAAAACTACTATCAATTTTTCTTTATACTCGTCATTAAAATAAATTTTTGATAGTCCCTTAAGCATTATGTACGCTTCAAATAACTCATTTTTTTGTATAAGTGAATAAATATATCCTTTATAAAATTCCTGACTGCTGTCAAAATCTAAAATTATTTCTTCATAATAAACGTTATAAATAAATTCTTCATTACCACCAATACATAAAAGCATCCCTACAAAAAACTTATCCATTGTAAGATCACTTCTTTTAGGATTTTCTTTATCTGTAACCATTTTTAAATCTACAGGGAAAAGAACTTCTTTTCCCTCTAGCTTTTTATATAAATTTGAATTAATTTTTTTAAGTACTGTTAAATCTTTTAATTCAATAAATATCAATTTTGAAAGTCTATCATTTACACTATAATTCATAAATTCTCCTAATTTTGATTCATACATTTTTCTATTAAATCTAGAACGTTTTCTTTAAACTGATTCATATTCAAACTTAAAGATTTTTCATCAATACCTATAACAGATAAATAAATCTTCATTTTAGGTTCCGTCCCTGATGGTCTAACTGCAAACCAACTTTTATCTTTAAATATAACTTTAAAAACATTAGAAATTGGTAATGATATTTTTTCTACATTTCCATTTGATAAATCTTTCTCAATACTGAGCTTATAATCTTGAATTTTATAAATCTCCATACCTTCTATTTGTATTTTGTCCATGTTCCTTAACGTTTCCAAACATCTTGAAATTTTATCCTGACCTTCTTTACCCTTAAGCTCTATGGAAATAAGTTCTTCAGAAGAAAAACCATATTTTTTATACAAATCTTCTAAAGCACAATTTAACGTTTTTCCTATTTTCTTATAATACAAAGCCATCTCAGATATAATATTAACTGCTATAACTGCATCTTTATCTCTTACGAAAGTTCCCATTAAATAACCATAACTTTCTTCAAATCCAAAAATATACTTTTGGTTACCATTCTCTTCGAATTCTTTTATTTTTTCACCTATATATTTAAATCCAGTTAAAACTTCTAAAAGTTCAACATTATATTTATCACATATATCTTTAACAACATCAGTACTAACAATAGTTTTAATAATAGTTCCGTTGTTATCTAACTGATTTTTTTCACTAAGTGACATCAATATATACTCAGATAACAAAATACCAATTTGATTTCCTGTTAAAAGTTTATATTTATCATTTTTATCCTTAACAACAACACCAACTCTGTCACAATCTGGATCAGTTGCAAAAATTATATCCGAATCATTAACTTCTGCAAACTTAATAGCTAAATCAAATACTTCTTCTAACTCTGGATTAGGATATGGAACAGTAGTAAAATTACCATCAGGACTTTTTTGTTCTTCAACAATTTTTAAATTATCATATCCTAACTCATTTAATACTCTTGTTACAGGCATATATCCACTACCATGCAATGGTGTATAAACTATTTTTAAATCCTTTGAATTATCTCTTACTAAATCTTTTCTAATTACTAAGTCTTTAACTTTTTCTATATAAATATTGTCTATTTTTTCACCAATATATTCAAGTTTTGAAGATTCAAGCGCAACCTTTTCATCTACAATCTTAATATCATCAAAAATATTAACATCACAAATATAACTATATACTTTTTTAGCTAAATCATCTGTTAGTTGACCACCATCCTCACCATATACCTTATATCCGCTATATTCTTTAGGATTATGAGAAGCAGTTATAACAACTCCTCCCTTACATTTCAATTCTCTTAATGCAAAAGAAAGCATTGGTGTAGGTCGTAAACTTTCATATAAATAAACTTTTATATTATTTGCCGCAAAAATAAGCGCTGCTCTTTTGGCAAATTCATCTGATTTTATTCTTGAGTCATAAGCTATAGCAACACTTATTTCTTCATTTTTAAAGTTACTCTTTAAAAAACTTGCATAACCTTGAGTAACTTTACCAATTGTATAAATATTTACTCTATTAACACCTGAACCTATAATCCCTCTAAGTCCACCAGTACCAAATTCTAATTCTTTATAAAATCTATCTTCTAATTCTTTTTCATCCAAATCGTATATCTCTTTTTTAAAATCTTCATCTATTTTTTCTGAAGACAACCATTTATCAATTAAATCTTTATACACAATTGCCACCTCATCAAGAAAATAATTTTACAAAGAGATTATACTACAAATATATAAATAAAACAGTACAAATACCTTATATTTGTACTGTTAATAAAATCACATCAACTAATTTCTGGTTCAGTTTTTACATCTTCTTGCGGAACTTCCTCTACTGTATTTTTAGCAAAATTTATTGAAGCAACAACAGATTCCAAACTATCCAAGATTGTAATTTCATCTCCGATTTCCATATCAGAAATTCTTATAGCATGACCTAACATTTGTTCTTTAATAACTAAATCTATATGATCAGGAATCTTACTAGCTTTGCATCTAACTTTTATGCTACTCTTTTCTTTTTGTATAACCGCACCATTCTTTGAAGCTATAAATTCATTTACATAATGAACTGGAATTTCTGCATTAATAATTTTATCTCCATTAAAGCATTCCAAATCTATATGTAAAATACTATTACTAGCATGACATTTCTGTATTTCTTTAACTATAGCATTATATTTTTTGCCTTCAACATTTATCTCAATTGTATTATGATTTCCCCCATTAGATATTAATTTTTTAACCTCTTTTTCGTCCAAAATTATTCTAGTTGGAGAAACATCTATTCCATAAATATTTCCAACAACTTTACCTTCTCTTCTTAATCTTTTAGTTGATCCTTTTGTTGTTTCTCTATTTATTATAGCATTTATCATTAATCATCAACTCCCTTGTCTGTATTATCACACTTTTAAATATTTCTTATACATTTTTTTACACCCTATAAAAATTTTTTAATAAGTGTTATTTTAAATATTGTAGAAATTTTAGTTTGTGTTATTATATAGATTTGGAAATAAGAAATATTTTTTGAAAGGATGTTGTAATATTTGTACAAATTAGATCAAAACAAAACACCAATTTTTGATTCGTTAATGAAATATGTAAATAACAATACAATTCCTTTTCACGTTCCTGGACACAAAAAAGGAATTGGCATTCCAGATGATTTTAAAAATTTTATTGGAGAAAATGCTTTTAAAATAGATGTTACTGTTTTTAAATCAGTTGATAGTTTGCACCATCCAACTTCATCTATAAAAGAAGCTGAAGAATTAATTGCAGATGCATATAATTCCGACTATTCTTTTTTGTGTATTAATGGTACAACAATTGCAATTCAAGCAATGATAATGTCAGCAGTTTCTGAAGGGGATAAGATTTTAATACCTAGAAATGTACATAAATCAATAACGGCTGGGATTATTTTAAGTGGTGCAATTCCAATTTATATGGAACCAGATATTGATGAGTTTTTATCTATTTCGCATGGAATTTCATTAGAAACTATAGAAACATCTCTAAAAAATAATCCTGATGTTAAAGCTGTCTTAATAATAAATCCAACTTATTATGGAGTATCAACAGATATTAAAAATATTGCAAATGTAGTTCATTCTTACAACATTCCACTATTAGTTGATGAAGCTCATGGACCTCATTTAATTTTCAATAAAAAACTTCCTATTTGTGCAATGGACGCAGGTGCAGATATATGTGCACAAAGCACACATAAAATAACAAGTTCACTTACACAAGGTTCTCTATTACATGTAAAATCAAAATATATTGAACCGAGTAGAGTTCGTCAAGTTTTAAATTTACTTCAAACAACCTCTCCTTCATATATAATTTTAGCTTCATTAGACTGTACAAGAAAACAATTAGCTTTAAATGGTGAAAATTTGATAGAAAAATCAATAGAACTTTCAAATTACGCTAGAAATGAAATAAATAAAATAGATTATTTATATTGTTTTGGAGAAGAATTAAACAATGGAAAGGGATTTTTCGCTTTCGACCCAACAAAAATAACAATTAATTGCAGAAAACTTGGAATTAGCGGTTATGATTTAGAAAATATTTTATCAACAAAATATCATGTACAATTAGAAATGGCAGATGCTTATAATGGACTTGCAGTAGGATCGTTTGGGGATACAAAAGAAAGTATAGATTCATTAATAAATGCACTTAAAGAAATAAGTGAAACTACCAAAGGTAAGACTCTCAAAAATTTTTCACTTGTTTTGCCTAAAATTCCTGAACAAATTTATTCTCCTAGAAAAGCATTTCAAGCACAAAAAAAATCAATTCCATTAAAACAAAGTGCTAACAAAATAAGCGGAGAATTTTTATTAGCATATCCACCAGGAATTCCGATTCTCTGTCCTGGCGAAATGATAACACAAGAAATAATAGACTATATTGAATATATAAAATCTATTGGTTTATTTGTTCAAGGAACTGAAGATCCAAAAATTGAAAATATAAAAATAATTGAACAAAATTAAAGAGTCACAGAAATCTGTGACTCTAAATTTTTCCATAAATATGTTAATACATAATCACTTACCCAACAAAACTATTAATCAATAATTCAAAACTAATATTTATAACTTAATTCGTAGCTGTCGAGGAAGGTGTAAATCACCATAAAATATAACAGTAATTGATCCTGCTATTCCTCTATATTAATCATACGCTATTTAAATTTTCGCTTTCTTGCAGCTTCAGATTTTTTCTTTCTCTTAACACTTGGTTTAACGTAATGTTCTCTCTTTTTAACCTCAGATAAAACTCCAGCTCGTGCACACTTTCTCTTAAATCTTTTCAAAGCACTCTCTAAAGATTCATTTTCTCCAACCTTTATTTCAGACATATATTTTCCCTCCCTCCGCTAGTACAAAATACAAACTTTATACTCTATATGGGTCAGCGATTTCATCTAGAATTATACAATAAATAATTTTTTATGTCAATATAGAAAAATTCTATACTTTAAAGCTATTTAATTATATTTTTTTAAAACTATCTCACAATTAATTATGTACTTTTTTTGAACTAATTATTACATTTTTTAAAATTATTTTTGTGCTTTTAAAACTTCCATCGGATCAAATTTATAAGTCGATGAAGGATCAGAAAATATAAAATACATTTCTTTTGAACCATCTACAGTATACTTAGCAATGTTAACCCCATTAACACTAGAAACATTTTTAGTTCTACCAAGCTTAACTATTATATCAAAAAAAGTCATTCCCATTTTTATTTCTGAAAGTTGATTTGATGTTATTGATCTAATATTATTTTTTGTAGTCAAAAGCTCTGAATAAAATAAATTCAAATCTACCTTTTTAAAAATTACATTCATGTTTTTAATTCTTGATAAAAATTCTGTATTATCAGCAATATTTAATACAATATTTGCCATTCTATTTGAAGATTTATCTTTTTGATAAATTGAATTCCAATAATTTAATCCATCTTGATCAGCTGTTCTATTAAACAACACCTCATACATTACTCCTATAAATTGCTGATCTGTTAAATTTCTAGCTTTAAACTCATCAAGAGATATAAATTGATTAATCAAATCAATAGCACCTTTATCTTGAGATGTTAATTGTCCTTTCCAATAATTAAAACCTTCTTGATCATACTGACGTCCTAAAATATGTTCATACGCATCTCTTATAAAAATATCAATATCACTAAGTTGTTCCGGAACAACTACTGGTTTTTCTTCCTCATATATCTTAAAAACTATTCCCATTTCATTTATTTTGCCAATAAATTCTTCACTATGAGCCATTTGATTTATTAAATTAAGTTGTTGTTCTTTAGTGCTGTTTTCTCCTAACTTACTCATCCAATAATTAAATCCATCTTCATCTGGTTCTCTATTTATTAAAAGATTGTAATTCTTAGTTATAAAATCTTCAGATGAAATACTTAAACTCGCAAACTCTTCCTGACTTAATATTTGATTTAGGAAATCTAAAATTCCTATATCTCCACTTAATATTTTTCCACTCCAATATGATTTACCTTCTTCATCTGCTTCTCTATTAAGCATAATACTGTAAACACTATCTAAAAAACTATCCAAATATTCTTCCTTAGTTTCAGCATAAGCAGAAAAACCACCCAAACACAACGACAACGATAACAAACTACCAAGAACAATTTTCTTAATATTTTTTTTCATACTAAATCCTTTCTTAATAAAAATAACTATTAGCAAAATGTAGGTGTAAGTTCTTGTCCACCAACAATATGAAAATGTATATGCTTTACAGATTGAAAAGCATGTGCTCCACAATTATTTACAACTCTATAACCAGTCTGATCAATTTTAAGAGCCTTTACTATTTTTGTTATAGCTAAGAAAACGTGTTTTACATAATCAATATTACTATCATTAAGACCATTTAAATCTTCAACATGCAATTTAGGAATAACAATTATATGATTAGTTGCAGATGGATAAATATCTTCAAACCCAATTACATATTCATCCTCATATACAACTGTACAAGGAACTTCACCTTGAACTATTTTACAAAAAATACACTCCATTTACTTATTCCTCCTTATACGACTGCTTGTCCAATAAGAAATTCTTCATTAAAATTTTTTATTAAGGTAGGTACTATTTGACCTAAATATTCTTTATTTGTAGAATCCAAATAAACTTTTATATAATTATTGGTATATCCATACATACCTTTTCCATCTGAAGCAACAGTGCAATAAAGTACATCAACAACTTTTCCTAAATATTTTTTCATAAAATCAACTTTATTTAAAGCATTAATACTCAAAATTATTTTACTTCTTTCATCTTTAACAGAACCATCTATTTGAAAATCCATCAAAGCTGCTTTTGTACCTGTTCTTTTACTATACTTAAAAACATGCATGTCCTGTAATTTTATCTTCTTTAAAAATTCTACAGTCTCTAAAAATTCATTCTCCGTCTCTCCTGGAAATCCTACAATAATATCTGTAGTTATACTCACATCATCAATTAATTCTCTAAGTTGATTTACAACTTCTTCATATTTAGCTGTATCATACTTTCTTCTCATTCTTTTTAAAGTTTCATCACATCCACTCTGCAATGATAAATGAAAATGAGGCATAAGTTTTTTTACATTTTTTAGCCTTCTAATAATTTCAATGTCAAAAAATTCAGGATCAACAGATCCAAGTCTTATTCTTTCAAGTCCTTTTATTGGATCTAACATTTCTATTAAATCAACTAAATTAATTTCAATTCCTAAGTCATCTCCATATGACGTAGTATTTATTCCCGTTAAAATAACTTCTTTATATCCATTTGAAACAAGAGATTTTACTTCATCAAAAACCTTTCTTGGTTCTTTACTACAAACCCCTCCACGTGCAAATGGAATTATACAATATGTACAAAATTTATTACATCCATCTTGAATTTTAATAAAAGCTCTATGTCTCTCTTGTAAATTTTCTAAACTTCCATCTTCAAAGCTAACATTTTTCAAAATATTCTCATCTATCTTAACAACTTTTTCACGTTTCTCAACAAATAAATTTATGTAATAAGGCAACTGATTTTTAAATCTATTTCCTAAAATAATATCAACATCTTGTATATTTGAAACCTCTTCTTTAGAAACTTGAGGATAACAACCTACCATAGCAATAATAGCTTCTGGATTACTTTTCTTGCACCTAGAAATAAACTGTCGAGATTTTTTATCACTATTGTTAGTTACTGTACATGTGTTAATACAATAAACATCTGCAAATTCATCTGAAGACACAACTTGAAATCCATTTTTCTTCAATGCAGATATCATAATTTCTGTATCATAAATATTTACCCTACAACCTAATGTAAATATTGCAACTTTCATCTTCTATTCCTCTTAAACTAAATTATTTATCTCCAAATTCATATTGAAGTACAGATGAAATAAATATAGATGCTGTTTCTGTACGGAGTATTCTTTTACCTAAACTTACAGATTTTCCTCCCAAACTCTGTATATATTTAATTTCTTGATCTTCAAATCCTCCCTCTGGGCCTATAAAAACACCAATATTTTTTATGTTTTCATTAATTTTGTCTTTTAAAACAGTCTTAAGATTAATTTCTTCTTTTTCATAAGGAACAATTATAAGATCATATTTATCTAAACTTCTTAAATCTATATTTTCAAGTTTTATTGGTACATTTATAGTTGGAATACTAGATATTCCACACTGTTTGCAAGCTTCTTTAGCTATTCTATTTAATCTATCAAGTTTAAATTTACCCACATCAAATTTACCATTAACACGTTTAGTTAAAACTGGTACTATTTCTCTTACTCCAATCTCTGTTAATTTCTGAACAATAAGTTCAAGTTTATCAAATTTAGGATAACCCTGAAAAATTGTTATATTAATATTACTTTTATTAGTTATATCAACTGGTTTCAACAATTTAACAACGCAAAATTTTAAATCAGCATTTATAATTTCACTTTCAAAACTTTGATCATTATAATTACTTATAATAAACCTGTCTCCAACTTTGAAACGTAACACTTTCAAAATATGTTTTGCTTCTTCATCTCTAATTGTTAGAGTTTCAATTCCTTCTTCGTATTCAAAATCTGTAAAAAATTTACGCATTAAAATTACCCCACAGAAATTATACCATATTCTACTTATTTTTTATAGCAAAAGCAAACCATCCATTCTCATTTACCTCATCAAAAATATCAAGTCCATATTCAGAAAGTTTACTCTTTATTAAATCAACTCTACTTTCAATTATACCTGATGTTATAAAAATTCCTTCTCTATCTAAAATTTTAACAATATCTGGAATTAAATCAACAATTACTTCCGCTATAATATTTGCAACAATTAAATCTCCTTTTTCTGAAGCTTTATCTAAAAGATTTCCCTCTAAAACCTCAATATTAGAAAGATTATTTAAACTCACATTATATTTTGCAGCACTAACAGAAACTTTATCTAAATCAATAGCAACAACTTTTCTAGCTCCAAGTTTTGATGATAATATAGCTAAAATTCCAGAACCTGTTCCCACATCATAAACAAAAGAATCTTTTTTCATGTATTTGTCAATTAATTGCATACACAGTTTCGTTGTTTCATGTGTTCCAGTTCCAAATGCCATTCCTGGATCAATATTAATTAAAATTTCACCATTTTTTAAATTGTAATTTTCCCATTCAGGCTTGACTACAATTTTATCATTAATTTTAAAAGTATGATAATATTTTTTCCAATTATTAGCCCAATCTTCTTCAAATATTTCACTAGTTTCAATTTTACAATTTATTTTTTCAGAACAAATCATTTGATTTAAAATATTTAAAAATTCAATCGGGTTTTCTTTATCACTCAAATAATATTTGACAATACAAACGTTTCTTCCTTCTGTAAAAATTTCATCTTCATCAAAATATGTATCAAAATTTATATAACTTTTTTCAAATAAATCTCGTGGATCCTCAATTGATAATTGAAATACTCCTAATCTATAAAATATGTTTTCAATTTTTTCAAGATCATTTACACTAACTTTAATTTTAATTTCTGTATATGTATTTTTCATTTTTCCCCCATATAAATCAATAACATTTCACAAAATTATATCATTTAAATTATACAAATTTCCATATTAAATAAACTTTAAAAAGAAAACTGTGCTATAATATAAACGAAATAATTTATGGAGATGAAAAATGCATGACATTTACACAGCCATAATACAAACTGGCTTCAATAAATCTAAAAGAATTTTAAACTTAGGTGAAGAAGTAATTTTATTAAAAGAACCAGAAAACAATTATGATTCAGAAGCAATTAGTTGTGTTGTTCCATCAGTTGGAAAAATAGGATACGTTATAAATAATTTTAGAACTTTACCTATCGGATGCTTTAGCGCTGGTAGAATTTACGATATGTTTAAAGTTGGGATTTTTGCGGAAACTAAATTTATAGTTAACAACATCTCTATTTTAAAATTGAATTTAGAAAGCCGAAATATTTTAAATGATATCTATAAATCTTCATTTTCCAATCTATTTTAAAAATGATAAAAGCCACTTTAAAATTTTTAAAAGTGGCTTTTAATATTTATATAACTAAAATATTATCATTTTTAAGTTCTTCTGATGTTTGGTTATTAAGTTCTATACTTTTATTTCCTATATATATAGTTTTAAATTTTATATTTTCAAGTTTAGATCCAAAATCAACAAATTCTTTTTTCAAGACCTCAATATTTTTAACTTCTTTACGTTTTCTATCTTTATCAATTTTTGTATTTTTTATAAGCCTTCCTATTTTATTATCAAGTTTTTTTACATATTTAGAAAGTTGTTTATCAACGCTGTGAACACTTTTTTCAATCAAAGAATCTACATTATTAAATATTTCAATTTTTGTATTCTCAAAAACTTCTTGAATAGTTTGTAAAAACATATCTTTAAAATCTTTAACATCAACTGAATAAACAATTTTCTCTCTAATTTTTGTACTTTTTATTTTCTTAACATATAAATACGCCAAACCAATCCCAGCACCAAAAGCAGCTCCAATAGCAGTCTCTAAAATTGGTAAAGTTCTTCCCATAATTCCACCTAATGCACTTCCTGCAACGCTTGTAGCTGCCATACTTATGCTAAGTGTAGAAGTATTAAAATCATCAGATTCTTTCACCATACTTTGCGTCTCAGTAATGTTCAATTCATTGAAATTTATATTACTCATGCAAATATCATCAAAATTATAAATTTGAAACTTGAATTTTATCTGTTCATTTATGTATTTATTAAATTGATCTCCAATTTCTCTAAAAGCTTCATTCAAATTGTTATTTATCTCAATTTGAGTATTAAATGATTCATTATAAATATGATCATTAATTTTATTAATTGTAACACTTAAACTTTCTTTAATATTATTTTCAATAACATTTATCTTATAAAGTAAATCTTCCCTAGTATCAGCCTCTAATACATTTTTTATTGGTAACATTTCACTAACCATATTATCTAAATATCTAGACATTTCATCAAGCTTAACAGATATACTACTTTTCAAAACATTAAGAGATATTTTTGGAATATCAAGCACTTCTATAAAATTATTTTTAAGATCAGTCAACCTATTTTTGATTTTTTCAAATTTTTCAATAGATAAATTATACTTATTATTAATAACAGCTATATCATTTTCTAAACTGTTTATTATATCATTATTAATATTTATAAGTTTTTCTATAGCAAGCTCTAAATTTTCTTCTGCAAAATTAGAAAAAATACAATTTAAAATTTCTTTTTCAATAATTTCAATTCTACTTTCTTCTAAAAGTTTATCTGCATATTCAGCAGGTTCTAATTTAAAACTTCTAACAATTCCATTAATTTCAATTTTTTCAGTATATCTTGAACCATATAACC
>NZ_LXFF01000037.1 GCF_001655775.1 Candidatus Arthromitus sp. SFB-turkey
TATATAGATAGTATATTAATTAAAGATGGACAAGTTTTTGAAGTAATATTTAAATAGGGTTGTATTTATTATATTTTGAATTTTATTTTTATTAAAAAGTTAAATAATAATGTATAATTTATTTAAGTAATAAATTATGCATTTATTTTTGAAAATACAATTTCAAATTTTATATGTTTAAAATTTTTATACTGTGAAATATTATCTAAAAATAGTACATATCGATGTATTTAAAAATTTTAAAAATATGCTTTAAATAGAAATATTGAGATAAATGTAGATAAATAATGAAATTAATATATCTATTGCTAATTAATATAGAATGTATGTTTGACATCACGTGGATGTAATAAATTAATAAAGGATGGTGCATATATAATTTCAGAGATTAAAGATTTACATGAAATCTTTAAATTAGATAATAAAAGGAATGATAATTTTGATGGTGAAACACATGTAAGTTTGTTTAACGATCCATGTAAATATAAAGTTTTTTCCTTTATAAAGAAGAAACCGAGTAACGTAGATGAAATAGTTAATGAAACAGGAATTGAAGTCGTTAAATTATATAAAATATTATTTGAATTAGAGAATTTAAACATAATAGAGTCTTCAGGTGGTAACTTTTATAGAGCTAAAGTTGTATAAATTTTAATTAATCCATTATTAGATTGACTATATGTGAAAAAAAATATATTATTATTAAAATTGGGTAGGTATATTTTATTAATTAGTATTGTTAATAAAATTGGAGGTGTAAATCCTTTAGGATAGATTATGGCAAAGTACTTAGTTATTGTTGAATCACCAGCAAAAGCTAAAACTATAAAAAAATATTTAGGTTCTAATTATGATGTCGTGGCATCTATGGGACATATTAGAGATTTACCAAAAAGTAGATTAGGTGTATCTGTAGAAGATAATTATGAGCCTAATTATATAAATGTTAGAGGAAAAGCAGATTTAATAAAATCTTTAAAGAAAGCTTCTAAAAAAAGTGAGAAAATATTTCTTGCAACTGACCCAGATAGGGAAGGTGAAGCTATTTCTTGGCATTTAGCGCACATACTAGGGATTGATATAAATGATAAATGTAGAGTGGAGTTTAATGAAATAACTAAGACCACAGTTAAAAATTCTATTAAAAATGCAAGGAGTATTAATTTGAACTTAGTTAATGCTCAACAGGCAAGAAGAGTTGTTGATAGACTTGTTGGTTATGGTATAAGCCCTGTTTTATGGAAAACTGTAAAACCTAAATTAAGTGCGGGTAGAGTACAATCTGCGGCTTTAAAATTGATATGTGATAGAGAAAATGAAATAAGTAAATTTCAGATTAAACAATATTTTACGATAGAAGGCCATGGGAAAAAAAATAAAATTAAATATATTATAAAGTTACATTCATATAAACAAAAAAAAATTGAAAATTTAAATGAAGAACAGGCATTAGAAATATTAAAAGAATTATCTAATAACAATTATGTTGTAAAAGAAATAAAAAGTGGAGTGAAAAATAAGAGGCCGTTACCACCTTTTACTACAAGTACATTGCAACAAGATGCGTATAAAAAATTGAATTTTCAAAGTAAAAAAACTATGTCTTTAGCGCAGACTTTATATGAAGGGGTAGAAATAAAAGGACATGGTACTGTTGGTTTGATTACATATATGAGAACAGATTCTGTTAGACTCTCTAATGATTCTCTCAAACAGGCAAGTGAGTACATAGATTTTGAATATGGAGATAAATATAGATCAGAAAAACCTAGAGAATATTCAAAAAATAAAAATATACAAGATGCTCACGAAGCGATACGTCCTACAAATGTAAATATAACCCCTGATATTGCAAAGCAAACATTAAGAGATGATCAATATAAACTATACTCATTGATATGGAAAAGATTTTTAGCTAGTCAAATGAGTGATGCTGTATATGAAACAATGTCTGTAAGTATTTGTAATGGGGATTATTTATTTAAATTAAGTGGATCAATTTTAAAATTTGATGGTTTTTTAAAAGTCTATAACGATGATAAAGATGAAAATAAAGATTCAATCATACCCAAATTTAAAGAAAATGAAGAATTGGAAAAAATAGAGGTAAAGCATGTAGAACATTTCACTCAACCTCCACCTAGGTATACAGAAGCATCTTTTGTAAAGCTTTTAGAAGAGAAATCAATTGGTAGACCTAGTACATATGTTCCTACGATTAGTACTTTATTTGATAGAATGTATATAAAACGCCAGAATAAGCAATTTATACCTACTGAGTTAGGTGTAATTGTGAATGATTTAATAAAAGAAAATTTTACAGAAATAGTTGATGTTGAATTTACAGCTGATATGGAAAAAAAACTGGATTTTATTGAAGAAGGAAAGATGGAATGGAAAAGTATTGTTCATGAATTTTATGAACCACTTAAACAAAAAATAGATATTGCAGAAAATACGATTGAAAAAATTGTGATTGAGGATGAAATAACAGATGTTTTGTGTGAAAAATGTGGACGTAATATGGTTAAAAAACATAGTAGGTTTGGTATGTTTTTAGCGTGTCCAGGTTATCCAGAATGCAGAAATACAAAATCGATTACAAAAGAGTTAAATGTTAATTGTCCCAAATGTAATGGGAAAATTCATGTTAAAAAGAGTAAAAAAGGAAAGTTGTTCTATGGATGTGAAAAATATCCAGAATGTGATTTTGTATCTTGGTATGAACCAACTGCAGATGTAAAATGTCCTAAATGTGGAGGTATTACTGTTAAAAAGAAAAATAAGAAAAAGCAAGATATATATGAGTGTATTGATTCAAGTTGCGAATCACATAATAAATAAAAGTTAAAGAAAAATAGTAAAAACTGTATTGAACCATTGAAATTCATGTGGTATATTATTAACGTATTATACACGCTATTTAATTTTAAATATCGGTGCTTTTGAAAAAAAGTTTTATTTAAAAGTTGAGAATAGTGGAAGATTTAACCAAATGGAGGAATTTAAAAATGTCAGTTATATCAATGAAACAATTATTGGAAGCTGGAGTTCATTTTGGGCATCAGACAAGAAGATGGAATCCTAAAATGGATAGATTTATATTCGCGGAAAGAAATGGTATTTATATAATAGATTTACAGAAAACTGTTAAAAAATTAGAAGAAGCTTATGAGTTTGTTAGGAATTTATCTGCAGAAGGAAAGGACATTTTGTTTGTTGGTACGAAAAAGCAAGCTCAAGAGACTATATCTGAAGAAGCGATAAGAGTTGGTATGCACTACGTTAATCATAGATGGCTGGGTGGAATGTTAACTAACTTTAGAACTATAAAGAATAGAATAAAGCGACTTGAAGAGTTGAAACAAATGGAAGAAAATGGAACTTTTTCGATTATGTTGAAAAAGGAAGTTATTAAATTAAGAGCTGAAATTGAAAAATTAGAGCGAAATTTAGGTGGAATTAAGAATTTAAATGCAAGTAATATAGGCGCTATGTTTATAATTGATCCTAAAAAAGAGAGAAATGCTGTTTTTGAAGCTAAAAAATTAGGTATACCTATAGTATCTATTGTAGATACAAATTGTGATCCTGATGAAATAGATTTTCCGATACCAGGGAATGATGATGCTATAAGAGCTGTTAAATTAATAACTAGCAAAATTGCTGATGCTATTATTGAAGGAAGACAGGGAGTAGATGTTTTAGAAGAAGTAAATGAATCACAAGAAATTTAGTTTTTTCAGGAGGTATTATTATTATGGTAACTGCTCAATTAGTTAAAGAGTTAAGAGAATTAACTGGAGCTGGAATGATGGATTGTAAAAAAGCTTTATCTGAGACAGGGGGGGACTTGAAAAAGGCCGTTGATGTTTTGAGAGAAAAAGGTCTTTCTTCTGCAGCCAAAAAAGCCGGAAGAATTGCAGCAGAAGGTGTAGTTTCATCTTACGTTAGTAACGATTTTTCTAAAGGTACTTTAGTTGAATTAAATTGTGAAACGGATTTTGTTGCTATAAATCCGTTATTTGTAGGTTTATCTAAAGAGATATGTGAAATCGCTTCGGAAAACTCATGTGATAATGTTAGTGATATTGAAAATTTAAATTATAAATTTAGTGATGAATTTCCTACAGTTAAAGATGCTATTGTTGGTTTAGTAGCTAAACTTGGGGAAAATATTTCTTTAAGAAGAGTTGTAAATTACTATTCCAATGATGGAGTTATCAATACTTATATTCACGGTGATGGTAAAATAGGTGTTGTTATTGAATTAAAAAGTGATTTAAAAAATGAAGAAGTAGTTAAAGTAGCAAAAGATTTATGTATGCAAGTAGCTGCTACTAATCCTATGTTTTTAGATATTAATAGTGTTGATCAGAGTGTTGTTGAAAAAGAACGTCAAATTCTAAAAACTCAAGCATTAAATGAAGGTAAGCCAGAGCAAGTAGTTGAAAAGATGGTTGAAGGAAGAATTAAAAAATATTTTCAGGAAATATGTTTGGTTGAGCAAGGATTTGTTAAAGATCCAGATTTGACAGTTAAGAAGTTTATAGAGAATAAATCAAAAGAGCTAGGTTCTAAAATAGAAATTGTACGTTTTTCTCGTTTTGAAAAAGGAGAAGGTATAGAGAAAAATGAAGAAAATTTTGCTGAAGAAGTTCAGAAGCAAATGAATAAAGGGAAATAAGATTTTGTTTTATAAAGAGAACATGTTTGGCACTGTTCTCTTTTTTTGAAATTAATTTGTGTTTGGAGGGGGAAAATTGAGTTATAAATTTAAAAGAGTTCTGCTGAAACTTTCAGGTGAGGCTCTTGCTGGTGAAAAAGGTTTTGGAATTGATTTTAATATTTGTAAAAGGATAGCAAAAGAAATTAAAGAGTTAAAAGATAATGGATTAGAGGTAGGAATAGTAGTTGGAGGAGGAAATATATGGAGAGGTAGAGCAGGAAGAGGAATGGATAGAACGACTGCTGATCATATGGGGATGCTCGCGACTTGTATAAATTCTTTGGCATTACAAGATTCTTTAGAAGAATGCGGAGTTATAACTCGAGTTTTAAGTGCTTTAGAAATTAAACAGATAGCAGAACCGTATATCAGAAGAAAAGCTGTTAGACACCTTGAAAAAGGAAGGGCAGTTATATTTTCGTCAGGTACAGGAAACCCTTTTTTTTCAACGGATACTGCAGCGGCACTTAGAGCGGCAGAAATTGAAGCTGAAGTTATATTATTAGCTAAAAAAGTCGATGGTATTTATGATAAAGACCCTATGAAAAATTATGATGCTAAAAAATATGATAGATTAAATTACATAGATATTTTAAATAAAAATTTACAAGTTATGGATTCAACAGCTACTTCTTTATGTATGGACAATAATATTCCTATTATTGTTTTTAATCTTGATGTAGAAGGAAATATTTTAAAAGCTGTTAAAGGTGACGAAATAGGAACTTTTGTTAATAAATAAATCTGAGGTGTTATTTGTGATGGATAAAACTATATTGACTTTGAAAGAAAAAATGTCTAAAACTGTTGATGTTTTACAAACAGACTTATCATCAATGAAAGTTGGAAGAGCTAATCCAAGTATGCTTGATAGAATAGAAGTTGAATATTATGGGACAATGACAAAACTTAATCAAGTTGCAAATATTTCAACTCCTGAATCAAGGATGATTATGATACAGCCATGGGAAAAGGCAATTTTAAAAGATATTGAAAAAGCTATTTTGAAATCTGATTTAGGGTTAGCGCCAAATAATGATGGTTCATCTATAAGATTGCTTATTCCTGAAATGACTGAGGAAACTAGAAAAAATACTGTGAAAAAGGTAAAAAAAATAGCTGAGGAATCAAAAGTTGTAATACGAACTATAAGAAGAGATGCGAATGATAAAGTTAAATCTTTGAAAAAGGATGGTTCGATAACGGAAGATGATTTAAAAAAAGCTGAGGATGAAATACAGAAAATAACTGATAAATTTATTAAAAATATAGATGAAATTGTTGTAAATAAAGAAAAGGAAATAATGTCAATTTAAGAAAGGCTTATACTGTGGATAATAGAGATATAAATATTCCTAACCATGTAGCTATTATATTAGATGGTAATGGTAGATGGGCAAAAAATAGAGGTTTTTCTAGAACGGAAGGGCATAAAGAAGGTGTAAAAAATCTTGAAATGCTTATTGATGAATGTAGATGTCTTGATATTAAATATTTAACTTTGTATGTTTTTTCTACAGAAAATTGGAAAAGGCCAGCTTTTGAAGTTAATAATTTAATGTCGCTTCTAAATAAATATTTAATTGAAAAGATTGAGGTATTAACTAAAGAAAATATAAAATTAAATGTTATTGGTGAAATTGAGAAATTGCCATCTAAAACTTTCAAACTCATAAAAGATACGATTGAGAAAACTAAAAATAATTCTAAATTAGTTTTAACTCTTGCTATAAATTATGGAGCAAGGAATGAAATAATTAATGGAATTAAAAAAATAGCCAAGGATATTTTGGATGAAAAAATTAAAATAGATTACATAAATGAAAGTGTATTTTCAAAATATTTATATACGCAAGATATACCAGATCCAGATTTGTTAATACGTACAAGTGGTGAGTATAGGTTAAGTAATTTTTTATTGTGGCAGTGTGCTTATACAGAATTTTGGTTTACAGATGTTTTTTGGCCAGATTTTAGAAAAGAACACCTATATGATGCTTTAGAAAATTTTAGTAAAAGGAAGAGAAGATTTGGAAAGGTAGACAATGAAAACTGATTTATCAAAAATTAATAAAAGATATATAGGGTCTTTAGTGATTGTTCCAATAATTATTTCACTTATTGTAGGTGGTTTATTATTAAAAGCTATGATTCTATGTATTACAATATTTTCTTTAATAGAGTTTTCAAGTGCTTTGAAATATAAAAAAATAAATGTTAATAAATATTTGATTATATTTTTTACAATAATATATTATATTGTGGGATTTGAGTATGTAGATATATTGGTTTTTATGTTTTTTATTTTTTTGTTGTTATATACATTGAATAAAAATAATAATATTGTAGATATAAGTTTAAGTTTTATATCTATTTTTTATATAGTAATTCCATTTAGTTTTATTTTTATTTTAAATGAAAAAAATAATTATTTATCTTGGATTATATTTTTAAGTGCTTGGAGTACGGATACTATGGCTTATTTTATTGGTAAAAATTTTGGTAAACATAAAATAAGTCAAAATATTAGCCCAAATAAAACTTTAGAAGGTTTTATTGCTGGTGTTATAAGTTGTGTTTTAGTTATTTCAATATATGGTTTTATATTTAATGATAAGTTAAACATATCAATTTTAAATTTAGTTTTTCTTAGTATTTTTACTGGAATTGTAGGTCAAATAGGAGATCTGATTGCCTCATCAATTAAAAGATTTGCAGAAATCAAAGATTTTGGGAACTTAATTCCTGGACATGGAGGGATTTTAGATAGATTCGATAGTATATTGATGATATCTATTGTTGTGTTTGTTTTTTCACAAATTTTAATGTAAAGGAGTATTAAATGAATAATTTATTTGTAATACTTTTAGTTGCGTTAAGTTTTGGATTGCTTATAGTTGGGCATGAATTTGGTCATTTTATCGTAGCTAAGATGAATGGAGTAAAAGTTGATGAATTTGCCATAGGTATGGGGCCTTTAGTTTGTAAGTTTAAAGGCAAGGAAACAATGTATTCTTTAAGACTTTTACCAATTGGTGGATATGTTAAAATGTTAGGTGAGTATGACGATTCCGATAATGAAATTTCTGAGGAAGATAAGAAAAGAGCATATATATTTAAACATCCTCTTAGAAAAATATCAATAATTTTAGCCGGACCTGTAATGAATTTTATTTTGGCATTTATTATATTTTGGGGGTTAAATATTTTTGAGGGATATAATTCAACTATAATTGGTGAAGTTGTTGATGGAAGTCCTGCGCAAAATGCTGGATTAGAAGTTGGGGATGAAATTACTGCTTTAAATTCAAAAAAGTTTTTAAATTGGAGCGATTTTGTTTTTGAGTTGCAAAATGTTAAAAATAAAGAAACCATAAATATAAAAGTTTTGCGAAATAATCAAGAAATGGAATTTAATATTAATCCTGAAATAAATGGTAATTCTATTATTATTGGAATTAAACCAAAGTTCATTGAAAATGCAGGATTCTTTGAAAGTATATCTAATGGATTTAAAGAAACTATTTCTGAAATAAAACAGGTAATAGGATCATTGGTTTATTTAATTACAGGTAAAGCTTCCTTTAAAGACTTAGGAGGACCGGTGACAATATTTAAGGTATCTGGTCAGGCGGCTAAAGCGGGATTTGCAGAACTTATGAATTTTACGGCATTTTTAAGTGTGAATCTTGGAATATTTAATTTAATACCATTTCCTGCTTTAGATGGAGGAGCTGTTATAGTTAATTCAATAGAATTAATTACTAGAAAGAGAATTAAACAGGAAATTCTTGCAAAAATTAATTATGTTGGTTTTACATTATTAATTTTGCTTATGATATTTGTTACTTTAAAAGATATCTTTTTTCCTATAGTGTAAAGTTGTAATTATTATTTTTAAGTTAAAAGGAATGATTTATAATTGAATAGAGTGTTAAAAAAAAAGTTAAAATAGGGACTAAATTTATTGGTGAAAATAGTCCTATTGCAATCCAATCTATGACTAATACTAATACAAAAAATATAGATGATACAATTAAGCAAATAAACGATTTAGAAAAAAATGGTTGTGATATAGTGCGTGTAGCTATTACAGATAGTTATGAAGCATCGTGCATACCTAAAATAAAAAATTCAACTAATATACCTTTAGTTGCAGATATTCAATTTGATTATAGGTTAGCTATAGAATGTGTTAAAAATGGGATTGATAAAATTAGGATAAATCCAGGGAATATAGGAAATCAAGAAAAGGTAAGAGAAGTTGTTAATGCGTGTAAAGAATACAATATCCCAATAAGAATCGGCGTTAATGGTGGATCTTTAGAAAAAGATTTATTAGAAAAATACAAGAAGAAAACTACAGATGCACTTGTTAAAAGTGTACTTAGAAATGTTGAGCTTCTAGAAAAATTCAATTTTAATGATATTGTTATATCGGTTAAATCTTCAAATGTTAAGATGATGATAGAATCTTATACTAAAATTTCAGAACTTGTTAACTATCCTTTACATTTAGGTGTTACTGAAGCGGGATTGTTTTTATCTGGAGCTGTGAAGTCCAGTATTGGTATAGGAACTCTTTTGTATAATGGAATAGGTGATACTATAAGAGTTTCTTTAACAGATAATCCTATTAATGAGGTTAAAGTTGCTAAAGAGATTTTAAAATCTTTAGATTTATATAAGAAGGGTGTTAATTTAATTTCTTGCCCAACTTGTTCAAGAACAAAATTTAATCTTATAGATTTAGCGAATCAAGTAGATGAGTTAACTAAAAATATTGATAAGAATATAACTATTGCAGTTATGGGATGCGCTGTTAATGGTCCAGGAGAAGCGAGAGAAGCTGATATTGGAATTGCTGGTGGAAATGGTGAAGGATTAATATTTAAAAAAGGTAAAATTCTTAGAAAAGTTAAGGAAGAAGAGTTACTTGAAGAATTAAAAAAGGAAATAGAGTCATTGTAAGAGAGGTGTTTAAACCTCTCTTTTAAATTATAATTTTGCAGAGGATTTATAATGAAAATTTTAAAAATTGAAATTTTTAAATCGTTACATAAAATTTTGATTTACGTTAAAGATATGGATTTTGATAAAAATAAATTTATCAAAGATCTTAAAATAAATTTGGATAAAAATTTTGAATATAAAATTATTTTAATAAATTCATTAAAGGAAAAAAGTTTAGAGTGTTTTGTTGAATATAGTTATGATTCTATGCAAGAATACATTAAATTTAATTTTCCAATGTTTTATCCGATTTTTTCTATTAAACCTGAAATAAATTCTGAAAATTTAATTTATAAGACATCTAATGATTTTATAATTAAGAGGTTTAATGAAAATAATTTAAATGATGAAATTAAAAAGTTTTTGAAATATTTTTTTGATTTAGATGTTAATATTCAATTTATTAAAAATGAAAACCTAGTTAGTAGTAATTCTATTGAGTATAATATTCCTAAAATAAAATTTGAAAAGAAAGAAACATATGTTGTTGAGCCTAAAAAAACGAATGAAGATACTGATGAAAATATTATTGTTGGTAAGATTATTCAAGAAAAATCGGTAGATATTAATTTGTTAGATGTGCCTGAAAAAAATATAGTTATAGAGGGAACTATTTTTAATCAAACTTTAATAAACACTAAAACGGGTAAAAAACTTATTAGTTTTTTTGTTCATGATGATACGTCTTCAATTAATGTAAAATATTTTTTGAAAACAAAAGATTCTGATAATATAATTTCTAAATTATCCAATAATGTTTATGTCAAAATAAAGGGAGAAGTTATAATTGACCAATTTACAAAAGAGTTGACAATTATGGCCTATAATATAAATTTATGTAAAAAAATAGAGCGACTAGATAAATCAAATGAAAAAAGAGTAGAACTGCACCTTCATACAAATATGAGTACTATGGATTCGGTTATAAATGTTAATGAGCTTTTTAAAATGGCAAAGGATTGGGGGCATAAGGCTATAGCTATAACAGATCATAATGTTGTTCAAGCCTACCCTAGCGTTATGGATGCATCAAAAAAGTTTGGAATAAAAGCAATCTATGGAATTGAAATAAATCTTGTTGATGATTTAAAGCCTTTAATTAATAAAGTAGAAAATCAAACTATTGATGATAGTTTTGTTGTTTTTGATATTGAAACTACAGGTTTTTCTAATTTAAATGAAAAAATAATTGAAATAGGTGCTGTCAAAATTAAAGATGGAAAAATTATTGATGAATTTTCAACTTTTATTAATCCAGAAAGAAATATTCCAATCAAAATAACTGAACTTACAGGAATAACAAATGATATGGTTTGTAAATCTCCTATTATTAATGATGTAATTGGTGATTTTTATAAATTTTGTGAAGATTCAATTATGGTTGCTCACAATATAGATTTTGATATGTCGTTTATAAGAAGAAATGGAAAAAGTTTTGGATTTGAATTTTCAAACTCTTTACTTGATACAATCGATTTGTGTAAATTTTTATTTCCAGAATTAAAGAGATATAAGTTAAATGTAGTGGCAAAACATTTGGGTGTTAGTCTCGAAAATCACCATAGAGCTGTAGATGATGCAAAGGCTACAGCGATGATATTAATTAAATGTTTTGAAAAACTAAAATCAAAAAATATTATTACTTTAAAGCATCTTAATTATGAATACATACAAAATATAAACATTTCAAAACTTTATACAACTCATGCAGTTTTATTAGCTAAAAATCAAGTTGGATTAAAAAATATTTATAAGCTTGTATCTAAAGGTCATTTAGATTATTTCTTTAAAACTCCAAGAATTCCTAAAAGTGAACTTTTGAAACATAGAGAAGGATTGATTATTGGTTCCTCATTTAGGGAAGGTCAAATATTTAAAGGAATTATAGATTTTTATGATGAGGAAAGATTAAAAGAAATAAGTGAATTGTATGATTATTTTGAAGTATCTCCACCTTATAATTGTAGAGAACATATAAAATCTGAAAGAATTGTTGGATATGAAGAAGCAGAAGAAATAATTAAATTAATTTATGATTTTGGAAGAAAAAATAATAAATTAGTTGTAGCCGTTTCAAATTCTCATTATATAGAAAAAAAACATAATATTTATAGAAATATTTTAAGAGTTTGTCAAAATTTTAAGGTAGATCTTGAAGATGATAGTCTTTATTTTAGAACAACAAAAGAGATGTTTGAAGAATTTAAGTTTTTGCCAAAAGACATAGCCAATGAAATAATTGTTTTAAATCCAAATAAAATTAGCGATATGGTTGAAGAAACTTTGCCTATTCCTAAAGGAACATTTCCACCTAAAATAGATGGAGCAGATGAAGAAATTAGAAAAATGACTTTTGATAAAGCTCATTCTATATATGGAAATCCACTTCCTGATATAATACAAGAACGTTTAGATAAAGAAATAAATTCTATTATTAATAATGGTTATGCTGTTTTATATTTAATAGCTCATAAACTTGTTAAAAAGTCTTTAGATGATGGATATTTGGTTGGTTCAAGGGGATCTGTTGGATCTTCTATAGTTGCAACATTTTGTGGTATAACAGAGGTTAATGGATTACCACCTCATTATGTTTGTCCTAATTGCAAAAATAGTGAGTTTATTTTAGATGGAAGCGTTAATGCTGGAGTAGATTTACCTGCGAAAAAATGTAATAAATGTGAAAGTGAATATTTAAGAGATGGATTTGATATACCATTTGAAACTTTTTTAGGATTTGATGGTGATAAAGAGCCTGATATAGATTTAAATTTTTCTGGTGAGTATCAACCAACAGTACATAAATATACTGAAGAACTTTTTGGAAAGGGATTTGTTTTTAGGGCTGGAACAATTGGAACTATTGCAGAGAAAACAGCTTACGGTTATGTTAAAAAATATATTGAAGAATTAAGTTTGAAAATGCCTCAATCTGAGGTTGAAAGATTATCTAAAGGATTAACTGGTGTTAAAAGAACAACAGGTCAGCACCCTGGAGGGATAATGGTAGTACCTAAAGATAATGATATTTTTAATTTTACACCAATTCAGCATCCAGCAGATGATAAAAGTGTGAATGTAATTACAACGCATTTTGATTATCATTCAATAAGTGGTAGACTTTTAAAATTAGATATACTTGGTCATGATGACCCTACGATGTTAAAAATGTTAAAAGATTTAACTGGATTAAATCCACAAGAAATACCACTAAATGATTCTAAGGTGTTAAGTTTATTTAATGAGGTAACGGCTCTTGGTATAGATTCAAATGATATAGATTGTGAAGTTGGAACATTAGGAATACCTGAGTTTGGAACGAAATTTGTAAGACAAATGCTTTTAGATACTAAACCAACAAATTTTTCAGATTTAGTTAGAATTTCTGGTTTATCACACGGAACAGATGTATGGTTAAATAATGCTCAAGAATTTATAAAAAATGGAAATACAACACTTAAAGGATGTATATCTACGAGAGATGATATAATGGTATATTTAGTTTATAAAGGATTAAAACCTAAAGCAGCTTTTGACATTATGGAAAATGTTCGTAAAGGTAAGGGGCTTACTTTGGAACAGGAAAAAATAATGATTGAAAATAATATTGAAGATTGGTACATAGAGTCATGTAAAAGAATTAAATATATGTTCCCTAAGGGACATGCAGTTGCGTATGTAATGATGGCTGTTAGAATTGCTTATTACAAAGTTTATTATCCTTTGGAATATTATACTGCTTATTGTACTGTTAGAGCTGATGAATTTGATGCAGATTTAATTTGTAATGGAACGGAATTAATTAATGAAAAGTTAAACCATTTAAAATCTCTTGGAAATAATTTAACTCAAAAAGATAAAGGTCTTCTGACAATTTTAGAAATTGCACTTGAAGCGTACGCAAGAGGAATAAAATTTTATAAAGTGGATTTATATAGATCTCATTACAATGATTTTAAAATAGAAAATGGTGGGATTTTACCACCGATAAAATCACTTCAAGGTGTTGGAAGTACAGCAGCTAAAAATTTATATGATGCGGGAAATTTTTGTGAATTTATATCACTACAAGATTTGAAAAATAGAGCTAAAGTTTCTAAAACAGTAATTGAAACTTTGCAATCCCATGGATGTATAAAAGATTTACCAGAAACAAATCAAACTACGATGGATTTAAAATTTTAGTATAAAAAAATAATTGTTTGCATTAGTAACAAAATTGTGTTATAATTGCGAAATATAAGGTGTTTATTTGTGTTATGCGGGAGAGTAGGTTGTAAGGCCTACTCTTCTGTATTTTTAAAAGAAAATTTTTAGAATTAAAAGGAAGAGAGTTTTGAATAATTTAGTTGACTTAATTAGAGAAAAAACAAGTGATGCCATAGAAAACTTAGGATATGAAATATATCACATTGAGTATGTTAATGAATTTGGGCACAATTATTTGAGAATAATGATTACAAATCAAGAAACAGATAAAAAAATAAATATTACTGACTGTGAAATAGTTTCTAAAACTATAAACAGATTAATTGATGATTTAGGTATAGATAATAAATTTTTTTTGGAAGTATCTTCTCCTGGAATTAACAGAAAATTATATACCTTTAAACATATGAAAGATGCAGTAGATAAAATTGTTTGTGTTAAATTAAACAAATCTATTAATGGAAGTAAAAAACATATTGGAATTTTGAAAGATGTTAATGATAGTGAAATTATATTAGGCGTTAAAGATGAGGAATTAAAAATTAATATCGATACGATTAAAAATATAAATTTAGAGGAAATATCTCAGGAGGATATTCTATGAATAAAGAATTTATAGATGCACTTAAAACAATAGTTAAAGATAAGGGAATAAGTGAGGATTTAATCTTTACAACTATTGAAGATGCTTTAATAGCTGCTTATAAGAAAAATTATTCTAATCAAGGTGCTTCTCAAAATGTAAAGGTAACTATGAATAGAGTTACTGGAGAAATAAAAGTTTTTGCACAAAAATTAATTGTTGAATCAATTAGATATTCTTCTATTGAAATTATTTTGGAGGATGCAAGAAAAATAAGTCCTTATTACAATATTGGAGATATATGTGATGTTGAGGTTACTCCAAAAAGTTTTGGTAGAGTTGCAGCAACTCTCGCAAAACAAGTTGTAACTCAGAGGATAAAAGAAGCTGAGAGAGATTTGTTATACAAAGAATTTGCACAAAAAGAATTTCAAATTATTACAGGAACTGTTCTTAGAAATGATAAGGATCATGTGTTTATAAACATAGGAAGAATAGAAACTATTTTGAGATCTAATGATAAAATTCCAAGGGAAAAGTTTGAGAGAAATGAAAAAATTAAGTTATATGTGTCAGAGGTTATTAACTCACCTAAAGGTACACAAGTGCATGTTTCAAGAACAGATCCAAATTTTATAAGGAAATTATTTGAGATTGAAGTTAGTGAAATACAAGAAGGCATTGTTGAGATTAAAAATATTGTTAGAGAAGCTGGTGCCAGAACTAAAATGGCAGTTCATTCAAAATTAGAGGATATAGATCCTATTGGAGCTTGTGTTGGAGAACAAGGAATTAGAGTTAAAAGTATTGTAAATGAAGTTAGAAATGAGAAAATTGATATTATAAAATGGAGTGAAGATCCAAAGGTTTACATATCTAATGCTTTAAGTCCAGCAAAAATTTTTAGTATAAAAGTTGATGAGGAAAAAAAGATTGCTGATGTAGTTGTTGAAGATTCTCAACTTTCTTTAGCTATAGGTAAAGAAGGACAAAATGTACGTTTAGCAGCTCGTTTAACAGGGTGGAAAATAGATATAAAATCACTATCCAAATGTAAAGATGATTTAATAAGTTCTGAAGAGGATAATGTTGAGCATTGTGAACAAGAGGATATTTTAAATGAAGGCTAAGGGTATTTTAATTAGAAAATGTATTGGATGTAATGAAAGAAAGAATAAAAATGAACTTATAAGAATTTGTAGAACAACAAGTAATAGTGTTGAGATTGATTTAACGTACAAAATGGAAGGAAGGGGCGCTTATATCTGCAATAATAATTTGACTTGTTTAAATGATAGTATTAAATTTAACAAGATTTCTAGAGCTTTGAAAGTAGAAATTCCTTCAGAAATAGTTACGGAATTACAAAAGAGAATAGATAAATTTTAAAATTTATAATTTGGGGAGGTAGATTTTATGTCTAAGGTTCGAATTTATGAGTTGGCGAAAGAGTTAAATGTATCAAGTAAAGAATTGATTAATATTCTAAAAACGGAATTTAATGTAGATGTAAAGAATCATATGAGTGTTTTAAGTGATGAAGATAGTGAACTAATAAAAGAATATTTAGAAATTAAAGATGATACAAAAGAAAAATCAAACAATGATAGTGAAATTAATTTTAAAAGTATTGAGAAAAATGAAGAAAAGCAAGATATTGTTCAAGAATATGAAGATATTATGATTGAACAAATAGATAAATTATCTCAAAAGAGTAAAAATAAGAATAAAAACAAAAAACAGTTTAACTTCAAAAATGAGAAATCTGTAGTTGATGAAAATAAAGTTGATGATATTATAGAAATCGGAAAAACTATAAGTGTAAAAGAGTTGTCTCAAAAAATTAATAAATCAACGGCAGATATAATTAAAAATTTAATGTTTTTAGGGTTAATGGTATCAATTAATCAGGAAATAGATTTTGAGATAGCAAAAAAACTTTGTGAAAAATATGAAATTGAATGTATTCAAAAAAGTTCGGAAGCAGAAGAAGAAAAGTATAAGTCAATTGAAGTTAAAGAAGTTGATGTTAAAAATTTAAGTAAAAGACCTCCAATAATTACAGTTATGGGGCATGTTGATCATGGTAAAACATCATTACTTGATTTTATAAGAAAAACAAATGTGACTCAGAAAGAGGCTGGAGGAATAACTCAACATATTGGAGCTTATAAAGTTCAGGTTAACGATGAAATTATAACTTTTATTGATACGCCAGGACATGAGGCATTTACGCAAATGAGAGCAAGAGGAGCTAAAGTAACCGATATCGTTGTTCTTGTAGTTGCTGCTGACGATGGAATAATGCCACAAACTGTTGAAGCTATAAATCATTGTAAATCAGCAGGTGTTCCTATTATTGTTGCAATTAATAAAATTGATAAACCTGAAGCAAACGTAGATAAAGTTAAACAAGAATTAACAGAACATGAGATTGTTGCAGAAGACTGGGGAGGAGATACGGTTTTTGTAAGTGTTTCAGCAAAAACAGGTCAAGGAATAGATGAACTGTTAGAAATGATTATTTTAACAGCTGATATTCAAGAGTTAAAAGCAAATAAAAAAGCTAATCCTCAAGGTACTGTTATAGAATCTAAACTTGATAAAGGAAAAGGACCTCTTGCTACATTATTGGTTCAAGATGGTGTATTAAAAGTTGGAGATTCTGTTGTTGTCGGAAATACATATGGAAAAATTAGAGCTATGTATGATGAAAATGATAATGTTATTAAAGAAGCAGGACCATCTATACCAGTATTAGTTTTAGGATTAAATGAAGTTCCGGATGCTGGAGATAAATTTGAATTTGTTAAAGATGAAAAAGTTGCTAGACAAATTTCTGATGAAAGAAAACAACAAATTAAAGATAATCAAAATAATAATTCAAAAATTTCATTAGAAACAGTGTATAGTCAAATAAAAGAAGGAACAATAAAAGAATTAAGTTTAATTGTTAAATCTGACGTTCAAGGATCTTCTGAGGCATTAAAACAATCTTTAGAAAAACTTTCTTCAGATAGTATTAAGGTTAAAGTTATTCATAGTGCAGTTGGTGCAATAAATGAAAGTGATATTATTTTTGCAAGCACATCTAATGCTATAATTATTGGTTTTAACGTTAGACCAGATAATAATGCACTTATTTTAGCTGAGAAAGAAAAAGTTGATATACGTACATATAGATTAATTTACGAAGCACTAGATGATATGAAATCTGCAATGATTGGTTTATTAGATCCAGATATTAAAGAAGTTTATTTGGGACGTGTTGAAATAAGACAATTATATAAAATTTCAAATGTTGGTACTGTTGCTGGATGTTATGTACTTGATGGAAAAATTACACGAAATTGTAATGTAAGGGTTTTACGTCAAGGGGTAGTTATTTTTGAATCTAAACTTTCTTCATTAAAGAGATTTAAAGATGATGTTAAAGAAGTTGCAAAAGGATATGAATGTGGTTTATCTATTGAAAACTTTAATGACATAAAAGAAGAAGATATTATTGAAGGATTTGAAATGAAAGAATTTAAAAGAAATAACCTTTGATTATAAAAGAGGTGATATATGTGGCTAAATTTAGAATGGAACGTGTTAATGAGGAAATAAAAAAAGCATTGAGTTCATGTATTCAAAATGATTTAAAAGATTCAAGAATTACAGGACTTATAACCGTAACAAGAGTTGAAACAAGTCAAGATTTTAAAAATGCAAAAGTTTATTTAAGCGTATTTGATAAACACAAACAAGAAGTTTTTGAAGTTTTAAAAAAATCAACAGGGAAAATGAAAAGAGCAATTTCTCAAAATGTTAAAATAAGATTTGTACCAGAAATTGATTTAAAATTAGATGATTCGATAGAATATAGTTTTCATATAGATGAAATATTAAGAAAAACTAATAAAGAGGATTAATAAAATGATTTCATTTGAAAAAATTAAAGATTTAATTAATAATTCAAAAAATATAGGTTTAACTTATCATGTTTCTCCTGATGGAGATGCTATAGGAAGTCTTTTAGCATTAAAATGTGCTTTAGAAAAGTTAAATAAAAATGTAGAAGTTTTTTCAAAAGATAATCTTCAAAAAAATATTTCATTGAAATTTTTACCTAAAATAGGTGAAATAAATGGTACGAATTATGTTGTTAATAAAGAAATTGATCTTTTAATAATTGTTGACTGTGGAAATTTAGAAAGAGTTTCATGTGAATTTGATTTAAATAAAGTTGATACTTTATGTGTTGATCATCATATTAGTAATGATTTATATTGCAAATATAATTTTATTGATAGTTTTTCTAGTTCTACAGGGGAGATTGTTTATAATTTAATAAAATATCTAGGCTTAGAAATAGATAAAAATATAGCAACTTGTATATATACTTCAATAATGACTGATACAGGTGGTTTGCGTTTTGAATGTTCAACTCAAAAAACATTTAATGTAGTTGGAGAGCTTGTTTCTACTGGAATTGATTTTTGGAATATTTATGAAAAATTATTTTTATCTCAAACATATGAAAAAATTAAGCTTTTAGGATTGGTATTTGAAAAGCTTAAGATAGTTGATGAAAAAATTTGTGTTATAAAAGTTACAAATGATATGTTTGAAAAATCTGGTGCAACTGATGAACAAACTCATGATATAGCAAGTTTAGGTCTTACAATAGAAAATGTTGAAGCTAGTATTTTTATTAGAAATTTTAAAGATAAAATAAAAGTAAGTTTGAGAAGTAAGAATAACATAAACGTTTGTGAAATAGCACAAAAATTTGGCGGGGGTGGTCATATTAAGGCGGCTGCTTTCGTTACAGAATTAAAAATGGATGAAATAGAAGAAATATTATTAAAGGAATTTAGGAATGTTTTGTCATGATTAATGGAGTTATAAATGTATATAAACCTCAAAATATTTCTTCTAATCAAGTTGTTGTTAAAATTAAAAAATTTTTAGGTATTAAAAAAGTTGGCCATACAGGAACTTTAGATCCGTTAGCTTGTGGAGTGTTACCAATCTGTATTGGTAATGCTACAAAAATTAGTGATTATTTAATAAATAAAGATAAAAAATATGTGGTAAGGCTTAAATTTGGTATTTTAACAGATACATATGATTGCGAAGGGAAGATTTTAGAAAAGGATACTGAATTTAAAGTTGATCCACATGAAGTAAAAACTGTTTTAGAAAGTTTTATTGGTGAGTATGAACAAGTTCCACCTATTTATTCAGCCGTAAAAGTTGATGGAAAAAGAGCATATGAGTTAGCAAGACAGGGAATGAACTTTGAGCTTAAAGCAAGAAAAGTGAAGATATATTCCATAGAAAATATTGAAATTAAAGATGATGAATGTGGTTTTGTTGTAGAATGTTCAAAAGGAACTTATGTAAGAAGTTTATGTAGAGATATTGGAGATAAGCTTGGAACATATGCTACTATGATTTTTTTGGAGAGAATTCAAAGTGGATATTTTACAAAAGAGACATCATTAAATTTTGATAATTTAACACCTGAATGTATTGAGAAAAATTTGATTTCAATAGATAAGGTTATTTCGATGCCTAAAATTGAAATAAATGATTTTAATATTTTAAAACTTTTATTAAATGGAGTTTGTGTTAAAAATCCTAATTATATAAATGGAATTGATAATGGAGTTTATCTTTTGTATAATCGTGATGTGTTAAAGGGTATTTGTGAAAGAAAGTTAAATTTTTTAAAGATGATTAAATTTTTAGGGTAATAAATATGCAAATAATTAATTCTATATATGAAAAAATTAATGATAATATTGTGTTATGTATAGGAAATTTTGATGGTATTCACGTTGCACATCAAAAAATCATTTCAAGCGTTATTAATTATGCAAGAGAAAATTCTTTTAAAAGTATGGTTATAACTTTTAAACAACATCCATTTTCAATATTAAATTCAGGAAATATTCCCAAAAGATTAATGCCATTAGATGAAAAAATTAAGATAATTGAAAAAATGGGTGTAGATTATCTTGGATTATATGATTTTGCCGAAGTTAGGAATTTATCTGCTGAAAAGTTTCTTGGATATTTATGTCAAAACTACAATATGAAAAAAATTTTTTGTGGATTTAATTTTAGATTTGGAAATAAGAACAAAGGAAATATTCAATATTTACGGCAGATGAGCCAAAAATTTGGTTATGAAGTAGAAGTTTTTGAATCTATGAAAATTTCAAACAAAAAAGTTAGTAGTACAAAAGTAAGAACTTATATTAAATTTGGTGAAATAGAAAAAGCAAATAGGTTTTTAGGAAGATTTTTCAATATTAAAGGTGTTGTTGTTAAAGGTAAACAATTAGGAAGGCAGTTAGGTTTTCCGACAGCTAATATTGAATTTAATCCATTATTTTGTACTCCTCAAAATGGTGTATATGCAACTATAACAGAATTTAAAAATAGAAAATTTCCTTCAATGACTAACATTGGATATAATCCAACTTTTAAAAATAAGTATATATCCATTGAAACGAATATATTGGATTTTTCAGAAGACTTGTATGGTGAAACAATAAAAGTTAATTTTGTAAAAAAATTGCGTAATGAAGTTTTGTTTTCTGATGTTCACTCTCTTGTTGATCAACTTGTGAAAGATAGAAATGACACTTATCAAATAACAAAAAAATATTTGAAATAGTCAATATTTTTGTTATACTTATTATGTAAAACCTTAGACTAGGTTTTAGTTTTTGGACTATGACTTGGTTGGAGGGGATTTTAGGAGGATTTTAAATTTATGATTAGTAAAGAAAAAAAACAAGAAATAATTAAAGAGTATTCTAGACATGAAGGGGATACAGGATCTGTAGAAGTTCAAATAGCTTTGTTAACTAAAAGAATATCTGAATTAACAGAACATTTAAAAGTACATAAGAAAGATCATCATTCAAGAAGAGGTCTTTTGATAATGGTTGGTAAAAGAAGAGGTTTGTTGAATTATTTAATGAGACAAGATATTTCAAAATATAGGGAACTTATTAAAAGTTTAGGAATTAGAAGATAGTTTAGCATTTTGTTTTAAGAGCGGTTTTATATCCGCTCTTAAATTATATGAATTAAATTTGTGAATGGAGGATAATTTTAGTGCTAAATGTTTTAGAAACGACTTTTGAAGGGAGAAAATTAGCTCTTAAGTATGGTGATTTGGGTATGTTATCAAATACATCAATTCTCATGAGTTATGGTGATACATGCGTACTTGTAAATGTTAATGCATCTGAAAAACCAAGAGAAGGAATAGATTTTTTTCCATTAAGTGTTGAATATGAAGAAAGATTATATTCTGTTGGTAAAATTCCAGGTGGTTTTATTAAAAGAGAAGGAAAACCATCAACTCAAGCAATATTAAATGGTAGAGCTATTGATAGACCCTTAAGACCTTTGTTTCCTAAAGGATACAGAAATGATGTGCAAGTAGTTTGTACTGTAATGTCTGTTGAAAATGATAATTTACCTGATATTTTGGCAATTAATGCAGCTTCTTTAGCGTTATGTATTTCTAGTATACCGTATACAGAACCTGTTGGAGCAGTTATGGTCGGTTTAGTTGATGGCGAATTTGTAATAAATCCAACTTCTAAACAAAGAGAAGAAACTTTAATGAATTTGACTGTTTGTGCTACAAGAGAAAAGGTAATTATGATTGAAGCAGGTGGAGATGAAATACCTGAAGATGTAATGTTTAAGGCTATAAAGTTTGGTTTTGAAAAATGTCAAGAGGTTATTAAGTTTCAATTGGAAGCAGTTGAAAAATTTGGAAAAGAAAAACTTAAACCAGAGCTTTATGAAGTTTCAAAAGAGATAGTTGACGAAGTACATAAATTTGCTTATGAAAAAATTAAAGAAGTTATGTATACAACGGATAAAGTTGAGAGAGCTGAAATAATGGGAAATCTTAAAGACGTAATTAACGATCATTTTATGGAAATTTTCCCTGATAATATGATAGATGTTAATCATGTGGTTTACAATATTCAAAAAGAGATAGTTAGGAAAATGGTTATTAATGAAAAACGTAGACCAGATGGTAGAAAATTTGATGAAATAAGACCTATTTCATGTGATGTTTCTATATTACCTAGAACACATGGAACAGGATTATTTACAAGAGGGTTAACGCAAGTTTTAACTATTGCGACACTTGGGCCACTTGCTGATGTTCAAATAATTGATGGTATAGGTGAAGAAGAATATAAAAGATATATGCATCATTATAACTTTCCTTCTTATAGTGTTGGAGAAGTTAAACCTTTGAGAGGGCCTGGAAGAAGAGAAATAGGTCATGGTGCTCTTGCTGAGAAAGCACTTGAACCATTAATTCCATCAAAAGAAGATTTTCCATATACAATTCGTTTAGTTTCAGAAGTTCTTAGTTCTAATGGATCAACTTCACAAGCATCTGTTTGTGGTAGTACACTTGCATTACTTGATGCTGGAGTTCCAATAAAAAGACCAGCTGCAGGGATTGCTATTGGTTTATTTACAAATGATGATTTATCAAAAGAAGAAATTCTTACAGACATTCAAGGGGTAGAAGATTTTTTTGGTGATATGGATTTTAAAGTTGCAGGTACAGAAAAGGGAATAACTGCAATTCAAGTAGATACAAAAATAAAAGGATTGTCTTGGAATTGTATTGAAAAAAGTTTAGAATTAGCTAGAAAGGCTAGACTTGAAATTTTGAAAAAAATTCATAAATGTATTCCAGAACACAGAAAAGGTTTATCTGAGTATGCTCCTAAGACAAAGGTTATAAAAATTGATCCAGAAAAAATTAGAGATGTTATTGGTATTGGTGGAAAGGTAATTAACAAAATAATTTCTGATGCAGAATTGAAAAAACAAGCTATTCATATTGAGGATGATGGAAGAATTTTTATTTCTGATTATGATGTAGCGAAAATAGATTATGCGGTCAATCAAATAGAAATTATTACGAAAGAAATTAAAGTTGGTGAGATATATCTTGGAAAAGTAGTTAAGATAACAAACTTTGGAGCTTTTGTGGATATTTTTAATGGTAAAGAAGGTCTTGTTCATTTATCAAAACTTTCTAATAAAAAAATTGATAAAGTTGAAAGTGAAGTTTCTGTAGGAGATGAAATTTTAGTTAAAGTAATTGATATTGATTCACAAGGAAGAATTAATTTATCAAGAAAAGATGTTTTAAATACAAAAGAAATAAAAGAAGATAAAACAGAACAAGAATAATTTTAATTTATAACAAAAGCAAGAGATTGTATATCCTTGCTATTTTTTTATTTTTTGTGTAATAAAATTTGAAAAAAATAATATTTTATATTAGGAGGTATCAGATGAAAGAAAAAAATAAATTTTATAGTGATATTCAAAAATATGAAATTATCAATATAAATGATGGTGAAAAATATGGTTGTCTATTTAATCATGATTTAGTGATTGATGAATATGGAAATTTTAAATATTTGATTATTAATGATAGAAAAAATAATGGAATATTTTTTAGAAATACTAGAAATTCCTTTAAGGTAGCTTGGAATTTTATAAAAAAGATAGGAACTAAAACAATTATAATTGATATTGATGATATAAATGAAAAAATGATTGATTTATATATATATTAATTTTTTTTTGGAGTTTAAACAAATATGGAATGTATATTACAAAAATTTGGTGGAACATCTGTACAAACTAAAAATTCAAGATTAATTTGTATTAGTAAAATCAAAGAATCTATTTATAATGGAAATAAAACAGTAGTAGTTATATCAGCTATTGGAAGAAAAAATGATCCATATTCAACTGATGAATTATTATCACTAGTTTCAGAAAATTTTAAAAAAAATAATCCACTATATTTAGACAAGCTTATTAGTTGTGGTGAAATAATAAGTTCTATTGTATTCACATCTGAACTTCAATCTAATAATGTAAATGCACTCCCTTTAATAGGACAAGACATTGGGATATTAACTGATAATAATTTTGGAAATGCAAAAATTTTAAATATAGATACTTCAAACATAGAAAAATTATTATCTGAAAACATTATTCCTGTAATAGCGGGTTTTCAGGGGGTTACAAGTGATGGGAATATTACGACTCTTGGAAGAGGTGGTAGTGATATTTCAGCTGTAAAATTAGCAACAGCTTTAAAATGTGATAGAGTTGAATTTTTTAAAGATGTTGATGGTTTAATGACTGCTGACCCTAAACTTGTATCAAAAGCAAAGTCTATTGAAGAGATAAGTTATGAGGAATTATTTGAATTATCTAGTTATGGGAATAATATAATTCATCCTGAAGCAGTTAAGGTTGCTATGGATGAAAATATTCCAATAATTATTAAAAATACGTTTAATAGCTTTAAAGGGACAGTTATAAATAATAATATATCTAAAGATGAAGATTATTTTAAGGGTATGACTTATTTAAAAGATTGTATTCAAATTAAAATATTTAAAAATGAGAATTTAAACAATGAGAATTATTATAAAGTTTTTCAAAAAATATCTGATGAAAATATAAATATAGATTTTATAAATATTTTTGTTGACCATAAGGTTTTTACTATTTATAAAGATGATTTTGAAGATATTAAAACAATTTTGAATGATTATGAAATCAAGTATGAAATTATTAGAGCATGTTCAAAAATTGGTATTGTAAAAGCAAATCTTAAAAAAATTTCTATTACAATAGCTAGATTGATAGAATTACTTCACAGAGAAGGTATTGATGTTTTACAAACTAATCATTCAAATATGAGTATATGGATTTTGGTTAAAAATTCAGATTTAGAGGAAAGTTTAAATATAATTCATGAGAATTTTTTTGATAAGAAATAAATTAGCAAGTTTCAATATGGACTTGCTAATTTTTATTTTTTTGAATAAATAAAATATTTATTAACAAACTATTAATAAATATTTTGTCTTGGAAGGAGTTAATTTATGTTTTACGATATGCCTAGTATTTATAAAAATGCTTTTCAGTTTTTATCATCTACGGGACAATTAGGGGATGGAAAAAGTGAAAATAATCAGCCAACAGAAACGGCAAAAAATATAAAAGATTTTGGAATGATTGAAGTTGTTAATTCAAAAGATCCTGCTAATTATATTCAAACAATAAATATAATTGGACAAATTGAGGGACATGGTGTTTCATCACCTCAAACTAAAAGTACAAAATATGAACATGTTATACCTGAGCTTATTGCTATGGAGCAAAATCCAAATGTAAAAGGGGTTCTTATAACTTTAAATACTCTTGGAGGAGATGTTGAGGCTGGACTAGCTATTGCTGAAATGATAAATAGTTTGAGTATGCCGACGGTTTCTTTAGTATTAGGTGGAAGTCATTCAATTGGGGTTCCTCTTGCAACTGCGTCCGATTATGCTTTTATAACTCCATCGGCAACAATGATTTTACATCCAATCAGAATGAATGGTCTTATAATTGGAGTTCCACAAACTTTTGATTATTTTAAAAAGATGCAGGAAAGAATTACTGACTTTATTGTTAGAACAAGTAGTGTTAAAAAAGAGGTTTTAGAAGGATTGCTTCAAGAAACAGGAGATTTATTAAATGATATGGGAACTATATTAATAGGTCAAGAGGCTGTTGATTATGGTCTTATAGAAGAAGTTGGAGGTATTACAGACGCTCTTACTAAATTAAATTCAATGATAAAAGAAAAGGAAAAGGAGAAAGAAAAAGAGAATAAGGAATAAAGTAAATAAATTTCTATTGAAATAAAAATTTATTTATGACAAAATATTTTGTACGATAAGTAGAGTTTAAGTTGTTTTCAAAGAGGGTTTTAAAATTATGAAAAATATTAATGATAATAAACGTAGAGAAATTATAGGAATTGTATTAATTTTAATGTCTTTTTTGTTACTAATAGGTTTTTATTCAAATACTGATGCATTTTTGTTAGTTGTTATTAGAAATTTAGTTAAAGATGGAATAGGGGTTGGAGGATATGTTCTTCCATTTCTTATAGGTTTTTTAGGGGTATCGCTTATATCCCAGAAAAAAATTAGTAAATTAAATAAAAAATTTTACGGACTTGTGTGTTTTGTTGTAACTATTTATTTTATAATAAGTTTAATTACGTTAGATAAATATAATGAAAGAAATTATTTATTATCAATTCAATCAATTATAAATACAAATTCATTTTTTCATGGTGGAATTCTTGGTTTAACTATAATGAGATTAATGGAATCGGTAATAGGTTTTTTAGGGAGTTTAATTGCCTTAATTGCAATAAATATAATCAGTTTGATTTTAGTATTAGATAAATCTTTGTATGATATTGCAAGTGGTACTAAAAAAAAGGTAAATGATATTTCATCTAAAACAAAATCTAAAAAAGATATTAAATCCTCAAAAACAAATGAAATTATTTCAATAGATAAAAAAAAGAAAAGCAATGCTTCTATAGTTAAGTTTTTATCTAAATCTCTATCTATTGAAGAACCGAAAGAAATAAATAACAATGATGAAATTATAGATGATATTGTAGAAGATAAAAAAGATGAATTAGATGAATTTAAAAATGAAGAACAAAGCTCATTTGAGTTTGAAAATATAGATAAAAATTCTATTAAAATTGAAAGTGAAAAAAATGAAAATTATGAAACTTTAAATCAAGAGCAAGGAAGCTATGAAGATGTTGATATAAATATTGATTACTTAGAAGATACAGAAAATAATATTTCTCAAGAAGTTGATGACGAATTAAAAATAAAAAAGGATTTACTACAAAAGACTCTTGATAATTTTAAAGTTAAAGCAACAATCAAAAATGTTGAAAAAGGGCCAGCGGTAACGAGATATGAAGTTGAGCCAGATAAAGGGGTTAAGGTTAGTAAGATTTTAAATCTTTCAGATGATATAGCGTTAGCTCTTGCGACAAGTGGTATAAGAATAGAAGCTCCTATACCTGGAAAATCTTTAGTTGGTATTGAGGTTCCAAATGATGTTGTTTCAACTATTAAACTTAAAGAAATAATACAGTCAGATGAGTTTAATTCTTCAAAATTAAAAATAAGTATTGGACTTGGTAAAGATATTAGTGGTAAAAGTATAGTTGCAGATCTTGCGACTATGCCCCATTTGTTGATTGCAGGGGCTACTGGTTCTGGTAAGTCTGTTTGTATAAACACAATTTTAGTTAGTATTTTGTATAAATATTTACCTGATCAAGTAAAAATCATTCTTATTGACCCAAAAGTTGTAGAGCTTAATGTTTATAATGGAATCCCTCATTTATTAATACCAGTTGTTACAGATCCTAAAAAAGCATCTAACGCTCTTAATTGGGCGATTATGGAAATGACAAAAAGATATAATAAGTTTGCTGAAAAAGGTGTTAGAAACATTGATAGTTATAACGAGCTTTTTAATAAGAAGCAAATTGATGAAAAAATTCCGTACATAGTTATAGTTATTGATGAGTTGGCTGATTTAATGATGGTATGTCATAATGAAGTTGAGGATTCTATAGCAAGACTTGCACAAATGGCAAGAGCTGCAGGAATGCATTTAATAATTGCTACTCAAAGACCATCAGTTGATGTTATAACAGGAGTTATTAAAGCGAATATTCCTTCTAGAATTTCTTTTTCAGTTTCAAGTTCAATTGATTCAAGAACAATTTTAGATCAATCAGGAGCTGAAAAACTTCTTGGTCGTGGAGATATGTTGTTTTATCCTATGGGATATTTAAAACCTCAAAGGGTTCAAGGTGCTTTTATATCTGAGTTTGAAGTTGAGAAATTTGTTAATGAAATTAAAACCAAATACAGATCTAAAATTGAATATAGTGAAGAAATTATAGAACATATAAATAATAATGCTAGTGTGAAATCAGATGGAATGGATTTTGGTGGAGATGAGCTTATTGAAGAAGCGATAAAAATAATTTTTGAATACAACAATACAAGCACTTCGTTAATTCAACGAAAATTAAAAATAGGTTATAATAGAGCTGCAAGTATAGTTGAAGAATTAGAAAAAAGAGGAATTATAGGAACTAGAGGTTCATCGAACAAAAGAGAGATTTTAGTTGATAAAGATGATATATTCTAATGATTAAAATTAAAAGTGAGGAAATTAAGAAAGTGGATAAATTAAAATTAGGAGTTATTAGTTTAGGTTGTGATAAAAATACAATTGATACTGAAATGTTTTTAGGAAATTTAGTAGATAAATTTAATATCACAACAAATGAAGAAGAAGCAGATATTTTGATTGTAAATACATGTTCGTTTATTGAATCAGCAAAGCAAGAATCAATTGATACAATTCTTGAAATGGCCCAATACAAAAATAAAAATTTAAAGGTGCTTGTTGTTACTGGATGTTTATCTAAACGCTATGGAAAAGATTTATTTGAATCAATGCCAGAGATAGATATAATTTTAGGAGTTATGAATTATGATAAAATATATGAACACATAAAAAGCTTTTTGCAAAATAAACAGAGGATACTTGATAATGAAAACAAAGAAAATTCTATTTTTGAAGCAGAACGTATCATAACAACTCCTAAACATTATGCGTATCTAAAAATTTCAGAAGGATGTAATAATAATTGTACATTTTGTATTATTCCAAAAATTAGAGGAAGACATGTTAGTAGAAGTATTGAAAGCTTAGTGTATGAAGCAAATACCATCGTTAAACAAGGTATAAAAGAAATAATATTAATTGCGCAAGATATAACGAAATATGGAATTGATTTATATGGTAAAAAAAGTCTTGTAAAATTGATTAGAGAATTATCAAAAATAGATGAAATTAAATGGATAAGACTTCATTATGCTTATCCTGAGGATATAGATAATGTTTTAATTGAAGAATTGAAATCAAATCCTAAGTTGTGTAAATACATAGATATTCCTCTTCAACATGTTAGTGATAATGTTTTGAAAAGGATGGCAAGACATACTAGAAAAGATAAAATTTATAAACTTATTAATGAATTAAGAAAAGTTCCTGATATAGTTATAAGAACTTCTTTGATAGTTGGTTTTCCAGGTGAAACAAATGAAGATTTTGAAATGCTTGAAGATTTTATAAAACAAAAGAACATAGATAATATTGGAGTTTTTACATATTCTCAAGAGGAAGATACAGTAGCAGCTACTCTTGATGATCAAATAGATGAAAATGTTAAAATTGAGAGACGAAATAAAATTATGAGTATTCAAAAAGATGTTTCAAGGGAGTTGTTAGAAAGAAAAATAGGACAAGTATTTGAAGCTGTTATAGATTCAAAAAATAACGAGTATTACGTCGGACGACTTAATTTTCAAAGTCCTGGAATTGATGGTATAATTTACATAAAATCTAGCAATAATCTAAACATAGGTGAGTTTGTTAATGTTAAAATTACTTCTTGTTTGGATTATGACTTTATAGGAGAGGTTATTTAATGAATTTACCTAATAAATTAACTTTATTTAGGATTATTCTTATACCTGTATTTCTTGTATTTATAAATTTTAATACGGAAATAGGTGTGTTAGGAGCACTAATTACATTTACAATAGCTTCTATTACTGATCAATTAGATGGATACATTGCAAGGAAGTATAATTTAATAACGGATTTTGGAAAATTTATGGATCCTTTAGCAGATAAATTGTTGGTTTCGGCCGCGTTTATTTCGTTTATAGAATTAAATTTAGTAAATGCTATTCCTGTTATAATTATAATTTTTAGAGAGTTTATAATTACTGGGATAAGACTTGTGTTGTCCTCTAAAGGTGGAAAAGTTATAGCTGCAAATACATACGGAAAATTAAAAACAGTATTTCAGATTATTTCAATAATATTTATTCTTTTAAAATTATATCTAATGAATTTTAATATTCAAAGTTATTACATAGTAGATTTGATTCAATTGATTGGTGATATTACCTTTTATATGTGCGTTTTTCTTACAATTCTATCTGGTTGGGATTATATTAGTAAAAATATTAAAAGTTTAAAGGAGATATTATAATTATGTCTATAGATTTAGATAAAATGAAAGCTATAGAAATGGCTATGAGTCAAATAGAAAAACAATATGGAAAAGGCTCTATAATGAAACTTGGAGAACAAAGTGCTTTAAATATCGAAAGTGTATCAACAGGATGTTTGGATTTGGATATAGCACTAGGAATTGGTGGGCTTCCTAAAGGAAGAATAATAGAAATTTATGGTCCAGAATCTTCTGGAAAAACAACAGTTGCATTACATGTAATAGCAGAAGCGCAGAAAAAAGGAGGAGCTGCAGCGTTTATTGATGCAGAACATGCGCTCGATCCGAATTACGCAAAAAATTTAGGTGTAGATACTGAAAATTTAATAATTTCACAACCGGACAATGGAGAACAAGCTCTTGAAATTGCAGAAGCATTAGTGAGATCTGGGGCAATAGATGTTATTGTTATAGATTCAGTAGCTGCTCTTGTTCCTCGTGCTGAAATTGAAGGCGAAATGGGAGATTCTCATGTTGGTCTTCAAGCAAGATTAATGTCTCAAGCTTTAAGAAAACTTGCAGGTCATATAAATAAATCTAAATGTGTTGCTATATTTATAAATCAATTAAGAGAAAAAGTTGGAGTTATGTTTGGTAATCCTGAAACAACACCAGGAGGAAGAGCTTTAAAGTTTTATGCTTCTGTTAGATTAGATGTTAGAAGAGTTGATTCAATAAAGCAAGGAGACGAAATTGTTGGTAATAGAACTAGAGTTAAGATTATGAAAAATAAAGTAGCGCCTCCATTTAGATTATCGGAGTTTGATATTATATATAACAAAGGTATTTCACGTGAGGGAAGTTTGCTTGATCTTGCAGTTAAAGAAAATATAATTCAAAAAAGCGGATCATGGTTTTCTTATAATAATGAAAAAATGGGTCAAGGAAGAGAAAATGCTAAACAATATCTTGCAGATAATAGTGAAATATTAAATGAAATTGAAAAAATAATTTTAGAAAAGTATAATATTAAAAATGTAAACTCAGACAATAATACATCTGAAATGAGTTTTTCTATTAACGAAAATAGTAAAGAATAAATTTTTAAAATTTATTTATATATTTTACTTATAAATTGACATTAAGTAAAAATTAATATAAAATTAGTATGATACTGGTTGCTAATAGATATTAAATGTTTTCAGTAAGAATAAAATATGACACCAACACGCTTTTTATAAATTAATTTTTAAAGGCAAGGAGGTGTTGTAATATAGTAGCGAATGGTATAAATAGTTATTTTTTTAGTATAGTTTTTTCTATTATAAATATAATATTGATTGTTTTTTTATTAGGATTATTAATTCTTGTAAAGAAACGTTTAAAAAAGCGATACGATGAATCAGTGATTAAGATGGCTGAAGATGAAGAAAAACGAAAACTTTTGTTAGAAAACACAAAAAAAGAAGCGGAAGCTCTAAAGAAAGAGTTATTAATAGAAGCTAAAGAAGATGCTCACAAATTGAGGTTGGAAGTTGAAAAAGAATCAAGAGATAGAAGAAATGAAATTCAAAGATTGGAAAGACGACTTCTTCAAAGGGAAGAAGTTTTAGATAAAAAATCAGATATTTTAGAAAAAAAAGAGCGTGAGATTAATGAACGAATATCAGAAATTGATAAGTTGGAAGAAAATATACGTGAAGTTGATTGTAGGAAAAGACAAGAATTAGAATCTATTTCTAAAATGAATTCTGAAGAAGCTAAAACGTTTTTATTAAGTGAAATTAAAAAAGAGATAACTCATGAGTCGGCCGTTTTGATAAAAGAGTTTGAAAATAAGCTTAAAGAAGAAAGTGCAAACAAAGCAAAAGAAATTATAACAGGAGCAATACAAAGGTATGCTGCTGATCATGTTTCAGAATCTACAGTTCATGTGGTTACTCTTCCTAATGATGAAATGAAAGGAAGAATAATAGGAAGAGAAGGAAGGAATATACGTACTTTAGAAATGTTAACTGGGGTTGATTTAATTATAGATGATACTCCAGAAGCAGTAGTTTTATCAAGTTTTGATCCTATCAGAAGAGAAATTGCAAAAATAGCATTAGAAAGATTAATTTTAGATGGAAGAATACATCCTACAAAAATTGAAGAGATGGTTGATAGAGCAAAAAGAGATATTGACAATGAAATAAAGGAAACAGGAGAACAAGCTTTATTTGAGACTGGTATTAATGGTGTACATAGTGAAATTGTTAAATTGTTAGGTAGATTAAAATATAGAACTAGTTATGGTCAAAATGTTTTGAATCATTCAATTGAAGTTGCAAAAATTTCAGGAATACTAGCTGCTGAGTTAGGCGAAGATGTCATATTGGCGAAACGTGCAGGATTATTACACGATATTGG
>NZ_LXFF01000038.1:0-8823 GCF_001655775.1 Candidatus Arthromitus sp. SFB-turkey
TGTATATCATAAATTATGATATATTTTGAGAGGTTTTAAAATTAAAGTTTTGTGTAATTTTAAGGCGAATATTATAAGTTTAACTAAAAAAAAAACAAATCATTATGGATAGTTTGAATTTTATCCATCTAAAAATTTAACAATAATGGATAATTGTATTTTAAAAATTGAAGTAAATATACAGATGATAATTTAACAAGTATTAGAAAAATAAAAAAAGAAAATGAGATTTCGAAATTTAATATTTTATTCGAAATAAAATAGATTAGGAGATTTTTAAAAAAGTATGATTTATTTAAGAAAAAATGGTAAAACGTTCATTTAAGGTTATTTGAATATTAAATTTATTTTTAAATAAAAATTCTTGTTTTTAAATAAAAATAGGTGTTATAATTAGTTTGCATATAAAATATTTGTTTAAATTTGTTTTTTCGTAATGATTATTATGTTAATTTTGGGGTGAAGAAAATGAAATTTAATGAAAAATTTGCGAGAAAAATTGAAAAAGAAAATGGAAGAGTTGAGTATCAAAAATTAACAGATCATATATTTGGTGTTTCTGATTTTACAGAAGAATTTGTAAATAAATTTTTTTTGAAAAACTCAGGAAAAATTTTAGGATTGCTACATGATTTAGGAAAGTATTCTGATGAATTTCAAGAGAGAATACGTGGAAAAAATATAAAAGTTGATCATTCTACGGCTGGAGCTGTAGTTTGCGATGATTTAGAAAATGAGTTTAAAAATAACAAAAAGGTAGAGTGGTTACTCTACAAAATATTTAAATATGCCATTATAGGACATCATTCAGGACTATTAAATTATGGAACTAAAATAGATAGTGAAGGAACTATAACTGCTAGACTTAATAAACGTGATGGAGAATTATGTGATTTTTCAGATTGGAAAAATGAAATAAATATTAATGATATTAGACAGCTTAAATTTAATGAAGAGGTATTGAAATTTTTTGAAAACAATTTTTCAATACAAATGCTTATTAGATTTTTATTCTCTTCTCTTGTTGATGGTGATAGACTTGATGCTCAAAAATTTTCAGAGGGTGAAAAATCTATCGTTAGTTCTAAAAAGTTGATGAGTTTAAATGAAATGCTAAACGTTTTTAACACTTTTATGGAATCAAAAAAACTAGATGGAAAAGATAATCCAATTAATTTAATACGAAGTAAAATTTTTAATGATTGTGTTAATAAAGCGTGTGGTGATAGAGGATTTTATTCATTATGTGTACCAACAGGCGGTGGAAAAACTCTTTCATCTCTAGGATTTGCTTTAAATCATGCTAAAAAGAATGGACATGACAGAATAATTTATTCTTTACCATTTACAAGTATAATAGAACAAAATGCTAAGGTATATTCTGATATTTTTGGTGAAGAAAACGTTTTAGAACATCACTGCAATTTTAATTTTTCAAATGAAATTGGTGAAAATGAATATACAGATAAACAGCTTAAATATAGACTTGCAACTGAAAATTGGGACATGCCCTTAATTGTAACTACTAATGTTCAATTATTTGAAAGTATTTACTCAAATAAACCTTCTTCTGTTAGAAAGCTTCACAATATTTATAACAGTGTAATAATTTTAGATGAAGCTCAAGTAATACCGAATGAATATTTAAAACCTTGTATAAAAGCTTTAGAAGAATTAGTAAAAAATTATTGCTGTACAGTATTAATTTGTACGGCAACTCAACCAGAATTTGAGAAAAATGGTTTAATAAAAAATTTCGACGTAATTGAAATAATAGATGATACATATAAGCTTTTTGATGATTTAAAACGTGTTGAAGGAAAATTTATTGGTAAGCAAAGTGTAAAAGATGTATGTGAAAAAATGAATTCGTACAAACAAGTATTGACTATTGTTAATACAAAAAAGCATGCAAAAGAGATTTTTGAAAATTTAAGTGAAAGTGAAGGGAATTTTCATCTTTCAACTAATATGTATCCTAATCACAGAAAAGAGATTATTAAAACTATAAAAGAAAGATTGAAAAATGGAGAAGAATGTAGAGTTGTTTCAACTCAACTAATTGAAGCTGGAGTTGATGTTGATTTTCCAGTGGTATTTAGATCAATTGCAGGAATTGATTCAATAGTGCAAGCTGCGGGAAGATGTAATAGGGAAGGGAAAAGGGAAAATTCAATAGTATATGTGTTTAAACCTGATGAACAATCCTATTTAGGTTTAGGGTATTTAAAACTTACATCACAAATTGGAGAGGGAATAATAAATAAATTTGATGACATATTGTCGATAGAAGCAATTTCCAAATATTTTTTAGAATTGTTTAATAATACAACTCATAGACAGGATAAACATTCTATTTTAGATATGATAGATAAACATAAAAAAACAGAAATAAATTATGATTTTGAAAAAATATCAAGTGAATTTAAGTTTATTGATAACATAGGTGTACAAATTATTATTCCAATTGGAGAAGGAGAAAAATTATTGAATTCTCTTAAGTATTCTGAAAAAGGTATTAAAAGTATTTTGAGAAAATTAAATGGATTTTCAATCAATATTCCTAATTATGTTTTGAGACAATTAATAAAAGATGATTATATATATCGAATTTCTGATGATATATTTGCTTTGAAAAATTTACAAATGTATGATTATAAATTAGGATTTGATAAAGATAAATTAGAAAGTTATGAATATATTATATAATTTTAAGGAGGAATTATATGGGTTTTACTTTAAGAGTTTGGGGAGATTATGCGTGTTTTACGAGACCTGAAATGAAAATAGAAAGGGTTAGTTATGATGTTATAACTCCATCTTCAGCTAGAGCTATATTTGAAGCGATTCATTGGAAACCTGCAATAAAATGGGTTATAGACGAAATAAATGTAATTAAACCTATTAAATTTCAAACAATACTTAGAAATGAAGTAAATAATATTATTTCTGAAAAAGCTATTAAAAATTCAATTAAAAATCCAAATGATAGTTTTTACATAGATACAAATAAAAATAGGCAACAAAGAAATTCAATGATTCTTAGGGATGTTGAATATGTTATAAAAGCTCATTTTGAAATGACTAAATATGCTGGTGAAAGTGATGATGAGAAAAAGCATTATAACATTTTTTTAAGGCGTGCTAGAAATGGAGAATGTTTTAATCAACCATATTTAGGATGTAGGGAATTTTCATGTAATTTTGAACTTTTGGAAGATGAAGATTTTTTGCCACTTAATGAAACAAAAGATTTAGGATGGATGCTTTATGATATAGATTTCGTAAAAGAAAGTGATTCATATAAAAAAGTTGAAAAATATAATCCGATATTTTTCAGAGCTGAAATGGTTGAGGGTAAAATATGTATCCCTAAAGATCTTCAAAAGGGGGTTAATAAATGATTCTGAAGGAATTAGTGGATTGTTATGATTTGATGATGAATTCAGATAAATTTCAAGTTGCCGATTTTAATTCTAGTATTAAAAAAATATCGTTTAAATTTGTTATCAATGAAGAAGGTTTAATAAAACAAGTTTTAGATTTGCAAGAAGATAAGCAAGGTGTTTTTATGTCAGTTCCTTTGCAAGTTACTAAAACAAGTGGGATACTTCCATCATTTCTTTGTGATAATTCTAAATATCTTCTAGGATACTTTTATAATAAAGATAAGAAAAGTTTTCAATACTTTGATAAAAATTTTGAAGAATCTAAAAAATATCATGAAATTATTTTAAAAAGTATAGAAGATTCAAAATATTACAAAGCTATTATGGGATTTTTTGAAAATAAAGATAAAAATATTGAAAATGTTCAAAAAATGGATGAAGAATGCTTGAAAGGTGGTCTTATAGTTTTTTCTCTAGATGGAGATAAAGAATGTATTCATGATATTTATGAAGTTAGACAAAAATTTATAGAATATAATTCTATTAAAAAAAATAATACTCAGTCTAAAGAAGAAGGAATTTGTTTAGTATCAGGTAATCTATTAGATGAATTATGTTCTAAGTATGAAGTTATTAAACTTAAAGGTGGTCAACCTGCTGGTTCATACATATGTTTTGATGGTTCAGATTCTTATAATGAAAAGGTAAATATTTCATATAACTCTATGTTTAAATATACAACGGCTCTAAATACTTTACTTTTAAGTGAAGATAATAATTTATATATGTCTGGTAATACTGTTGTATTTTGGAGTGATAAAATCGGATGTAAAGAAGAAGAATTTTTCCCTGCATTTATGTTAGAAGAAAATGAAAGGGATAATGAAATTGAATATAATCAGGAGGGAGTTGATGAAATTGAGAGTGTAATAAGGCTTATTAGAAAAGGTATGACAGTTGATGTTGATAAAATTAATTATGACAGTTCAATTAATATGTATATATTAGGTCTTTCACCCAACAATGCTAGAGTTTTTATAAGATTTTGGTTTAAAAATTCTATTGGAGATTTTGTAAGATTATCAAATAAACATTTTGAAGATACAAAACTTAAGAGAAAACGAAATATTGGCAAAAAAAATTTTGTTTATGAAGAAGTAGGGGTGAAAATCTCATCAATATTAAAAACTATAACACCTTATGGTAAAACTCAAAATGTACCAAATACTTTAATTAATTCTCTTTTTAAGAGTATTTTGACAGGAAATGTTTATCCTATATCTATTTATAATCAAATTCTTGGAAGAATAAGAGCAGAGGCGGGAGAAGATTTCGTTATAAATCATATAAGAGTTTCATTTATAAAGGGATATTTAAAAAGATATTATAGACTAAATAAATTTAGAGATAAAGAGGGGGAAGTAACTGTGTCATTAAATACAAAATCTACAAATGTTGCATACAATTTGGGAAGGATTTTTGCAATACTTGAAAAAATACAGATGGATTCCAATAATGGAAGTAATATTAGAGAAAAATATCTATCTGCAGCATCTTCTACACCAAAATCTATTTTTCCAAATTTATTAAATTTAGCACAACATCATATAGCAAAAATTAAAAAAGAAGGTAGTACAAATTTTAATTATTATGACAAAATGATAGGGGAAATATTATTAAATGTTAATGAGTTCCCAGCAATATTTTCAAGTGATGAACAGGGAATGTTTATTTTAGGGTATTATCATCAAAGAGAAGATATATATACAAGTAAAAAAGATAGGGAGGAAAATTAATTATGTCACTAAATAAAAGATATGAGTTTGTAATATTATTTGATGTTGAAAATGGAAATCCGAATGGGGATCCTGATGCTGGAAATATGCCAAGAATTGATCCAGAAACAGGTCATGGAATTGTAACAGATGTTTGTATTAAAAGAAAAATTAGAAATTACATAGAAGTAGTTGAAGGAGAAAAACAAGGATTTGATATTTATGTTAAAAATGGTGCTGTTTTAAACGAACAACATAGAAAAGCTTATGAAGCTTTTGATTTAAAACCTGAAAATAAAAAACTTCCAAAAGATGAAAAAGTTGCAAAAGAACTTACAGGATATATGTGTAAAAATTTTTATGATATAAGAGCTTTTGGAGCAGTGATGAGCAATGAAGTTAATTGTGGACAAGTTAGAGGTCCAATTCAATTAAATTTCGGAAGGAGTATAGATCCTATTTTTTCTCAGGACTTAACAATTACTAGATGTGCAGTTACCAATATAAAAGATTTAGAGAAAGGACAAACAATGGGAAGAAAACAAGTAGTTCCTTATGGCTTGTATAGAATGGAAGGATATGTTTCAGCACATTTAGCCGAGAAAGTAACAGGATTTAGTGAAGAAGATTTAAATATTTTATGGAATGCTCTTATAAATATGTTTGAATATGATCATTCTGCATCACGAGGTAAAATGGCAACAAGAAAATTATTTGTTTTTGAGCATGAAACATCGCTTGGAAATGCTCCATCTTATAAATTATTCGATTTAATAAAAATTGAAAGAAAAGATAAGTCAAAACCTGCTAGAAACTTTGGTGATTATGAAATTAATATAGATGATAATAATCTTCCTAGTGGTGTAAAACTTATTGAAAAACTTTAATTATTATGGATTATTTAATGATTTCAGGAATTCAACATTTTGTGTTTTGTCCACGTCAATGGGCATTTATACATATAGAGCAAAGTTGGAAAGATAATGTTAAAACTTTTAAAGGACATAAATTTCACGAAAAAGTTGATGATCCATATGCTTTTGAAAAAAGGGGCGAGCGTATAATCTCTCGCTCTATTCCTTTAATTTCACATAAATTGTGTTTAAAAGGTATTAGTGATTGTGTGGAATTTCACATAAGAAATGATAGTTTAGGAGTTAAAATTTCAGGAAGAGATGGTAGCTATGATATAATTCCAATTGAATATAAAATCGGTGATATTAAAAATGATGAAAGTGATATTTCTCAACTTTGTGTTCAAGCTATTTGTCTTGAAGAAATGTTTAATACAAAAATTGAAAAAGGGTATCTTTATTATGGTAAATTACGAAGAAGAGTTGAAGTTGTTTTTACAAATGAACTTAGAGAAAATGTTAAATCATTAGTTGAAAAAATGAAGTATTATTTTGAAAATGGAATAACACCAAAACCATGTTATAAGAAGCACTGCAAAAATTGTTCGTTATATGATATTTGCTTACCTAAACTAAATTGTAAATATGATAAAGTTAAAAATTATATTAATTCACACATTGAGGATAGTTAAATGAGAAAATTATTGAATGTATTATATGTAACTAATGAAGAAGCTTATTTATCAAAAGATGGTGAAGATATATCTATACTTATACGTGATCAGAAACCTATAAAAATTCCAAGTCATAATTTAGAAGGAATTGTATGTTTTGGTTATCAAGGGGCTAGTACAAAACTTATGGCAATGTGTGCAGAAAAAAATATTGGAATGAGTTTTCATACTCCATTTGGTAAATTTCTTTGTAGAGTACAAGGAAAAGTTTCGGGAAATATTTTACTTAGGAAGAAACAATATAGGATTTCCGATGATGAAAATATGTCTTATTTAATTGCTAGGAATTTTGTCATAGGTAAACTTATTAATTATAGAAATGTATTGAATCGTTTTAAAAGGGACTATATAGATAAGTTTGATGATGAAATGAAAAAATCTATTGAATATTTATCAGATGGTATAAAAAATGTTTTGAAATGTGAAGATTTAAATATTTTAAGAGGACTTGAAGGAGTTGGAAGTAAATATTATTTTGATGTTTTTGATAAATTAATACTAGTTGATAAGGAAAATTTTGAATTTAAGTCAAGGAATAGAAGACCACCTATTGATAGAGTTAATGCTTTACTTTCTTTTGTATATGTACTTCTTTCTCATGATATGGAATCATCTCTTGAAAGTGTTGGACTTGATCCACAAGCTGGATTTTTACATAGAGATAGACCAGGAAGAAGTAGTTTGGCACTGGATATGATGGAAGAATTGAGACCGTATTTATGCGATAGATTTGTATTAAAATTAATAAATACAAAAATTATAAAACAAAATGATTTTGTTGTAAAAGAAAATGGAAGTGTTTTAATTTTAGAGGATGCTCGTAAAAATATACTTACTGCTTGGCAAAAGAGGAAGAAGGATATTGTAATACATCCATTTTTAGGTGAAAAAATAGAAATTGGTCTTATACCATATGTTCAGTCATTATTACTTGCTAGATATTTAAGAGGAGATTTGGAAGAATATCCTCCGTACTTAATGAAATAAACAGAGGTGATTAAGTGCTTATTTTAGTAACTTATGATGTAGAAGTTAATTCTGAAGATGGAGTAAAAAGACTTCGTAAAGTTTCAAAAATTTGTGAAAATTATGGTATAAGAGTTCAAAATTCAGTTTTTGAATGTATTGTTGATAATTTACAGTTTGAAATGCTTAAAAGTGATATTAGTAAAATAATAGACAAAACACGAGATAGTGTTAGATACTATAATTTAGGAAAATCTGGAAAAAGAAAAGTGCTTCATGTAGGAGCTAAACCTTCTATTGATGTTGAAGATATTATTATAATTTAGTTGCGAAATATAAGTGTACATAAAATTTCTGGAAAGTTCGCAAGACTATATAATATTTGATTTTAACAAAATAATTGATATTGATATCTACAAACAAATTATGTAGAATATTATTGTTCGCATAAATGGAGTTTCTATTTATGATGGATAGTTATTTTTAACTTTAACAGTCGCACCTCACGTAGGTGCGTGGATTGAAATTCTTACCGTGTTAACAAATTCTTCTGCTGTTTCTGTCGCACCTCACGTAGGTGCGTGGATTGAAATAGAGGTTGAAGATTTTATTAATCTTATTAGAAAGTCGCACCTCACGTAGGTGCGTGGATTGAAATATCTTTTACTTTTTGTAATTCTTCACCTTGCAAGTCGCACCTCACGTAGGTGCGTGGATTGAAATTTGTTTCATGTCTTTTAGGGCGATTAGAGTTCTTGTCGCACCTCACGTAGGTGCGTGGATTGAAATCCCTTTGGTACGTCTGGGTCATCTAACCATGCTTGTCGCACCTCACGTAGGTGCGTGGATTGAAATACTCAAACTACAACACAACAAACTCAACCACAGCGTCGCACCTCACGTAGGTGCGTGGATTGAAATTATGCTCCTTTATCAACAACAAGCGATAAACTTGGTCGCACCTCACGTAGGTGCGTGGATTGAAATTAACCCAACTAAGGATTTTAACCCTTTTGAACTTGTCGCACCTCACGTAGGTGCGTGGATTGAAATTAAAGGTATATTATATTTATCCATCAAATATTTGTCGCACCTCACGTAGGTG
>NZ_LXFF01000038.1:8862-9069 GCF_001655775.1 Candidatus Arthromitus sp. SFB-turkey
CGTAGGTGCGTGGATTGAAATGAAAATTATTTAAGGGGGTATACATTATGGTGATGTCGCACCTCACGTAGGTGCGTGGATTGAAATTCCTAATTCATCTAAATATATACTTACTTTTGATGGGTCGCACCTCACGTAGGTGCGTGGATTGAAATTTCTATCTCATAAATTCTATTATTAAACTCATCTGTCGCACCTCACGTAGGT
>NZ_LXFF01000039.1 GCF_001655775.1 Candidatus Arthromitus sp. SFB-turkey
ATGAAAATAATATTATTTGTTTCATGGAAGAAAATGTTTTTAAACAAGGATTATTTTTCATGGGAAAAATGATTTATACGATTAAGGGTGTAAAGAAAATAAAAGATGATTTTGTTATTATAATTGCAAGTGTTTTTTACAGAGAAATAAAACGAAAATTAGAGGCAGCACATTTATATAATTTTATATAAATTTCTTTGAGAGAATAAACCCTTTTATTCTCTCTTTTTTGTATATTAACATTTTTTAGAATTTTGGGGGAACTTTATGAAAATATTAATTGTTGATGACAACAAACAAATAACTTCAATTTTGAAAGAGTATTCAATTAAAGAAGGTTTTGAACCTGTTATAGCTTTTGATGGAGATGATGCTATAAACAAATTTAATTTGGAGAATCCAGATATTTTGCTTCTTGATGTTATGATGCCAAATAAAGATGGATTTCAAGTCTGTAGAGAAATAAGAAAAGAATCTAATGTTCCTATCATTATGATAACAGCGAGAGGAGAAGATTTTGAAAAAATAATGGGGCTTGAAATAGGTGCTGATGATTATATAGTAAAACCATTTTCAGCTGGAGAAGTTATGGCTAGAGTTAAAGCTGTTCTTAGAAGAATTAATACGGATGACCATAAAAAAGAAATTTTTGAATTTGATAATTTGAGAATAAATTTAGAAGATTATACAGTGTATATAGATAATAAATTGGTTAGTTTGACTAAAAAAGAATTTGAAATATTTTGGACATTAGCTAATAATAAAAATAAAGTTTTTTCAAGGGACAATCTTTTGAATTTATTGTGGGGATATGATTACATTGGAGATAATAGGACTGTTGATAATCACATTAAAAGATTAAGAGCTAAAATTGATGAGTTTGAACATAATTCTTGGTTGATTTCTACCATTTGGGGAGTTGGTTATAAGTTTGAAATTAAAACAAATATTTAAAGAGAAGGTAACAAGAAAACTTGCAATTTACAGTTTATCTATTTTAGTGGTTTTTTCAATAATAGTAGTTGGTATTTTTGCTGGATTTTTTAAAAGGTATATTGTTAATAATGAATACATCATAAACAATCAAAAGGATTTTGTTATTAAAAATGCTAGGAATATTTCAAAAAGTATTTATATTGATGAGTATAATAGAGTTTATATTAATCAACGTGAACTTGAAAGCAATGAAGATTTTAGAAAGATTTATGCTTCTGGTGGTTATAATTATTTTGGATTTGGGCAAATGTACACGTGGATTATAGGAAAAAATAAAAAAATTTTAATTACAGATACAACTTATGAATTATTGGAAGATTTTAGTTATCAAGATTTAACTGAATATGAAAAAAGTGTGGTAAATTCTGCTTTAGAAGGAGAAGAAATAATATTAAATAGTTTTTCATATTTTACAGATGAAATATTAATTACCGCAGGAGTTCCTATACGTAATATTAACGTAAATGCCATTGGATATGGAAATTATAAAATGGATAAATACCCAATTGTTGGAGTATTATTAGTGCAATCTGTGGTGAAATCCAGTCAAAAGGTTTTAGTAAATGGACTTGTATTGATGTTTTGGAGCTTGTTAATAGCATTTGTTTTTTCATATATTTTGTTTATTGTGTTTTCACATAAATTTACAAAACCTCTCTATAAAATGAGAGATAATGCTTTTGAATTATCAAAAGGGAATTATGATGTTAAGAACAATATTTTTCAAGATGATGAAATTGGTTATCTTGCCAATACTTTAGATTTTTTATCTTTAAAATTAAAGGAAGCAGATGAACAAACTAAAAATCTTGAAAAAATGAGGAGTGATTTCATATCAAATATATCTCATGAGCTTAGAACTCCAGCTACTGTTATGGTTGGATCTCTTGAAGCTTTGGTTGATGGAGTTGTGACCAATGAAGAAGATATAAAAGAGTATCATGTTAATATGTTAAATGAAGCAAAGTTTTTGAGTAGATTAATAGGAGATCTTTTGGATATAAGTCGTCTTCAAAATTTAGATTTTGTTATAGAAAAATCTCAATTATGTATTTTGGATGTTGTAAATGATGTTGTTAGAAGTTTAACACAACTTGCATCTAAGAAAAATATTTCAATTGATTTATACAAACATGAATTTAAAAATGAGATTTATGGTGATTATGGAAGATTGAAGCAAATGTTTAGCATCATATTGGACAATGCAATTAAATTTTCAGATGAAAATTCTAAAATTGAAATAACTTTGCAGGATAATAAAATAAAAATTAAAGATTATGGAGCAGGGATTAAGAAAGAGGATTTACCATACATATTTGATAGATTTTATAAAGAGCGTTCGGAAAAAAATAAAGTTGGCACTGGTTTAGGATTATCTATAGCAAAAAGTATAGCAATTAGACATGATATAAATTTAAGTGTTGAAAGTGTTTTGGGTAAATATACAGAGTTTATATTTGAATATTAATTTTGGGAGTTATCAAATTGTTTTGATAACTCTTTTTAATTTAACTTAAAAATAGTATATAAAAGACACAGTTTCGTTATAAATTCTCATTATAATTTGAGTATAAATTAAATATAGAACAAAACAAACACGATAAATAAAAAATTAAGTTTATATATGTGAGGAGAGTTTTATAATGGGAAATAAAATTAAAAAATTAGTTGCTATTGTTACTTTAGGTCTTATGGTTGGTGTAGGAGTTGGTATTACTGGACAAGCTACTAAAGCTATAGATAGTAGTGGTGTCGTTGAGGTTGGAGAAGGACAAGTTACAGATGATGTTCCATATGATTATGAAGGAACGCGTATAGATGATGATATTTTATATTATTATTATGGAGATGATGTAACCTATGAACAAAATACTAGAGAATTGATAGAAGCATTAGTTGAAAGTGGACATTTGACTAGAGAGGAAGCAGATTTTGAAATAGCATTTTATAGTGCAACAACAGATGAAGAAAAGCAAAAAGCTTATGAAGATATAATTGATTATCAAGTTAGAATTGGAACTTATTCAGAAGAAGATGGAAAGAAATTAAAAGAAGCAGGATATGATGGAGCTTATGATGTTGAAGTGGAATTATATTTAGAATCTTTAGATGAAATGGTTAAAGAAGGATTTATTTCAAAAGAGCAAGCAGATCTTGAAAAAGCATATTTAACAGCTACAACAGATGAAGATAAAAAGAAAGCTTATTACGCTTTAGTTGATTATGCTGTATCACAAGGAGAAATAACAGAGCAAGAGGCTAAAGAAATTAAAGAATTGGGATATGCATTTTAATTAAGTTTTAATTAATAAAAAGGCTTTAATTTTATAATTAAAGCCTTTTTATTTTATGAAAATGAATTGCCTAAATAGTTTACATTGCAATTTAAATTTTGAAATAATGGTTCTATTGTGCTTTTAAATTCTCCAACTTGATAATTTAAACATTGATTAAATAATATTTGTTCAGTCTTGTTATTGAATACTAATAAGTTTGTTGATGATGTATCGTAATTTATTGATATATCACTGTTGTTATGTTTTATATAGTTAAGCAATTCGTCGAATGATTCGAACATATTTAATCCTCCGTAATAATTATTTTTTAAAGTTATTTCAGTTAATTATAAATTTATTCAATATATTTTTTAAAAATAAAATTTATGTGATAGAATTATTTTTAAGATAAACATATTGGAGAAAAATTTTTATGGAAAAATGGATTTTAAGAAATAGAAATACATTAATTGAGAATTTAGAATTTTTAAATATTTCACCTAATGTTTTAAAAATTCTTATAAATAGAGGTTTTAAAAATTTTGATGAAATTAATAATTACATAAATCCAGACAAAAATATTTTAAAGGATGCTTCATGTTTGAAAGATTTTTCAAAAGCTATAAATATTTTGAAAGATTTAAAAGATAGTCAAGATAAAATTCGAATTGTTGGGGATTATGATGTTGATGGTGTAATTAGTGTTTATTTACTATATAGAACTTTTAGAGATATTGGACTTAATGTGGATTTTGTTATACCAGATAGAGTTAAAGATGGTTATGGAATTAATTATAAAATTGTTGAAGAAGCACATGAAGATGGAGTAAAAGTTATAATTACGTGTGATAATGGTATAGCAGCAATTGATGTTGTAAAATTTGCAAAAGAGATTGGTATGACTGTTATTGTAACTGACCATCATGACATTCAAATGAAAATGATTGATGAAAAAACTTTTGTAACTGTATTGCCAAATGCTGATGCGATTTTGAATCCTAAACAAGAGGATTGTACATATGAGTTTAAAAAATTATGTGGTGCGGGTGTATGTTTTAAACTTTGTTCGGAATTATATAGAATTTTTGATATGGAAAATAAAATTGAAGATTTATTAGAATTTGTTGCAATTGCAACTATTTGTGACGTTGTAGATTTAGAAGACGAAAATCGATTTATAGTAAAACGTGGAATTGAATTAATTAATAATACGAAAAATATTGGACTTAATGCTATAATTGAAGCTAATTCATTAGTAAAAGGAAATATTTCTTCATATGAAATTGGATTTATAATCGGTCCCTGTTTAAATGCTTTAGGTAGACTTGAAAGTGCTCAAAAAGGTATTGAACTTCTTTTAAGTGATGATAATGAAAAAGCTTATGAACTTGCATTGGAAATAAAGAAATTGAATGATACAAGAAAAGTTATGACAGTTAATGGAGTTAGTGAGTGTATAAATATAATTCAAAAAAATTCTTATGAAAAATCTAAGATTATTGTTATTTATAATGAAAATATTCATGAAAGTATAGCTGGAATAATTGCAGGACGTATTAAAGAAAAATATTATAAACCTACAATTGTTATAACTAAAGGTGAAGAATTTTGTAAAGGTTCAGCTCGTTCTATAGAAAATATAAATATTTTTGAATTATTATCTGATAATAAAAATTTGTTAAAAGCGTTTGGTGGTCATCCAATGGCTGCAGGACTTTCACTTGATGAAGAAAATATAGATTTGTTACGAGAAAATTTGAACAAATCTATTAAAATTAATGAAGATGATTTTGTAAATGTTATATATGTTGATATGTTTTGTCCAATTCAAAATATAGACTATAAATTTGTTAAAGAATTATCTCTTTTAGAGCCTTTTGGAAAATCAAATTCTAAACCTATACTTGGAGATAAAAGAGTTAGAATTTGTTGTTTGAAAAGAATTGGGAAAAATCAAAATTATATTTCTTTGAAATTAATTTCGAAGGATAATAAAATTTTTGATTTTGTTTATTTTGGTGATGCAGAAGAGTTTGATGAAAAATTTAAAGAAACTTACGGAGATGAAGAATTAAGAAAATTATATTCTGGAAAATATTTTATGAATTCAAAATTTTTGATTGATGTTTTATATGAAGTGAAAATTGATACTTATAATTTTAATGAAACAATTAAATATTTTTTGTTCAAATATAGATTTTAAAGGTGAGTTTGGTTTATGCAGATTTATGATATTGAGGGTTATGACACTATAATTGATTCTTTTAATGACATTGTTATAATTGCTGATCTTGAAAATACTATAAAATCTTATAATAAGCGTGCATATGAATTTTTTTCATTTGATAAAGATTTTCTTAAAGATAAAAGCATTATAGATTTTATGAAATCATTTGAAGTTAATATTCATGATAAGTTTGTTGATGAAAAAGAGTTTGATTTTAATCAAATTATTACTAGAAGCATTTTTCAAGAGAATGTTAAAACAATTGTCTTAAAGAAAACTTTTAGACGTAAAGATTTGTTTTTTAAGTTAGGAGTATATAAACATAAAATTTATAATGATGATATTATTGGGAACATTTTTATTTTGACAGATATAACAGATATTTATAATGCTTATAAAGATTTACATAAAAGCAATGAGCTCATAAAACAGTACGTTATTGAAATGAAAGGTATTATGGATATACGTCAAAGAACTAATAAGAAGAAAGATAATCGTGTAATTCATGTAAATAATATAATAAATAATCTTCATGAGGGGATTATTGTTGTTGATAATGCCTTCACAGATGTTTTTTGTAATGATGCATATAAAAATATTTTTGATTTTACTCCAAGGGAATTTATATCATTGAAGTTTTTGGATAACTATAAGGTTGAATGTATTGGGGATACGAAAAGTGATATAAGAGATTTTTTGAAAAATTTGAGATATAAAAGTGAAAAGAAAAGTGAGCAATTTTTATTTAAGAATGTTATTGACGGTACGGAAAAATATTTTCAAATAACACTTAATTCCATAGATTCTTCAGATATTTCTAACATAAAGTATCATAATGTTATTACATTTTCTGATATAACAGAGTTAAAACAACAAGAAATTTTGAAAGATGATTTTTTTAATATGGTATCACATGAATTGAGAACACCAATAACATTAATAAAATCTTCTCTTCAAGCACTTGAGACTATTTGTAAAGATGAAATTACCATAAAAATGAAAAAATATTTAAATATGATGAATAAAAATAGTTCGAGATTGTTAAAACTTATTAATAATATATTGGATTTATCTAAAGCGGAGTCTGGATATATGTCACCAGTTGTAACTTATTTTGATATAGTAGTTATAACTGAAGATATTGTTACATCAATAAATGTACATGCTAACCATAAAAAAAATATTCAGGTTATTTTTGAGCCTAATATTGAGGAAGCATATTTATTTTTTGATAAGGATATGTATGAAAAAATTTTGCTTAATCTATTATCTAATGCTATAAAATTTACTCCAAATAACAAATTTGTATATGTTGATCTTATTGTAAAGGATCAAAGTTTTGTGTTAAAAGTTAGAGACCAAGGAGTAGGTATACCAGATGATAAATTAAAAGATATATTTGATAAATTTGTACAAGTTAATTCTGTTTTAAGTAGAGGTGCTGAAGGAAGTGGCATAGGTTTATCGTTGGTTAAAAAATTTGTTGATATTTTAGATGGAAGTATAGTTCTTGAAAGTAGAATTGGAGTTGGGACAGAATTTATATTAGAGTTTAAAAAGTTAAAAATAGAAAAATCACTTAGTAATGTAGATGATGTGATTATAAATGATGATATTAGCGGGAGAGTTGATATTTATTTTTCAGATATATATCCTTAATATTTTAAAAGTTTGTTTGTAATTGACAAGAGGGAGTTTAAATGAAAAAGAAAATTATTTTAACAGGTGGCGGAACTGCAGGACATGTTATACCTAATATTGCTATAATTCCTAAACTTAAAGATCAAGGTTATGAAATTGTTTATATAGGTAGTAAATATGGGATTGAGAGAAAACTTATAGAGAAAGAAAATATTAAATATTATGGAATAAATACAGGAAAACTTAGAAGATATTTTGATTTGAATAATTTTAAGGATCCATTTAAAGTTGTAAAAGGAATTTTTGAAGCATCACGTATTTTAAAATTAGAAAGACCAAATGTTATTTTTTCAAAAGGAGGATTTGTTGCTATACCTGTTATATTAAGTGCTTTTAAAAGTAGAATTCCAGTAATCTCGCATGAATCAGACATTACTCCTGGACTTGCAAATAAAATTTCTATGCCTTTTATAAAAAAAATATGTATAACATTTCCAGAAACTAAAAAATTTATAAGTGATAGAAAAGTAGAATTTACAGGAACTCCTATAAGAAAAGAATTATTATTAGGAAGTGAAATAAAAGGGAAAGAAATTTGTAAATTTAAAAATAATAATCCAGTTATTTTAATAATGGGTGGTAGCCAAGGATCAGTTTTTATAAACAATATTATAAGAAATAATATTAAGAAATTATTGGATAAATTTAATGTAATTCATATTTGTGGGAAAAATAATGTTGATAATTCATTTAAAAATATAAATGGATATATACAGTATGAGTATATAACAGATGAGCAACCTCATTTATTTAAATTAAGCGATATTATTATTTCCAGAGCTGGCTCTAACAGTATTTATGAAATATTGGCTTTGAAAAAACCAAATATTTTGATACCTTTGTCTAAAAAAGCTAGTAGAGGTGACCAAGTTTTAAATGCTAAGTCATTTAAAGAACGTGGTTTTAGTGAGATGGTAGAGGAAGAGGAATTAATTAGTTTTGATATTTTGTATAATAAAATAAATGAAGTTTACAAAAATAGAGAAATGTATATTAATAATATGAATGTAGAGTTTGGAAATCCGATAAAAAAAATAGTTGATATTATAGTAAAATATTCGAAATGAAAAAAGGAGAATTCAATTTTTAGTTGAATTCTCCTTTTATATTGAAAAATTTTTGTATAAACCTGACGTTAAAATATTTATCAAATTTTCAGATAGTACAATATTCCATTGATTATCTTTTTTAATAAGTTCGATATTCAAGTTTGTAGAAATTTTATATTTTGTTGTTTTAAGGGAGTGTATAAAATTGTCATAATTGTTATTTTCATGTTCATTTAAGTTTTTAAAATAATTTATTATATGTTTCGATAAATCATAATAGTCAAAATGTACGTTGATGATAGATTTATTAAAGATTGTTTTAGATGAAATTACTTCGTAGTTTATTGAGTAAAATAAATTTTCAAAAAGAGTAATTATTTCATTTTGTATATTATTTTTTGAATTTTTGATACCATTAGAAAAAATTTCGTTTAAGTTAGGCAGAGAATTGTTTAATACGTAATTGTTTGCAGTTTGAATGTTTTTTGATATGTAAGAGTCCATAAAATTTTCAAAGTATATTTGACTATCTGAGTCTTTAATGTAAATGAAATATATAGTTATAAACATTAGTAATAAAGCTATAATTGATAATGAAAATTTTAAAAATAAGTTTTTATGATAAAAGTTCACGTTAATCATTCCTTTATATGTTTTGTTTGGAAAAAGTAATATAATAAAAAATTACATGTGTTTAAAAGTTTTAAGGTGATTTTATGAGAAAGAATAATAAAAAAACTGAAAATATAACGGATAGAAAGCTTATTAATTTAAGGTTATCACAAATAAAATTTACAACTAGGTTGAATGCTCCTGATTTAGAATATAAAATTAATAATCTTAAGAATTTAATAGAATTATTAGAAGATGATAAGTTTTATAATGAAAAGTTAGGTAAACAATATTTAGATAATTTAAAAGGTGAAAATTATAATTGTGTCGAAGAAATTAAAAAAGATTGTTTAGATTTAGATATAAATTTTCAAAGCGATTTTAAAGAACTTACACATAATTTAAGAAAGATTATATGCAATGGTAATTATCAAAAAGCTATAGAGATTGGTAATAAAATAGGTGAATTATATCAGAAAAAAGATTTAATTTGGTTTTTAATTGCATTATCACATGATTTAAATGGAGATAAAGAAGAAAGTATATTTTATTACAAAAGATCAATCCTTTTGAACGAATCAGAGGTTAAGTATTATTACTATCTTGCAAATGTTTACATAGATATTGGTGATTTAGAGAATGCAAATAAATATATATCGTATGCTTTAAGATTAAATTCAGAAAGTGTATATGTATTAGAAGCATATGCTTATATACTTTTAAATAATAATAAATATGACAATGCTATTAGTATTTTTAAAGAACTTCTTGATAATTCTAAAAATTATCAAATTATCAATAGAGTAATATCAATTGTTTATTTTTTAAAAGGTGTAAATTATTCTCATAAAGCTAATGATGGATATCTTTATAATATAGATAAAAATGATACTTATAATATGATTGCCTGTATTGAAAAAGCTATGGAATTTGATTCAAGTGATAAATATTTTAAAAATAATATTATAAAAGCTAAGAACTCTTTGAAAATGTGTTTTGATTTAAAACGTATATGGCTTCTTTTAATAACAAGTTTGTTTTATATTTTAAATATTCCATTTGTAAAATTTGGAGTAATTGTATTGATGTTTATAATATTTGTTTCAAGTTTTAAAATGGTTTGTGTGCTTGAACGTTTTAGGATAACTAATGAAGGAACTAAGTTAGATAATTTTTGTAATAAAATTAACAAAATTTTTTATTACAAAAGATAGAAGTTTAAAATTTGAAAATTTGGAGGTAAAATTGTGACAACTTTGTATGAGCATAAGATATTAGGATCCAAAATTTCTATGGTAAACGCTAATTTTAATATACCTTTTTTGAGTGGTAATGGTAATATTTGTTTATATGAATCAGGTATAACGCTTCTAGATGAAAATGGTAATGAAAAGTATATTATAGAATTAAATGAATTTAAGATGAAATACGAAAAATTTATTAATGTACGTAATTTGAAGTATACTTCAAAAGCGAATATATTTACAAAAAATATAGGTAGACAATGTAGAAACACAAAGCATGTTTTTAAACGTGTTAATGGAAATTTTTATGGTAAATTTGTAATTACTGTACCTGAAGTTGGAGACATTGTGCTTTTAGATAATAGATCTTTTAAATATAAACATTTTTATGAAAAAATAAATTCACTTAAATTTGGTATTAATCCTTTAGATATTTCAAATGATGTTAAAGAAAATCCTATCATTAAATTTTTAAAATCTAAGTTTTCTATTAAAAATTAATTTAATAAAATTTTTTTACTTTTGGCAAATGTTTAATAATATTTGCCAAAAGTTTTTTTTTACAAAAATGAATATTATTAATTAAAATTTAAAAAATATTAATGAGTTTTAATTTTCAATAGATAGTGAATATGATCCAACTCCATTATCGTATGTTAAATCCACAAAATATGTAGTTTCTTTTTTAGGATTTAAATTGATACTATCTTTTGATTGAGAATTTATAGAAAAATATTCTTTTCCGTTTTCATCTATAAGAGATAAAGATGTTTTTCCGGTTCGTATTTTCAATTCGTAATTAAAGGTTGTTGGTTCAGAAATTGTAAATTTATATGATTCGGTTCCAGAAAATTTTGAAAAGTCTTTAGTAACAGGAGAGTTTGTAGCTAATTCACCAAGAATAGTTCTTGATTTTTTTGGAGTATTTGAGCATGACATTAAAACAAAGCTTAAGGTTAATGCGAGTGTACTTAGTAAAAAAATTTTTAATTTCATTAATAAAATCTCCTTTTAGATATTCTTCTTTAAGTATTTCACAAAAATAGTAAAAATTTCAGGATAGATTATATATTTAACAATTATTTTAAAAATGTAGAAGAAAGGAAGAAGTGATTTGATAAATAGGATTTTTAGATTCTTAAATCTAATTATTTTAAATATTTTCATTTTAAATTACATAGGTGTGTTTGCTGTAAGTACTCAAATTAAAAGTCCTAAGAATTATGATGAAATAATTTTAAATGTTAATAATATTGATCTTAAATCTGTAACTTTTTCTTGGGAATATCCTGAAAATATTAGTTTTACTATGGGAGATTATTTGAATTTAATTATTATTGATGATGAAGTTGGAGATAACGGACAGGTTCCGATATTTTCAGTTGCACACAATATGGATAACATAAATTTAAAGTCTATTACAAGTTTTGAAGCTAAGTCATTATCATCTTCTACAAATTATACAGCAAGAATTGAACTTGTAAAATCTAATGGTGATGTTTATGAGTATGATACAACTTTTAGCACTCCAGAATTTAAAATTAGCGATATAGGATTTCAAAATGTTGAAGATGATATAACTACTAAGAAAAATGTGAGATTGGTTTGGAATATAAGTCATCCTAACATTGAATTTAGTGATCAAGATAAAATACAAATTTTTATGAAAAAGTTTACTGATAATGATTTTTTTAAAGATCCAATTTTTGAAACAAAGGAAAAAATTAATAGAGCAGATATAGAATTGCCTAATTTTGAAGAATTATATGACTTTAAAATTGTTTATACAATTGGAATGAAAAATATTGAAAGTGAAGTTTTTTCTTTGGATGCAAGAGTTAATAGTTTGAATTTCAAAACAACAGATTTAACTATGAATTCAATTAAATTAGTTTGGAATTTTGTTGATAAAGATGTTTTAAATGATGATAGTGAATTGTTGATTTTTATGAAAGAAGATAAATCTGTTGAATATGAAAATGAGCCTTTATTAAAAATTAAAGGAAAAGATGAGTTATTAAAGATTGAAGAATATTTGGTTGAAAATTTAAAATTTAATACTAAATATAATTTGAAAGTTAAATTTATTGTTGAAGTTATTGAGGACCTTGGTAAAGATATTCCAATTTTTACAGAAGATGAATATGAATTTCAGACTAAAAGTTTTGCGTTAAAAGATTTGAAGGTAGAAAGTAGTTTAAATAATAAATGTATTGTTTCTTGGAATTATGAAGGGGAAAGTATTTCTTTTTCTGAGGGAGATAGTTTAAATATTTATATAAAAGAAAGTTCCGACGCACAATATTCACAAGCTGTTTTAACAATAACAGAAAATTTAGCTTTAACTACCAGTGCAGAAATTACTTTACCGAAATATAACACAAAATATGATATTAAAATTAATTTGATTGTAGGCGAGAAAAATGTATTTGAATACATAACGCATATTGTGGAAGTTCCAGAAGTTGAATTTAAAATTAAAGAGATAACTGAAAATAGCTTGAAATTTATACCTAAATTTAATGAAAAAATTACATTTGAAGATGGAGATAAAATTCAGATTTTTGCTAAGAAAAGTACAGAGGAAAATTATCCTGGTGTAGTTACAAAAGAAGTTGAGCAATCTTCAAGTCAAAATTTATTAAGTTTGACGGAAATTAAACTTGAAAATTTACAGAGAAATTCAGGGCAAGCAGATAATCAAAATAAAAAATATGATTTTAAAATTAATGTTATAAAAAGTGGTACTTTATTTCAAGAAAAAATTTACAATGTTGAAATGAAACAAGATACTCTTCAAATTGTAAACGTATCTTTTAAAAATAAAACTGAGAAACAAATTGAAGCAGTTGTTGAATATGCACCTTATGATTTTGATTTTCAAAATAAGAATGTTGAGTCTTTAAGTGTATTTAAGGAAAAAATTGTGGATGGTGATGTTAAACAAGAAAGTGAAACTCAAAAAGATACACCATATATGGAAATAAAAGAAAATTTAAAAGAAAATAATAAATTTGATATAACATTTGATAAATTTGGAAATTACAAATTGAAATTTGTTTATAAATTTAAGGAAACGTCTTCAGAAGTGATACCTGAGGTTCAAGCTAGTAATAGTTTAAGTATAAGTGAATCAGAAAATCAAAATTTTGATTTAAATTCATTAACTAGAGAGCAGTCTCAAAATAGTGATGATTTGAGTATAGTTGGAGAAGGTGAAGGAACTAGTGGAGTTACAGGTTCTACAGGAGATGATAATCAATCACAAAATAATCAAGATTCAAGTACAAGTGGTGTAGATGATGATTCTAATTCTCAAGGAGATGGTGACTCGTATAATGGTCAAGTAGAAAATGGATCTCAAATAAAATCTCCAGTAGAAAAAGAAGTAATTTATAATCATAAGTTTGATGTTTTTTCACTTGAGCTTAGAGATGTTGTGTTAAGTGAGGTAAAATTAAATTTTGCATTTGCTAAACATTATACTGTGAAAAAAGGAGATAAAATTGAGATTTTTATGAAAAAAGATGGTAATGATACTTTTTCACAGGATTCTATAGCGACATTTGAACATGAAAAAGATAAAGTTGATTTAAATAATATAGGTGTTCTTGACCTTGTAGGTCTTGATTATGGAACAAAGTATATTTTTAAAGCGAAATTTACTGCGGCCAATTATAAGGATAATTTAATAGAAAAGGAAATTGAAGCAACTACAACAGATATTGACATCTCAGATATTAAAATAGAACATTTGAGTGATTTGTCTGCTGTTGTTAGATGGAAGTTGGGAGAAAATTTTGAATTTAATCCTAATGATATTTTAAATATTTACTATAAAAAAGAAAGTGAAAATGAGTTTCCACAAAGACCTAATGAAATTGTTGAAGATATATATTTGCAAGATGGAGCGTTTATATATGTTGATTATATAGATACAAAATATGATGTTAAATTAGTTTTTGAAAGTGGAGATAAAACTTTGGAAAAACAGTTTAAACTCAATACTGAGATTGAGAAAATAAATGCTGAAATTTTAGATATTTATCAAACGTCAGCATATATAAAATGGAATTATCCTAAAAATTATTCAATAACAGATGGTGAAAGTATTTCAATATTTGTAAAAGAAAGTAATCAGTCATCGTATGGGGAAGAACCTGATTATTTTATGGAACAAAATGAGGAAAATTCAGAATTTCTAGAAGACTTTAGAAGTGCAAAATTATTTGATCTTTTACCAAATACAAATTATGATGTTAAAGTTTTATTGGATTTTGGAGAAGTAGGTAAAAAAGAAATAGAAGTTAGTTTTAAAACAGAAGACATTATTGTATCGAATCTAAAGGTTACAGAATTAAAACCATTTGAATTTAACGTTATGTGGGAACTTAATTCAAATACAATTGATTTTAATGAAGAATATGATTCTTTAGATATTTACATGAAAACTACAGAAGAAGCATGGAGTGAGGAAAATCTTTTATATAGTTTTTCAAAGGGATTAAATAATTTTAATAAAGTAAGATTTGTGGTTGAGGATATTAAATCAATTTACGATGTGAAGGTTGATTACAATTTAGTAAGTAAAAAAATATCTAAAACTATTTCTACAGGGTTATTTTATATAGATTATGATGAATCAGAATATGGAAATATAGATGTTTTATTGAAGTATCCATCATCAATAGATTTTAAAGATGGAGATGAGGTTTCACTTTTTCTAAAGAAACCCAAAGCATCAAATTATGAACAGAAAAATTTATTTAAACAGTCTTCATCTAATGACTTAAATTCTTTAAGAAGCATCTCTTTAAAAGATGTTCAACAGACATCGTCTATAGCTGTATATGTAAAAAGCAAATCTGTTACAGTGTTTCCGTCAGAAATTATTTATGATACAAGAGCAGAAAATTCATCTACTTTAGAGATTATAAGTGAGCTTAAAGGTAATTGGATTGATATAGAATTACCTACAGATTATGAATTGGATGTAACTTCAGAAGTTAGAAATAGTATTGGTGGAAAATCTTATTATGACAAATTAGATGATGGAACTGATGTGATAGTAGTAGATGAGATAGTTCCAGGCAAAAAATATCGTGAAACAACACTTATTACCAGTGATATTTATGGAAATGAAGTTGAACTTTTTTTAGATGAATTTACTTTGGAGCCTTCAAACTTATTGGAAGAATTTTTACGTAATTCTTACTTTTTTGCATTTGATAGAGAACCGGATGAAGGTGGATACAATTATTGGAAAGGAAAACTTCAAGAAAAGGGTGACATAACAGGAAGATATTTTTTGATAAATCTTATGTTTGCGGAAAAGGAATTTTCAGATAGAAATTTGAGTGATGAAGATTTGATAAAAGTTTTATATCAAATTGTTGTTAATAGAGAGTATGACTCTAAGGGATTAAGTTATTGGATAGCTGTATATAAACAATATTTGGCTAAATTTGATGGGGATAAATATGAAGCTAAGAAAACAATAGTTACAAGAATGGTATATGAACCAGAATTTGAACGATTGTGTAAACAAATGGATATAAAGTGGTGATTGAAAAGTGTTTATGGAGGAAAAAATGTTTAAATGGATTAAAAAAATTGTAGCAAAAGTTTTAATCTTAATTATCTTAATTGAAATAGTTCCATTATCAGAAAATAAAAATAATTCATTCATAAAACTTGAGAAAGCTTCAGCTTTTGCTACTCAACTTGAAGCTATTGCACCAGGTTATATTATAAAGCAGGAACCTGAAGGAATAACTTTTGATTTAAGTAATAGGCTTTTTGATACTATGAGTGTTCAATCTTTTAAATTTAGAAATGCTGATTTAGATAAACGAAAAGATGATAAGGAAGAAACTATGTTAAACGGGGATAATGCAATATGGGTTAGTAAGGATACTCTTGAACATGGAAATATTTATGAGATAGAAGCAGATATATATGATTCTGAAAATGATAGAATTATTAAACATATAAATTCTTTTAAGTTTATTGATAAGAATTTAGAATTTAAACCAACTATTAATGTATTGCCGAGTATGTATACTAGTCAACTTAGATATACGTATAAAGATTTAGAAATTAATTTTTGGCAAGGTAGAGGAATAATTAATCGTTATAAAAATTTTAAGATAGAAGTATTAAATGCTGATTTATCTCAAACTGATCTTAGTGCTGTAAATATTTCTAAGGATGAATTAGCAAGATCGGACTATAAAATTGTAAAGAAAGAAGCGGCTCATGCACTTGAAATTAATAAAGATTATATAATTAGAGTTACTACAGATGATGGAACAAAATTAGAAAATATAGTGTCTGTAAATGCTAAAAGTAATCCTAGTATTCAAAAACTTATGTCTGCTGATCAGATGAATTATAGTTATGATTCTAATAACAGAAGATTGACTTTAGATATTACGAAACTTGGTATTAGTAATTTTAATTTTGTAACTGCTGTATTAACAGATTATGATGGAAGATTATCTCCAGTAAAAGCGAGATGTCCAGCTCATTCATCTTTAACACTTCAAATACCAGAGCAATATTATGGAATACGTAAGCCAGCTAATATTGACCTCTATATAGATAGCTTAAACGGAGAAGTAGGTTCTATGAAGATAAGGTTTCAAGCAACATTTATGAGTAAAAATGATGTTAAAGTTTGGTTTGGTTTAGGTGTGCATGGTGTTCAAGAATCTGATGGATACTATATTGAAAAGGTAAACTTAATAGAAAACTCCGTTAAGACTATACCGCATTCATGGGATAAATTTCCAAGAGTACATTATATTACTTTATTTGATTTAGAAAAAGATAAACAATTAGGAGGAGAATATAGGTATGATGTTATAGCATCAAAAAATGAATTTGTTAATAAAGAACATGAAGTTAAGGGTGCTAATTTCAAAATAAAACATAATGATCTCAAAGAAGGATTTAATGCTTTTAATTTTAAAGTTGAGTCGAGTAATTACTATGAAGAGTGGAAATATGCGTATATTCCATTTTTGCTTTATGCAGATATTGTACAAATAAATAAACTTGATGTTGTTGTTAGTAATATGTCTAAGTCTGCAAATGAAAGGTATAATTTTACCCTAGAACCTAGGGGATATAGTTTAAAAAATGGAGACAAAATGTCAATAATAGATGATGATGGTAAAGAACACGTATCGACGACTAAAAATTCTAAAAATTTTGTATTCAGTAATATTCCTATTATATTTGGAGGAAAATATTTAGTAACTTTAAATGGCATAACATCTATGGTATATTTTGGATCCTTTGATTTTTCAGTATTGTTTAACCCAGCGGTGGTTGGTACTAAAATTGATAATGGTGAAGGAATTGATGTTTTATTTGATAATAAGATAGATTTTTTATTGAATGATAATGTATCTAATAATAAAATTAGAATACTTTATATGAATGGAAATACAACAGGAAATGAATTTTCAAATATTTCTAAAGGTTTAAATAAATTGAAATTATTAAGTAGTCTTGTTAGTGGAACACAATATATTTTAGAATTTTCGAATGGAAGTGAAGTTTTTAAATCTACTTTTGAGTATACACCGTTAAGATTAGATTTGGGCTCTGTAACTGAGACAACTGCTAAGTTAGAATGGGTATATCCGAATAATTATTTAATAATGTCTGGAGATAGTTTAAATATATATTTTAAAAAAGATGGATTCAATTATCCTGCGGTTCCGGATGCTAAGATAATACATGGCTTTCAAGAAATAGATTTTGATAAAGTTAGAACGTATACAATTAAGAATTTAAGTCCTAATATAAATTATACGGCTAAACTTGAACTTGTAACTAATGAAGGCATTAAATTTACAAATGAAGTTGAGTTTGTAACAAGTAAATTTCAGATATTAAATGAACGTATTGTAGATTTGTCTGATGAAGGTATAGTTAATAAAAAAAATATAAATGTTATTTGGGAAATTAATAAAGCGGATATTGAATTTTCTTCAGAAGATAGAGTTGATATATTTTTGAAACTTAAATCTCATGATGTATTTCCAAGGACGCCAGAATATACGATAAAAGAAGATTTGAATAGGATAAGAAAAGTAACTTTAGACGTACCTACTTATAATGAAAATTACAGTTTGAAAATTGTTTATAATATAGGAGGAGTTAAACATTCTAGTAAAATATTAGATTTTAAGGTTGAGATTGGTGAATTTTTAGCAGAAGTTTCTGAAATTAAAGAATCTACTGCGAAGATTAATTGGGAATATCCAGAAGAATCGAGTTTTACAGATAAACAAGAATTACGGATTTTTTTAAAAAAGTCAAATGATGCAGCTTACCCGGAAAATCCAGTTTTTAGATATGTTCATGGAGGTGAGACAAATCTTAAAAATATATTAAGCTGTGAATTGACTGGATTGCAGGAAGACACTATTTATCAGACAAAAATTGAATACAAAATTGATGAAAAAATTGTAGCTGGAGTAAAGGAAGAAATAAAAAAGGAATCTGATTTGGAGTTTAAAACAAATAAATTTGTGATAGATAACTTTTCTGTTTCTGTAATTAATAATAAGTCTGTCAAGTTAAGTTGGAACGTAAAAAATAAAAACTATATTTACAATAATAATGATAAGGTTGATGTTTATATTAAAGAGAGAGTTAATCCTAATTATCCTGGTAATCCAATTGTGAGTATTAGAGAAAATTTAAAATTAACTGATAGTGTGAAATTCGATATTCCTAAGTATAATACAGATTATGATATAAAGGTAATTTATATTTTGAATGGGAAACAAGTTCAATTTTATACAAAATATAAATTGGATATTGGAGAAATTGTATCAAAAATAGAGGATATATCAGATAATAGTGTTACTATTTCTTGGGTATATCCAGAAAATTATGCAATTCAAAATGGAGATAGGATTGAAATAAAGTACAAGGAAGATAATTTGAAAGATTGGATAGAACATACTAATAAGATTCATGGTAATGGAGGGAATTTAAATGATTTAAAGAGTATTACTGTGGATAATTTAGAAAATGGTAAAAAATATAATCTAAAATTCATGTTTATTCCTAATGGTGCTGAACCTATAGAAAAAAGTTATGTATTTAAAGCAGTATCTGGATTTCAAATTTCAGATATTCAATTAGATAGTATAAACTCATCTTCTATTATGTTGGGTTGGTCTTTTTATTCTAAAGATTATCAGTTTTCTAGTAATGATAAGATTGAAATTTTTGTTGTAGATAAAGAAAAATTGCAAAATAAGGAAAATGCAGATGGTGATATTATCAAAAATATTGAACCATTAGTAAGTAGAGTTGGAAATTTGGATAGTTTTTATAGTTATAAAGTTCAGGAGTTAGATATTGAAAAGGAGTATTTATTTAGGGTTAAATATAGTATTTCAAAAAATGATGAAGAACCTTCTGGTGTTAAGGAATTTTATGAGGATATATATGGAAAACCAGAATTTGGTAAATTTGATTCTTATGTTGTTGATACGAGTTCTACTAGTGTTAAATTAGAAGTTGTTTATCCAGAAAATTATGAAAAAGTAGCTGGAGATACATTAGATGTTTTTATAAGGAGATATGAAAGTGTATCTTATGAATTGGATCCTAATTTTACAGCAGTACATGGTGATAAGGATGGACAATTTGATTTGAATGAGGTAACAGTACTTGATATTTTGGGTTTAGCTCCGAATACTGAGTATAAAGCTAAGGTCGTTTTTTGGCCGGAAGGTGGTATAGGTAGCAAAAAAGAAAAGGAACTTTCATTTAAAACGAATCGTATAGGTGGAATATCAGAAGTTAGTGTATTAGAAGTTATGGATCATGTAGTTAAAATAGGAGTAAAAATGGATTCAGAAGATATATTTTTTAGCAACAATGATTATTGTAAAGTTTATATAAAGAAAAAAGGTGAAGGTAGTTATCCTAGTGATCCAAATGGTGAATCAAGGGGAGATGTATTTAATAACGATAGATCTGTAATAGCATATTTTGAAGAATTAAATATTGATTATGATGTTAGTGTTGTCGTTAATATAGGTGGAGCTATTTTTGAAAAAAATATAGATTTTACGAGTAAAGTTGATGATTTGCATGTTGATGTAAAAGAAGTTAATCCAATGACAGTTCAAGTAGAGTGGAAATATCCTGATAATTATACACTTGTTGATGGTGAAAGTTTAAAAATATATATTAAATATAAGAATGATGAGAATTTTCCAGAAGTTCCAGATTTAGAGTTAGTTCAATCAGAAGAATTAATTTTATCGGATGTAAATTTGGTTGAACTTTATGCACTTGTTCCTGATACTGATTACGAAGTGAAAGTTCAATTGAGTTTACTTGAAGTTGATTTACCAGAAGTAAGTAAAGAATTTACAACAGATATTTTTGAGATTGAAGATTTACAAATTAGGAGTATTACAGATGAAGGGATTGCTATTAGTTGGAAAATAAATACTGAAGAGATTGATTTTATTGATGATTTTGATAATTTAGCAATTTTTGTTAAAGATGTTAATGATGATGAATATGATTTTTCGAATCCAGTTGCTGAATTTACAAAGGATTTGAATGAAATTAGGACAGCATCATTTTTAGTTGACGAAGAAATAGAAAATGCCGAAATATTGGTATCGTATTTGATTGAAGATTATGAATCTTATGCGGAACTAAAATTTAATTCTGTAGAATTGTATGTGGAAGAAGAAGATGGTGGCATATTGATTGGATGGGATTACCCAAGTGGTATTGAATTTACTGATGGAGATAAGGTGCAATTGTATTTGAAAAAATTAGAAAGTTCTGCCTATTCGAAAGAGCCTATTTTTGAATATATTCATGGAAAAGATGGTGAATTATCGAAGTTTAATAATATTTATCTTGAAGATATTGAGCAAGGCTCTTATATGTTGAAATTTTTATTAATGACAAATAATGTTAGCTATAGTCCTATTGAAGTAGAATTTGATGTTGGAGAAAGTTTAAGTAATGCTATAAAACTTGAAATTAAGGATAATGTTGTTGGAAGAAGTTTAATTTTAGGTTTAGATTATGATGTAGATGCAGAGCATATTGAGGAGATGAAAATTACTCCTGAGGGATTAAAGGTAGAGATAATTGATGATTCTGAAGAAGGATTTTTAAAGTTATCTGACTTAGTTCCAGATAAATTGTATAAACGTATTTTAATAAAAGTAATTACTATTGATGAAGAAGAACTAGATTTAGTTGTTGAAAATGTTAAAATAGAGGCTGAAAATTTATTACAGCAATTTTTAACTAATATTTATAAATTTGCTTTTGAACGTTTCCCAGATGAACAAGGTTATAGTTATTGGCTTGAAAAATTGCTTGAGAAGAAAGAAATAACAGGTAAATATGTTGTTTATAATTTGATGTTTGCAGAGAAAGAGTTTACAGAGAGAAATTTACCTGATGATGAATTGATTAAAGTTTTATATCAAATTGTAGTTAATAGAGAGTATGATGAAGGTGGATTGAATTATTGGATTAAAGAATACAATGAGACATATTTGCCACAGGCTAACAATGATAGTTTTGAAGCTCAAAAAGCGATTGTTATGAGAATGCTTTATGAACAAGAGTTTAGAAATTTATGTGAAAAAATGGGAATTTTATGGTAAAGAATAAATAAAATTATAGACCGCTAGTTTCGAAATGAAATTAGTGGTCTATTTTTGTTTTTGAATTTTCAAATTTTTATTTTAAATAATTTTTGTGATATGATAGATAATATAAAATATGGCAATACAGAAACATTTTGGAGGTAGCTTATGAATATTGTAACAATTAATGTAAATGGTATTGAATATAAGTTGAAGGGTGAGGAGTCTACTGAATATCTAAATGATATTGCAAGGGAAGTTGATGAGAAGATAAGAGATATGATTAGTTCAAATAAGAATTTTACGTTGCAGTCTTCATCTGTTTTATTAGCTATAAATTATTGTGATCAGGTTAGAAAGTTGAAGTGTGAACAGTCAGAATTGAGCGATAGCATTGAAAAGTGTAATTTGAAAATTCAAGAGCTTATTAATGAAAATAGTGAGCTTAAAAGTAAAATTATACATATTGAAAATGAAAATCAACAATTTCAACTTAAGAATGGTAAGCTTGAGGAAGAAATTGAGGCTTATAATATTTTATTGAAGGAAGAAAATCAAAATTTGTTTTCTGAAAATAATGAAATGCAGGAACTTGAAAAAGAAATTGAAATGCTAAAGGACACTTTGAAGATGGTCAACGAAGAAAATGAAAGATTGAAGAATGAAATGAAAAATAGAAATTCTATTAATTCTTTTTGAAAGACATAAATTGGTAGGTTATTTTTATTTTTCTCAAAGTTTGGTCAACTCTCCCTTGAAATAAAAACATCAATACTAATAAATCATGTTACAAAACATGGGTTTGAGAGTTAACCAAACTTAAAGAAAAATATTTTTATCGATTTTTATACAGAGCTAGTTATACAAATAGCTCTGTATTTTTATTATGCGTATTTATATACATTTTTAAATTTATTAAAACAATATATTGACATGATAATACTTAATATTTCAGATAAGGGTATTGTAATCCATACTCCAGTTACTCCGAATAAATTTGGGAATATAAGTAATGATACCAGTAAAAATACCAAAGTTCTAAAAAATGAAAGAATTGCAGATATTTTACCGTTGTTTAAAGCTGTGAACATTGCTGAAGAAAATATGTTTATTCCCATAAATAGAAGGGATATTGAAAAAATTTTAAATCCATTAAATGCGATTGTGAATACTGATGTTCCAACTTTAGCAAAGATACTAATTACAGGTTTAGATAATACGAAAGATAGTAAGAATGTTATGAGTGAAATCGAAGTAATTGCACGTAAACTAATTTTGTATATCTTTTTTAGATTATCTGTATTATTTTTTCCATAGTTGAAACTTATTAATGGAGAAATACCAGTAGAATATCCCATATATATGGAAGATAATAATGATTGAGTGTAAAGAATTATTGTGATGGCTGATACACCGTCTGTTCCTGCTAGACGAATCATTATATTATTCATTGCTACCATTACAATGCTTGATGAAAGCATTGATACCATTTCAGACATTCCGTTAGTACATGAATTTATTATTACTTTGAAATCAAGATTAGGTTTTGTAAAGTGAAGAGTACCTTTTTTGTTTAAAGCGAAAAATATTATTCCAACTAATGATGGAAATGAATATCCGATTCCTGTAGCTATTGCAGCTCCTTGTAATCCTAAATTTAATTTAACTATTAAAACATAGTCTAATATCACATTTATAAAACCGCCCAAAATAGATGAGGTCATACTTATACTTGGTTTACCTTCGGATATAAAAAACATTTGAAATAGTATGCCTAATAGAGCGAAAGGTAGGATAATAAACACAGGCATTGCGTAAGCTTCACAGTAGTTATATATTGTTGCATCTGCTCCTAGAACGTATAGTATTGGTTTTCTGAATATAAAACAAATGATAGAAATTATATAACTTACAATTATGGTTGTTAATATTAATAATGTAAAATTTTTTCTTGCTTCTTGCGTTTTTCCTTCTCCTAATTTTTTTGATATTAATGCGTTTCCTCCAGAACCAAACATTGTTCCAACAGCAATTGATATCATTAATAGTGGCATTACGATGTTAACAGCTGATAGAGCATCGGTTCCAATAAAATTAGACACAAAAACTCCGTCGATTGTTGAGTAAATACTCATAAAAATATTAGCTATGATTATAGGTAGTGCGAATTTTAATAAGGATACACAGTTTACTTTTATATTTAATGATTTATCCAAAATTACACCTCAAATAGTTTCTTATTTAACCCACAAAATATTATCAAGCAGTTTAGGTATTGTCAACTATTTTTGAATATAAACTTATTTTTGGTTTGTTATATTGTTTTTATGAAAGAACTTAAAATCGTTAAAAATATGTTTAATCTTTCTATAAGATTTATTTCATATTTATGTGTTAATTTATAAGAAAACAGTTTATAATAAACGTAAGATGTTAAAAAAATATCAGTAATTACATATAAAAATTTATTTTTAGTAAATGATATAAAAAGAGAGGTATAGAAATTTTATATTTATTAGGAGGTTTATGATTATGAATTTGGCTAATAGTAAAACTAAAGAAAATTTAATGAAAGCGTTTGCAGGAGAATGTCAAGCAAGAACTAGATACGATTTTGCAGCTAAAGTTGCAAAAAAAGAAGGATATCCTATTATTGAAAATGTATTTAAATTTGTAGCAAATCAAGAGCTTGCTCATGCTAAAATATTTTATAAGTTTTTATCAGAATTTTCTGGTGAACATATATCAATAAGTAATGCAGATTATCCAGTTGATTTTTATAGTACAACAATGGAGTTTTTAAATGCTTCTTATAATAATGAAATGGAGGAGCATGATGTTATTTACAAAAATTTTGCAGAAGTTGCAAAACAAGAAGGTTTTGTTTTAATATCAAGTGCATTTAGTAAAATTGCTGAGATTGAAAAAATTCACGCAGATAAATTTATGAAGATTCATGAAGAGTTAAAGACAGGAACTTTCTTTAAAAAACCTAATAAAGTAAAGTGGTTTTGTACAAATTGTGGATATATTCACGAAGGAGAAGAAGCTCCAGATATGTGTCCAGTTTGTCAACATCCTCAAGGATATTACATGTTGTTTGATGAATTTTTTAAGAATTAAATTTATTTAGGAGTATGAGAAATCATACTCCTTTAATTTTAAATTAAATTACTGAACATTATTAATATTTGAGTATTTTTCATTTTAGAATTTATAATTTCTTTGATTTGTGAACGCAATTCATCTAACTCGTCTATAGAAAATTTTCCATCTAAACTAAGAGTTATATATATTTCTGTGAATTTTCCAAGTCTTGAAATAAATATATCGTGAATTTTTAGGTATGGAAGTTGATATTTAATTGATAGGGTAAGATCTTTTTCTAATTTGTGATGAAGTCTTTTGTAGGATAGAATATTTATTTGATTTATTAGAAGTTGTATAGGTTGAATTGCGAAAAATCCAGATAATAATAATACGAGTATTGCATCAGAGATTGGAAGAAGTGGCTTAAGAAAGGGAATGGTTTTAAATAAAACAAATGCGATTGCTGTTCCAGCACTTATGATACCATCTAAATTTGCTCCCATAGATTCAGCTTTTAAAACGTCCGAACAATTTCCAATTTTTTTATTATATGATTTATACAATATTGATAAACCAAAGCACAGAATTGTCATTATTATTCCATTGATAATAATTGATATTAAATTTATTTTAGGAATTAAGTCTGGATTTGTAAAAAATGTTGTGATTGTACTTATTCCAGAAAAAACAGATGCAACTAATAAAATTATTATAAGTAATGACCTAAATAATACATATAATGTTTCTTTACTATACTGACCAAGAGGATATTGCTTTAGGCTAGAAGTTGATAAATCTTTTGAAATTTTAACTGCTACAATTGTTGAAATAAATTGTATAAATGAAAACAATCCATCTATTAACACTGCTTTTGAATTGGAAAGTATAAACACAACAATTCCTGACACCGCCATCAGAAAATTGAGTATATTTCCTATTTTTAATGCTTTTTGCTCGATTAGTAAATCCATTTTATCACCTTAATTTTTACTAAATAATCTAGATTTAATAACATTTTACCATATAAAATCCACATATTCAAAAATTGGAGCTTAAAATGTATTTTATTTGCATTTGTTTTTTGTGATAAAATATTTTGAAGATTGGGGATTAAAAAGAATGGAGGTATTTAATTGTTTATTAAAGATAGAAGTTTTTATAAAAAAGTTTTAACTATAGCAATCCCTATAACTCTTCAAAGCCTTATAACATTTGCAATTAATATGATGGATACTGTAATGGTTGGTAGTCTTGGAGAAATTCCATTGTCTGCCGCTTCATTATCAGGTCAGATATTTTTTATAACTACTATTTTGTGTTTTGGAATTGGAGGTGGAGGGGCTGTTCTCACTTCTCAATTTTGGGGGAAAAATGATAAAGAATCTATTTCAAAAACATTATCAATTATTATTAAACTAAATATTTTAGTTGGGTTTATTTTCTTATTGTTATCATTATTAATACCTGATAAATTACTTATGTTTTATACTAATGATGAAGCTGTTATACAAGCAGGAGTTCCATATTTAAAAGTCGTATCTGTAATGTATCCACTTTTTTGTATAACAACAGCTATATCTGTAATATTTAGAACAATTGCACAAGTTAAAATATCAGTTATAGCTAATAGTGTAGCTTTCGTGTTAAATGTTTTCTTTAACTGGATTTTTATTTTTGGTAAATTTGGTGCACCAGCTTTAGGATTAACAGGAGCAGCTATTGGAACTATTATTTCAAGATTTGTAGAGTGTAGTATAATGGTAGGATATTTATTCTTACTTGATAAGAAAATAAACTTTACATTTGAAAAGTTTTTGTCTTTTGATAGGGAAATATTTAAGAAATATTTAAAAACTGGCATTAATGTTTTAATAAGTGATGCAATTTTGGTTGCAGGTCTTACAAGTTTAACTATGATTTTAGGAAGATTAGGTCCAGAAATGATTGCAGCTAATAGTATTTGTAGTATTGTTATTCAGCTGTCTACTATTTCAATTGCTGGAATAGGTAGTGCTGGACTTGTTATAATAGGAAATACTATAGGTGAGGGTAAATTGAATTTGGCAAAATCACAATCAAAAACTTTTTTATTAATAGCTATTATTACAGGTATAATTTCAGCTATAGTTATAATTTTAACCAAGCCTATTGCCATAGATTTTTATAATGTTAGTCAAGAAACTAAAGATATAGCTTATCAACTTATGAATGGAGCAGCATTTATTGTTGTTTTTCAAGTTCCATCGGTTGTTTTGACAAAAGGGATTTTACGTGGGGGAGGAGATACGAAATTTTTATTGTTAGCAGATGTAATGTTTTTATGGATATTGTCAATTCCTCTTGGTATGGCGGCAGCGTTTGTATTTAAGTTTCCACCAGCATTAATATATATATGTTTAAAGTTCGATGAAATAATAAAATCTGTTTGGTGTACAATAAGAATGTTTGGTAATAAGTGGATAAAAGATGTAACAATAGCTTGATAAAAAATTTTAAGAAGAGGTTGTCTTATGGGACTTATATTTAAAATATTTAAAACAATTATTAAAATTGGTATTGTAATTTTTCTTATACTTTTAATAAGTGGTTTTTATGTTTATAAAAGTGCGATTAAAAATGTACCTTTTGAACAAAAAGTTATTGAGGTAACTTCTAAAAATAATTATGTTGAAATACAAGATATTTCAGATTATTTAAAAAAATATGTAGTAAATGTTGAGGATAAAAGATTTTATAACCATAATGGAATTGATTTTATAGCTATAGTTGGATCTTTAATAAGTAATATAAATGTTGGTTACTATAAATATGGAGCAAGTACTATAACTCAGCAACTTGCTAAAAATATGTATTTTTCAAATGAAAAAAAGCTTACTAGAAAAATAGCGGAGATGTTTGTTGCTTTTGAGTTAGAGAGAGAATATTCGAAAGATGATATTTTGGAAATGTATCTTAATATTATTTATTTTGGAAATAATTATTATGGAATAAATGAAGCAAGTTATGGATATTTTAATGTTTCACCTAAAAATTTAAATGAATATCAATCATCTTTGTTGGTTGGAATTCCACAAGCACCAAGTATTTATGATTTAAAAGATAAAAATAATAAAGCTATGGAAGAACGTTATAATCAAGTTTTAAAAATTTTAGTTAAAAATAAAATCATAACGAAAATTCAAGCAGAAGAATTTAGAAAAATGTATTTAGCGTCATAATTTTTTTATGACGCTTTTTTTGTGTTAAAATATAAATGTTAAATTTTAAAATTTTTGGAGATAAGAAAAAATATGACATATAAATTTTGTAGATTTTTTGTTTTTATAATTGTTATGTTATTTGTTTTGATATCTTGTAATTTTGAATCTAAAAAAGTTAAAATTGTTGATGAAGAAAATCTTATTATAAATATTTGGACGGTTGATATAAAATCACGATTTGATAAATACATGAGATATATTATCGAAAAATATGAAAAACTTAATCAAAATATTAAAATAAATTGGCATGATTTTCAAAAAGATGAAATTGTTTTAAAACTATATGAAGCGTGGCAAAGTGAAGAATTACCAGATATTGTTAGTTTAGATACAAATACACTTGTTAATAAAATAAATGAAGATTTGTTTGTGGATTTGTATGAATTTGATGAGGGAATTTCATCTGTTTTCTTTGACAGATTATTGAAGTCTAATGAAAAAAATGGAAAGCTTTTAGGAATTCCATGGTATACAGATATAAAAGTTTTGTTTATAAATAAAAAAATAATGCATAATTCAGGTATATCTGAAGAACAGTATCCAAAAACTGAGGAAGAATTTTTTAATTTATTAAGTGTTGTAAAACAAAATTCTGGAAAATTTGGAAGTATACTTGAACCTGAAAATATAAAAAATTTAATTTTAAATGGATTAAATATATTTGATGAAACAGGAAATGTGAACATAAATACAGAAGAAATAATAAATTATTTTAAAAAATATCAAACGCAATTTCAAGACTCAATTGTACCTAGGGAATTTTTGAATTTTGATGATAAAATTTATTTGTATGCAAATAATGAAGTTGCAATGCTAAAGGCGAATTTTTCATTTATAAGTAGCATTGAGAAAATTTCAAGAGAAGTTTATGATGATACAATAATTTTTCCTATACCATTAGGCAAAAATAATGTTCGTTACTCAGATACAGTTAATTTATCTATTGTAAATAATGGTAAGAGTTTAGATGAAACGTTAGATTTTATCAATTTTGTTGTAAATGAGAGAAATCAAACTGAATTGATTAATCATTTTAATGTACTGCCTACTAATAAATCTCTTATGGATATTGAAATATTGAAAATTTTCTACTTAATGATTCAAAAATCGGACAAGCAAAATTGATTGCATTTAAAAGTTTAGAAAATAGCCAAGATTTTGTTTACAGTATACAAAACTACAATGAAATATCTAATATTATTGAGAAATATTCTAGGAGTATTTATTTAGATGGTGTTAATGTAGAAGAGTTTATTGGACATGCACAAAACGAAATAAATAATTTTTATGTAAATTATTAGGGGGAAGAAAAGAATGAGTTTAAAAAATTTACCAAAAATAAAACATGGGGTTATTGTTGATGTAGATAATTATACAAATGAACATTTAAGTGATCCTATCTTCATTCAATATTTAATTAAATTTTCTGAAAAAGGGGGAGCGAGTGCCTTCTTATCTAAAAATATTAGAAATTTAAAAATATTAAAGGAAACTACAGACCTTCCAATATTTGCAGAGATTGAGGAGAATTTTAATAATATNNGAGAGGAGAGGAGAGGTGAGGAGAATTTTAATAATATTTTGATACCTAAAACTTATGATAATTTTAAAAATATTGTAGAGTTAAAACCTAATTTTATAGTTATAGAAATATGTAATTTTGAAGAAGATTATAAGAAACTAGAAACACTTATTAAAGAAATTAGGATTAATTTTGATGGAGAATTAGTAGGGAAAATTTCTACAAAAGCTCAAGCTGTTCAAGCATATAGATTGGGAATGAATGCTCTTATTATTGAAGTATTTGGAGAATGTATAGAGAATGATTTAGTATCGGAAATTTGTTCTGACATTAATATTCCGACTATTGCAAGTTTAAATTCTGTTAGTTTTGAGGAAGGTAAAAAGCTAATTGAATTAGGTATATACTCATTTATATTGGGTGAGGACGTAACGAACCCTAATAAAATTATAAAGCAACTTACTATGTAAAAATAAAAAAACTATACTTTTGAATTTAAAAGTATAGTTTTAATTTTTTATTGAGGAGACGGTTAAAATTTTTAACACTTTGTCGTTGTATATAGATTCTACTATTGTATCTAAAACTTTAATTATCTCATCAAAAGAGACATTTAAATTTATATATATGTTTGTGTTAATTATAGGTTTTGATTTTTCAAATTGGTTTTTGTTATTTGAAAAATATATATCATTAATTTGTTTTTCTGAAAGTGCATTTATAAAATCAGTTGGATGTTTTAAATAAATAAAATCTATAAGTTTTGGATAAAGATCAAACAATGAAGGGTTATAAAAAACAAGATCATTTATTCTGACTCCACAAAATTTTTTGTATCCTAGGGTATACTCATTAGCTGGTATATTTTTAAAATAAACTCTAACTTCTGAGTTTTTACTTAATTTAGCTGCAGACAATATCATATTTTCAATTTCGTTATTTTTACAATGTTTATTTATTGAATTGTAATTATGGTCATTATTATATATAATGTTGAATTTAGAATTTTGATTATTTTGCATAAACTAAGTTCTCCATTTTTTAAAATTAATCTATGATATATTTATTTATAATTTTAAAGAAGTATGAAAATAGAGATTTAAATTTTGGCGTTGTTTAATTCTATTAATTTTGAAATTATAAGGTCTAAAAGTATGAAATATATACTGTTACAATGGATGTTGAAATTTTTAAAAAGTTTATTATTTTCTACATGAACATAGATTGAAGAATTATCATGTGCTTCTTTTGTAATTGTATCTGAAATTATTATTACAATTTTGTTTGAAAGATATTTTAGTGTTGTATTTATTGATTTTTCATCAAGATAAGTTGGTATGTAAATGACTAAGTCTATTTCTTTTTGTTTTGAAATTTGTTTTGGTGAAGAAGTTATTTTTGAATCTATATTTAGTGAATTTAAATTTTGGTTTAAATAATTTGCAATTTGTTTTGATGAATCTGAAAATAAAATTGAAATAGATTTATGTTTTAAAATTAATTTGCAGATTTCTGTGATTTTAGATTCATTTATTTTTGATATAAAATCTGAAAATGTTTTTATAGAATTTTCAAATATGTAATTTGATGAATTCGAAGAACTTTTTAAAAGTTCTTTAAGTATAGAAGTTAAATTTTCGAAATTATCTACATTTATTTTTTTGCAAAATTTATTAATTGAATATTCTGTAACATTCAATTTTAAACTCAATTCTTTTATGTTCATTTCGCATACAGAAATTATATTTGATGAAATAAAATTAAAAATATTAATTTCCTTATCAGATAGAGAATGAAAAAAATCGTTAAACATATCTTTGAATAAACTCAAAATATCACCACTTTTTAAATTTTATTATGTAAAAAATATCACATGGAAATTAGAAAGTAAATTTAAAAATTTATTTAAGAAATATAATAAAATCTCTTTTTGTTACGATAAATAAGTTGAGTATTTTATTTTTTTATAGGAGATTTTATTTATGAAGAAGGTAGGTAGAAGTAACAGCATAATAAAAAATGTAGTTAGTGGAGTGTTATTAATCGGAGGATTAGCTGCAGGTGTTATTGGAGCAGCAGGTATGGTAGCACATGCAAATGAATCTTCATCAGTGGATATGAGAAGAACAACTCGTAGTGGAGATGTAGAAAATGACAATCAAAAATTTTCAGAAATTATGATTCCGTTGAGTGAAATTGAAACTGAAGAAGATTTAATAAATTTGGTTATTGAAAATGGTACTCAAGTTATAATAGATGAGGAAAGTGGACAAATATATGTTGCATATATAAATGAAAATAATCAAATTGAAATTGCTGAGATTACTGAAGAAGAATTAAGTGAATTAATTAATCAAGTAAATATGATTTCAACTATGGACGTACAAAGTTTACCTGAAGAACAAAGTCAAGAAATTCCTCAAGAATATTGGAGAAGTGTTGATGAGAAAGAGCAAAAGAAAAACAGAAAAAGATTAGATAGTGAAGAAGGGAAAGAAGCTGTAAAAAAAGCTAGAGAATATAAAAAGGGTAAAAAATAATATTGTTGTAAAGTTATCATAAATCTTTTAAAATATTTTATAAATTCTTGTAGAATTAACCACTATGTTTATGGTGGTTAATTTTGTTTTGTTTGGAGGAAATTTTTTTATGTCAGTTGAACTTTTAGCTCCAGTTGGAAATTATGAGTCTTTTATTGGTGCAATTAACGAAGGAGCAGATGCCATATATATTGGGGGGAATAAATTTTCAGCAAGAGCAAGTTGTGAAAATTTTTCTGATATTCAGTTTCAAAATATGATTGATTATGCTCATGAATATGGCGTGAAATTTTATGTTGCATTTAATACGCTTATTAAACAAAATGAACTTAAAGAGGCTTTTGAGTATGGAATAAAGTTATACAATATGGGAGTCGATGCTCTTATTGTTCAAGATACAGGTTTGATTAATATGTTTACGAAATTTAAAGAATGTGAAGTTCATGCGTCAACTCAATTAAGTATTCACAATTTAAAGGGAGCACAGTATTTTGAAGATCAAGGAGTCAAAAGAGTTGTAGTATCTAGAGAACTTTCAATTGAAGATATTAAAATTATATCTGAAAAAGTAGAAACAGAAGGATTTGTACATGGATCTATATGTGTAAGTTATTCTGGTCAATGTACAATGAGTGGATTAATTGCAGAGAGAAGTGGAAATCGTGGAAGATGTGCTCAACCTTGTCGTATGGAGTACTCGTTAATAAATAAAAATGGACAAGAATTTAAAAATGGTTTTTTAATGAGTCCAAAAGATTTAATGACAATAAATATACTTCCAAAACTTTTGAAAGAGACAAAAATAAAATCTTTGAAGATTGAAGGAAGAATGAAACGTGGAGAGTACGTTGTAAATACAGTAAAAGCTTATAGAAATTTTATTGATAAAATTCAGAAAAATATTAAAATTACAAAAGAAGATGTAAAAGCAAAAGAAGAAGATTTATTAAGGGTTTTTAATAGAGAAGGTTTTACAAATGGATATATGTTAGGTTACGAAGGTGAAAAATTTTTGTCCGTTAATAATCCGAAGAATCAAGGTGTTTACATAGGAACAGCTTTACAAGATGGAAGTGTTATTTTAAAAGCTGATGTATCTCTTGGGGATGGAATTTCTTTTGGAGATAATGGATTTATTCTAACAAAAATACTTAATGGCAAAGATAAAATTTCTGAAGCTAAATCAGATATGAAGGTTAAATTATTTCCAAATAAATTTTCAAAAGGAGATAGATTATTCAAAACTAATGATCAAAAATTTGAAAAAGAATTAAGAAAGAGTTTTGAAAATGAGTATGTAATTAAGAATTATTTGAAAGCTAGATTTGAATTTATACCAAATAAACCTATGGTATTAGAACTTTTTTCTGAAAAATACGATTTTAGTGTTAAAGTTTTTGGAGATGTAGTTGAAGAATTTAATAATATTCCTATATCAAAAGAAAGACTAATAGAGAAAATTTGTAAAGGGAGAGTTGGAAGTTTTTCTATAGATAGTGTTGAAATTTTTTATGAAGAAGGATACATAAATATATCTAAAGTTAATGAGATTAGAAGAAATGCTTTAAATGAATTTAGAGAAAAGTTAGTTAATAAATTTCATAAAAATCTTAAATATGATTTTGAAGAAAATTTTGAAAGTAAAACTAGAATTCAAAATAGTGATGAAGAAAAGTATTTTGTTTTTGTTTCAACAGATGATCAATTTAATGTGGTTTACAAAAAAGGATTTAGAAATATAATAATTTCTCCTTTTATGTATAATAGAAAAATAAATTTTGAAAAAATTTTAAGTTTTGAAGATTTAAATTTATATATAAAATTTCCAACAATTATAAAGGAATATGAATTTGAAAAAATTTTTAATGTATTTCAAAAATTTGAAAAAAATATTAAAGGAATTATGACAAGTAATGCAGGAATAATTAAACATTTTAAAAATTCCAATTTAGAAATCATTGGGGATTATAAATTAAATATTTTTAATTCTATGGCCACAAAATTTTATGAAGAAATTAATGTATTTACAGTCAGTATAGAACTTTGTGAAAAAGAAATTGAAGATTTATCAAAAAATTCAGATAAAAATTTATGTATGTTTGTTTATGGTAAACCTGACGTTATGGTTAGTGAGTATTGTCCAATAGGAACTTTTGTTGGCAAAAGATCTTTGAATAAAAATTGTTCGAGACCATGTATTAAAGATGATTTTTATTTAAAAGATAGAAAAGATAACAAACTTTTATTAACAACTTCGATAAATTGTAAAGTTAGTACATATAAAGAAGAGCCAATTAATTTAATAAATGAAATTCCTAATATGAGGAAAAATAATATAAATATTTTTAGATTAGATTTTATAGATGAAACTTATAAACAAACTGAAAAAATATTAGATTATTTAATTCATAGAAAATCATTTAAAAATGTGTTTAAAGGAAATTATTATAAGCCTGTTGATTAGGAGTGATGAAACTAGATGAATTTGAAAGTTTTAGAATTACTTGAGTTTGACAAAGTTAAACAACAAATGTTTAAGTATGTTAAAACTGAAAAAGCTAAATCAATAATTGAAAACTTACAACCATTTTGTACAATAGAGGAAGTTAATAGGAATTTAAATGAAACCAATGAAGCTTTAAATTTTATAAAAGAGTTTGAATATCCAGATTTTAATGGATTGAATGATATTGTTTCTTCAATTGAAAAAATTAGTAAAAGCGGAATTGTTACTGTAAAAGAAATTTATAGAATAGGAACAACCCTCAAATGCATTAGAGGTGTAAGAAATTATTTAGAACAAGGAAATGTTGAATATTTAAAATATTACTTTGATAATATACATTCATTTAAGTTTCTGGAAGAAGCAATTTTAAAAGCAATTAAAGATGGGGAAGAAATTAGCGATTTTGCTAGCGAAAATTTATTTAAAATTAGAAAAGAGTTGAAAAGTAAGACAGCAGAAATTAAAAGAAAGCTTTCAGATGTTTTAAAAACATATTCTAAGTATTTACAGGAAAATATTTTTACAATTCGAGGTGATAGATATTGTGTTCCAGTTAAAGCAGAATATAAATCACAAGTTCAAGGGATTGTACACAACCAAAGTTCTTCAGGATCTACATATTTTATTGAACCGTTAGTTTTAGTGAATTTAAATAATGAAGTTAATGAATTGATTGAAAATGAAAAAGAAGAGATTCAAAGAATTTTAAGAATGCTTTGTATGAAAATATATGATAATTTTGATTTGATAAATATTAGTGTTAAAAATATTTATCTTTTGGAATTTATTTTTGGTAAAGCAAGTTATGCAAATGAAATAGAGGGTATAAGACCAATTATTAATGAAGATGAAAAAATTTATTTAATTTCTGCAAGACATCCATTAATTGAAAAAAATAAAGTTGTGCCTTTAACTTTAGATTTTTCAAATGATAGAAAAGCAATAATTATAACTGGACCAAATACAGGAGGAAAAACTGTAACACTTAAAACTTTGGGACTTATGCACATAATGGCGTTAAGTGGAATGTTTATTCCAGCTTATGAAGGAACTGAAATAATGTTTTTGAATGAAATTTTTGCTGATATTGGAGATGAACAAAGTATAGAAAATAGTTTATCTACATTTTCTTCTCATGTAAAAAATATTGTTAGTATAATTGAAAATTTAAAACCAAGAACTTTAGTTTTATTAGATGAAGTTGGTTCAGGGACAGATCCAGAAGAAGGAGCAGCACTTGCTATTTCTATAATAGAACATTTTATTAATGAAAATTGTAAAGTTATGGGAACCACTCATTATAGTCAGCTTAAAACTTATGCAATAGAATCTGAAAATGTTGAAAATGCGTCAATGGAATTTGATGTTAATACTCTTAAACCAACTTATAGATTGAATGTTGGTATTCCTGGAAAATCTAATGCGTTTATAATTTCTAGAGCTTTAGGAATGAATGAAGATATAATAGAGAATGCGAATAAGTACTTATCAGGAAACACTATAAAACTTGATAAAATTATACGTTCTCTTGAAGAAAAGAATATTGAGGCAGTAAAGAATAACAAAGAAATTGAAATTTTAAAGGAAGAAAATAAGATTTTAAATGAAAAATTGAAGAAACGTTTTGACAGTATTGAAAAAGAAAGAGCAAAAATTATAGAATCTGCGAATTTAGAATCTGAAAAAATTATTAATGATGCAAAAGAACAAATAGATTATATTTTAAAAACAATAAATGATTTAGAAATAAATGGAGTAAATTCAAAAGGTATTAAAGATTTAGAAGCAGCTAGAAGAGAAATGAAGAAGAAAATTGATCAAGAAAATAAAGTTAAAGAAGAAAAGCGTAAAGTAAAATTAAATCAAAATGAAATAGTATTTAAAGCTGGTATGAGTGCTTTTTTAAATAGAATAGGTCAAAATGTTATTTTATTAAATAATCCAGATTCAAAAGGAGAAGTAAGTGTTCAAGCTGGAGTTTTAAAATTATCTGTTAATGTGTGTGAACTTGAAAGTGTTAATTCTAATAGGAGTGATAAAGTTGTAAGAAATAAAAAAGATTTGAAATTAAAGACTAGTAGTATGTCGATGTCAATTGATTTAAGAGGATTGGATACTCTTGATGCAATAAATGAAGTTGATAAATATTTAGATGATGCTTTTGTATCAGGACTTAATGAAGTTTCAATAATTCATGGTAAAGGTACTGGAGCGTTAAGGAAATCTATATCGGATTTATTAAGGACACATATTCATGTTAAATCATATAGACTTGGAGAGTATAACGAAGGAGGAAATGGTGTAACGATTGTTTATATAAAATAATATATTTAAGGAATTCAATTATTTATTGAGTTCTTTTTTTTTTTTTTTAATCATAAAATTTTTAATAAATGGGATTAAAGGAGATTTTTATGGAAAATATTATTGGTGAAATTAAAGATGTTATGATTAACAAGTTAGATATTCCAAGAGAAATTATTAAAAATTCTTATAAAGTAATTATAGAGGGAGATGAGTTTTTAACAGTAGAAAATCATCGAGGAATTGTAAAATTTAATGAAGATGAAGTTGTTTTAAAAGTTGATAATGGTTTATTTATTATGAGTGGAAATAAATTTACTATAGTTTATATTTCAGGAAGGACTTTAAAATTAAAAGGAGTTTTCAAGGGGGTAAAATATGAACAATTATGATATTTTTTCATTTGTGAATGGAAAAATGAAATTAAAAATAATAAGTAAGACCCCAGAACAAATACTGAACATTTTTTGGAAGAGAAATATCAAAGTAATTAATGTTAATAGAGAAAATTTATACACTATATCTTTGACGATTAAATCAGAATATTTTTCTGAAGTTGAAAAAATTTGTAATGAAACAAATAGCAACTTAACAGTAGTACAAGTTGGGAGAATTTTAAAGTTGGCAACTAATTTTAAAGTTTATTTAACTTTAATAACTGGACTAGCTATGTCTTTTGGGATAATAATAATTTTATCATTTTTTATTTGGAAGATAGATATAAAAGGAGATAAACATGTATCTCCTTATGAAATTAGACAAGTTATAAAAGAATTAGGAATAGGAAAAGGAATTTTAAAATCTAAAATTGATACTGAGGAACTTGAAGAACAAATTATAGCGAAAAATAAAAATATATTGTGGTCTAAAGTTAGAATTCAAGGCTCAACATTACAAGTTGAAGTTGTAGAAAGTTTTAAACCACCTGTAATTGAAATTGATAATTCACTTGGTAATATTGTTGCATCTAAAGATGGAGAAATTGTAAGAATATATACTCAGTCAGGAACAGCTGTAGTTCAGCAAGGTGACATTGTTAAAAAAGGTGATGTCTTAATTGAAGGATACCAAGGAAAAGAGGGTGGAACTTATGAAACTCCACCAGTAGGAAGTGTAATTGCAAAAACTTTTTTGGAGTTTGAAGAAGTAGTTGAATTAGAAGGTATAAAAAGTGTAAATACTAAAAATAAGGTTAATGAATATTACATAGAAATTTTTGGTAAAAAATTGTATTTTAAAAAGTATAAAAATGAATTTGAAAATTTTGAAAAACTTAATTATGATAGTAAATTTATTAAAAAAAATATATACTATGAAGTGAATAAATCATCTTATACACTTGATCCTGAAAATGTAAAAAAGAATTTAGTTGATTATTATACAAAACACGTAAGTCAAAATTTAAAACAAACAGATTCCATATTAGGAGTTATAGTTAGAGATGAAATTGTAGAAAATAAACTTAATTTAAAGATTTCGTTTGTTATAGAAGAAGATATTGGTGTTAAGGTTCAAAAAGTTGAAGATACTCAAGAATCTGGTAATGATGGTTTATAGATGAGGTTTAAATTTAGAGGAGTGATTTATTGAAATTAAAAGGATTTGCTAATATTTTTTTGAAATACAAAAATTATTTGATGCTTTCATTTATTATGTTTCTTACAATTATGGTCGTATTATCGTCTACACTTGAAAGAAAATATGATTTAAAATTAGGAGAGGTATCTCAATATACAATAAAAGCACCGAGAGAAACTCAAGATAAATATTCAACAGAACATAGAATTAAAGTTGCACAAGATGAAGTTGCAGCTCAATTCAATCATAGAAAAGAAGTTCGATATGATGTTTTAGAAAAACTTGAAAATTTATTTAAAGAATTTTATGAGTTGAAAGATTATCAGGTTATTGCAGATTCAGTTTTCTTAGATTTGAATAAAAATTATGGAATTGAATTAGAAATAAATGATTATAAAGCTATTCTTTCTCTTGACATCAATGATTTAAATACATATGAAAGATTTTTAAGTAATGTTATAAATAAAGTATATGAGCTGAAAATTGAGGATGGAAATGTAAGTGACTTAGAAAATGTAAAATCTTTTACAAGAGAAGAAATAAATAAGACAGTAGAGCATGAAGGATTTAATGAGATCTCTGTTAATATTATTCTTCCTATGATAAAGCCTAATTTTTTCTATGATCATGAGAAGACTGAACAAAAAAGGGAGGAAGCGGCAAAAAATGTTTCTCCAGTAATAGTAAAAAAAGATCAGGTAATAATTGAAGCTGGAGATATAGTTAATGAAAGTCATATATCAATACTAGATAGTTTGGGTATATTAAAAACATCAAATATTAATTGGGGATTAAATTTTGCAATATTAACATTAATTTTGCTTACTTTCGTGATTGAATATTTGTACTATAGACGTTATCAAAAAGATTGTATAAATAATGTTAATTTTTTAAACGTCATTATGATAATAAAATTTTTAGTTGTTATTCTTGTTCGAGTTATAGGAGAAGATTATGTTTATATAGTTCCTTTTGCTTTAGGTCCTTTGTCAATAACAGCACTTATAAATAATAACGTATCTCTTATGACTAATTTAATGACATTGGTTTTGATTGGAATAATAACAAAGTTTAATATAATTGTTGTTTTTATGAGCTTGTTTAATGTTATTTTAGGAACATTATTTTTAAAGAGATTGAAAAATAGAATACATTTTATAAAATTATCTAGTTGGTTTGGAATAATAAATGTTATTATTTTGACAACAATTACATTTATTATTGGAAATGTAAAATCTTTAGTGTTATTGGATATAGTGTTTTCTTTTTTGGGTGGAATTTTGTCTGCTATATTGGTTGCAGGAATACTTCCTATTTTTGAAAATTTGTTTAATATAGTTACTTCAATGAAATTATTAGAACTTATAAATCCAGAGCATCCACTTTTAAAGAAACTTGTAGTTGAAGCGCCAGGTACGTATAACCATAGTTTGATGGTTGCAAATTTGGCAGAAGCAGCTAGTGATGCTATAGGTGCTAATTCTTTATTAACGAGGGTATCTGCTTATTATCATGATATTGGTAAAACAGGAAAACCATATTTTTTTAGAGAAAATCAAGTAGGAAGTAAAAATCCACATGATAGAATCGATCCTTTAACAAGTGCTAACATAATTTTTTCTCATGTTAAATATGGTATTCAATTAGCGAGAGAGTATAAATTGCCTAAGTTCGTTGAGCATGCTATAGAAGGACATCATGCAAATACGTTAGCAAAATATTTTTATCTTACGATGAAAAATAATTCTAAAAATCCTGATGAAGTAAATGAAAAAGATTTTAGGTATGGTGGAGAGTTACCAAAGACTAAAGAAGTGACAATACTTATGTTTGCTGATAGTGTTGAGGCAGCTGTTAGATCTTTAAGTGAACCAACTCAGGAGAATATAAAGAAAATGATAGAAGATATAGTTGATGATAAAATAAGAGATGGACAATTAAAGAATAGTCCTATATCATTTAAGGATATAGAGATTATGAAAGAGTCTTTTCTTAAAACTTTAAAAGGTATATATCATGAGAGGATAGAGTATCCGAAGGAAGAAAATAAAGAGAATAATAGTGGAGTTTAAGTATATAAGCAATGAATATTAATGTTGAGAATCGTCAAAATACAGTTCGTTTAAATGAGGGTTTTGTTGATTTTATCGAAGAAGTTGTAAAATGTGTATTGAATTTTGAAGAAGTGAATATTGAATGTGAGATTGTTATTTTATTTGTTGATGATGAGACTATAAAAGAAATTAATTTTGAACATAGGGGAATAAATAGAGAGACGGATTGTTTATCTTTTCCAATGCTTTATTATGAAGAAGGTAAGGTGTTTAAGGATCAGTATAAAAATTTTAAATTTAAAGATTATGATATGAATGGAGAAAATTTGTTGTTAGGAGATATAATAGTTTCTCTTGAGAAAGCACAATCTCAAAGTTTAGAATTTGGTCACAAATTTGAAAGAGAAGTTAGTTATTTGGTTATACATTCTTTATTACACTTACTTGGATATGATCATATTGAAGAAAAAGATAAAAAAATTATGAGATGCAGAGAAAAGGAAATTATAAAAAAATTATGTATTTTTAGATAATTAAGGAGGAGGGTAATATTAAAGTAAAAAAATTAGTCGATAGTTTTAATAATGCAATATCAGGTATTTTGTATGCTGTAAGAACTCAATTAAATATAAAGATACATTTGGTTGTGGCATTTTTAGTTATGAGTGCTTCTTTGTTTTATGACATTACAAAAATAGAATTGATAATATTGTCCCTTACTATAATACTTGTTGTGTTTGCAGAACTTATAAATACAGCCATAGAAGTTGCCATTGATGCTACAACAAATTATTATCATCCGCTTGCTAAAATTGCTAAAAATATTTCTGCTGGTGCTGTTTTGCTTACGGCATTAAATGCAATATTTATAGGATATTTAATATTTTGGGATAAAATAAATAATTTTAGTTTTGGAGTTATAACCAAAATTAAACAGAGTAATCCGTATATGGCATTTGTAATTTTAGTAATGGTGGTTATTATTACTGTTATTACTAAAGCTATATATGGAGAAGGAACTCCTCTTAGAGGTGGAATGCCGAGTGGACATAGTACGATTTCGTTTTCTATAGCAACTATAATATCTTTTATTACGAATGAGCCTATTATTATAGGACTTAGTTTTATGATGGCTATTATTGTTGCACAAAGTCGTGTTGATACAGGAGTTCATAGTTTAAAAGAAGTTGTGGTTGGAGCTATCTTAGGTACTGTTTTGACAATTATAATATTGAAAATTTTTCTGTAGATTTAAGTTTTGGAGGAAATTATGATTGATGAGAAAGTTTGTCTACAATTAATTGATAGTGCTATTAAAGTTAGGGATTATTCTTATTCTCCTTATTCTAATTTTAAAGTTGGTGCAAGTATTTTAGTTGATGATTTTAAAATATTTTCTGGTTGTAATATAGAAAATGCTTCTTATGGTGCTTCAAACTGTGCAGAAAGAACTGCTATATTTAAGGCTGTTTCTGAGGGATATAAAGTTATACATGCTGTGTGTGTAGTAGGATCATTTGATGAATTTACATATCCTTGTGGGATTTGTAGGCAGGTTATGTTAGAATTTGCTTTGAATAATAGTGTTCCAATAATAATTGCTCAAAGTAGAGAAAATTATATAGTACATAAATTGAATGATATAGTTCCATTTGAGTTTAGTAAAAATAATTTGATTTGATAAGAGTGGAGTAATTTAAATGCATAAATCAGGATTTGTAAGTATAATTGGGAGACCTAATGTTGGTAAGTCTACGCTTTTAAATGCGTTTTTGAATCAAAAGCTAAGTATAGTTTCTAGTAAGCCTCAAACTACAAGAAGTAATGTTGAAGGAATTTTAGATAGTGAAAATTATCAGATAATTTTTACAGATACACCAGGATATCATGAACCTAGACATAAATTAGGAGAATATATGATAAAATCAATTTCAAGTGGATTAAATGAAGTTGATGTTATAATTTTTGTTGTTAATTATAAAAAAGAGATTTTAAATTCAGAAATGGAAATATTTGAAAAAATAAAGGATAAAAAAATTCCTAAAATTTTTGTTCTGAATAAGATTGACGAGATAAAAAGTGAAGAAGTAATGGTTGCTTTAGAAAAATATAGTAAAGTTATGAAATTTGATGAGTACATACCTGTATCGGCTTTACAAGGGAAAAATTTAGATAAACTATTGGAACTTATATTAAAATATTTACCAGAAGGTCCAAAGTTTTATGAAAATAATCAAACTGCAGTTAATAATGAAAGATTTTTTATATCGGAAATTGTTAGAGAAAAGATTTTAAAATTGGTTAGAGATGAAATACCACATGGTATTGGTGTTGAGATTATTTCTATGAAATACGATGAAGATAAGAAGAAATATAATATTGAGGGAAATATTTTTTGTGAAAAGGAAACACATAAGCCAATTATTATTGGAAGAAATGGAGAAATGTTGAAAAAAATTTCAACGTATTCGAGGTATGATATTGAAAGATTTTTAAATGATAAAGTTTATATAAGATTATGGGTTAAGGTTCGTAAAAATTGGAGAGATGATAATAATCAGCTTAAAAGTTTGGGTTATAAATAGGGAGAAGCATCTATGATGTTTCTCTTTTTTTAATAAAATTATTTTTAGAGGTTTGGAAATGAATATAAATGAAAAAATGTTTGAGTTTAAAAATGAAGATGATGCGATTGCAATGAGTTTATATATGAGAAATAAATTTAAGTTTTTAGGAATTAAGAGTCCAAAAAGAAAAGAGATTTTTAAACAAATATTTGAAAATTTCAAAAATAATAAAGAAATTGATAAAGAATTTGTGGTAAAATTTTTTAATAAGGACTATAGAGAATTTCAGTATATTGCAATTGATTATTTGATTAAGATGAAAAAATATTTTCTTAAAGATGATATATTTTTTATAAAAGATTTGATAATTACAAAATCTTGGTGGGATACTGTTGACCTTATAGCTAGCAATTTATTGGGTGAAATTTGCAAGAAATATCCTTCTCTTATCGATGAACAAATTGTGTTTTGGATTAATGATGAAAATATGTGGTTAAGAAGAAGTAGTATAATTTTTCAATTGAGATATAAGGAAAATACAAACTTAGAAATTCTTCAAAAATCTATAGAAAGTAACATAGATGATGACGAATTTTTTATTCAAAAAGCTATTGGTTGGGCTTTAAGGGAATATTCAAAAACTGATTATAAGTGGGTTCTTAATTTTATAAATAATCATAATCTTAGCAAGTTAAGTAAAAGAGAAGCAGAAAAATATATAAAAAGAGGTGAATTTTCATAAAACAATTTATGAATATAGTGTTTGGAATTAATTAATGTAAAAGGTTTTGTTTTAAAAGAACAAACGTATAAAGAAAATGATAAAATTGTATGGATTCTTTGTGAAAATATAGGTAAAATATCAGTGTTAGCAAAAAATGCAAAAAAAAGTACTAATTCATCTTTTGTAGTTACTCAACCTTTTAGTTTGGTTCAATTAAATCTTAAAAAAGGAAAAAGTTTTCACTATATATTTGATGGTACATTAATTAAAAATTTGGATTTTATAGGTTGTAGAGATAGTATTTTTTATTTAACTTATTTTTTTGAATTATTGGATATTGCATTTTCAGAAAAAGATATTATTGACAGGAATTTTTTTAAATTTTTATTAAATATTTTTTTAATGTTTGAAGTACCTGAAATTAATAAAAATTTAATTATGAGAATTTTTGAATTACGGATTTTGAGAGAAGTTGGATGTAACTTTGAGTTTGAGTATTGTTATTACTGCTCTAATAGAGTTAAAGGCAGTGTTAGCTATTTTGATTTTTCACTTCAAAACGTGGTATGTGTTTCTTGTAGAAAATTGAAGGAGTTTAAAGTCGAGAATAGAATTATAAATATTATGCGATTTTTAGGCACAGTTAATGTATCTAGTATATTAAAGATAAAGGTATCTGATGAAGATATGGATTTTATTTTTAAAATTAATAAAGTTCTTTTAGAACAAAACTTAGTTAAAATGCCAAATAGTATAAAATTTTTAGGAGGATATTAAAGATATGAATGACAATACATTGTTCCAAAATATGGAGATATTAAAAGAAAAATTTAAAATTTCGTACAAAGAAGCTAAGGAAGTTTTAGAGTCACATGACAATAATCTTATAGAGTCATTAATATTTCTTGAAGAAATATATTCTGAACCAGATTCTTGTCAAGTTAAATCTTACTTAAATAACATAAAAAATAAGTTGATTGAATTGTATAAAGAAGGAAGTAATCAACGTATTATAATCAGCAGAAAAGATGAGGTTATAGCTGATATTCCATTAACAGCTGTTGTGATTTCATCATTTGCATTTATATTATATCCTATTCTTATACCAATTAAGCTTGGTGGTGTTTTATTACTTGAGCTAGATATTAAAATAGTTGATAAATCAGGAAATGTATATCATGTTAATTCAGATGTTAAAGATAAGATGAATCAAGTTTTTTCAACATCTAAAGATAAAATAAATGATATGATATCAAGTGCAGCAGATATAAAATTGAATGCAGATGAGTTTAGGAATAAGGCATTAGAATTTGGAAGAAAAACTAGGGATAGTTTTAATGAACTTATAGAAAGTAAGATTTCAAAAACTATCAAGGAAAATACTTCGGATTATGCTAAGTTTGTTTATGATGCAGAAAATGATGAAGTTAAAGAAGAATACAATTATGAAAGTAACGAGGACTTAGAAAAAGAACAGCATGAAGATGTAAAAGTAGAAGATTCAAATGATGAAGTTATTGATGATGAAAAAGAAAATAATGATAAAGATAGTTCTCTTTAAAAAAATTTTTGGTAGTTTAAAATAGAAAATATTGATAACATATATTTGTATATTTTAATTTATATACAATATTTGTGATATAATGTATAATTAGGTAGGTTTTAGTCAAACATTATAATTATGCGCAGCAGTATAATTTTATTTGTCAAACATAAAAGGAGTGAATTAAATGTCTAAGAAGTATGTGTACCTTTTTAGTGAAGGCGATTCTTCTATGAAGAATCTTCTTGGGGGTAAAGGTGTCAATCTTTGTGAAATGACTAAGATAGGCGTACCTGTACCACAAGGCTTTATTGTTAGCACAGAAGCTTGTAATCAGTATTATGAAGATGGAAGGAATTTAGCAGCAAGCATAGAACAAGAAATTTATGAAACTATGTCTAAGTTAGAATCTATAACTGGCAAGCAATTTGGCGGAAAGAATAATCCATTATTAGTTTCTGTTAGATCAGGTGCAAGAGTTTCTATGCCAGGAATGATGGATACAATTTTAAACCTTGGGTTAAATGATGAAGTTGTTGAAGTTATTTCAAAATCAACAAATAATGAGAGATTTGCTTATGATTCTTATAGAAGATTTATTCAAATGTTCTCAGATGTTGTAATGGGAATAGAGAAGAAAAGTTTTGAACATTTGATGGATCAAATGAAAGAAAAAAAAGGTGTTAAACTTGATACAGAGTTAGATGCTAATGATTTGAAAGAATTAGTAAAGCAATTTAAAGAGCATTATAAAAAAGAAAAAGGAGAAGAGTTCCCAAGCGATCCTAAAAAACAATTGATTGAAGCAGTTGTTGCTGTTTTTAGATCATGGAATAATCCAAGAGCGATAGTTTATAGAAGAATGAATGATTACCCATCAAGTTGGGGTACAGCAGTTAACGTTCAAGAAATGGTATTTGGAAACAAGGGTGAGCAGTCAGGAACAGGGGTTGCCTTTTCAAGAAACCCATCTACAGGGGAGAACAAAATTTTTGCAGAATATCTAATGAATGCACAAGGTGAGGATGTTGTTGCAGGTATTAGAACACCAGAACCTATCGAAACTTTAGAGAAAAGAAATCCAGCTATATACAAAGAGTTTATGGATATAGTTGAAAAGTTAGAAAAGCATTATAAAGACATGCAAGATATGGAATTTACAATTGAAGAAGGTAAATTATATTTCTTACAAACAAGAAACGGAAAGAGAACAGCACAAGCAGCTTTAAAAATAGCAGTAGACCTAGTTGAAGAGAAATTAATCAATAAAGAAGAAGCAATATTAAAAGTAGAACCTAAACAATTAGATACATTACTACACCCAACATTCGATCCACAAGTAATTAAAAATTCTACGCCAATAACAAAAGGACTTCCAGCATCTCCAGGAGCAGCAACTGGAAAGATTGCATTTACAGCACAAGAAGCTAAAGAAAGAGCAGCAAATGGCGAGCAAGTAGTATTAGTAAGACTTGAAACATCACCAGAAGATATTGAAGGAATGGTGGCAGCACAAGGTGTTCTTACTGTAAGAGGTGGAATGACTTCTCACGCAGCAGTTGTTGCTAGAGGAATGGGTACTTGTTGTGTTGCAGGATGTGGAGATATCAAAATAGATGAAGAAGCAAAAACACTTGAAGTAAATGGTAAGACTTACACTGCAAATGATTATATTTCTATAGACGGTTCAACAGGTAATGTTTACGGAGAGCAAATTAAAACGGTTGCTCCAGAAATTAGTGGATATTTCGAAACTTTCATGACATGGGCAGACGAAATCAGAAAATTAAGAGTTAGGACTAACGCTGATACTCCAAAAGATGCTGAACAAGCAATTAAGTTTGGAGCAGAAGGAATTGGTTTATGTAGAACAGAGCACATGTTCTTTGAAGCTGATAGAATTCCAGTAGTTAGAGAAATGATTGTTTCTAAAACTGAAGAGCAAAGAAGAGCAGCACTTGAAAAATTATTACCAATGCAAAGAAAAGATTTTGAAGGTCTATATGAGGCAATGCAAGGTCATCCAGTTACAATAAGATTCTTGGATCCGCCTTTACATGAGTTCTTACCACATAAAGATGAAGAAATAAAAGAACTTGCTAAAGAAATGGGATTAACTTTTGAAGAGTTAAAGAGTACAGTTGAGGATTTACATGAGTTTAACCCAATGATGGGACACAGAGGATGTAGATTAAGTGTTTCTTACCCAGAAATAGCAGAAATGCAAACAAGAGCGGTAATAGAAGCTGCTATTAATGTTAATAAGAACAAAGGGTTAAATGTAATACCTGAAATAATGATTCCACTTGTTGGAGAAATTAAAGAACTTAAATATGTTAAAGATGTTGTAGTTAAGACTGCTGAAAAAGTTATGGAAGAGAAAGGTGTTAAATTAGAGTACATGGTTGGTACTATGATTGAAATACCAAGAGCAGCTCTTACAGCTGATGAAATAGCTAAAGAAGCTGAGTTCTTCTCATTTGGAACAAATGACTTAACTCAAATGACATTTGGTTTCTCAAGAGACGATGCTGCTAGATTCTTAGCTGATTACTATGATAAGCAAATCTATGAGTCTGATCCATTTGCTAGAATAGACGAAACTGGAGTGGGACAATTAGTACAAATTGCAGTAGAAAAAGGTAAAAAGACTAGACCAAATATTAAACTTGGAATATGTGGAGAGCATGGTGGAGATCCATCTTCAATAGAGTTTTGTCATAATGTCGGATTAAACTATGTATCATGTTCACCATTTAGAGTTCCAGTAGCTAGACTTGCTGCAGCTCAAGCTCAAGTTAAGAATAAAAAATAAATACATTATTAAAGCTGACCTTGTATTTAAGGTCAGCTTATTATTTTTTGAAAAAATTGAAATTAAAGTTTATATATTTTTCAAAAAGATATGAAAATTCTATATGTTTATTAATTGATGTACAAGTTTTTAATAGTAAATTTTCTTGAATGGATTTTTCGTATGAAGATAGTTTTTTAATGTTAGAGAAATAAAATTTTGATATTTTCCAAAACTTTTGGGGAAATGATAAATATGCAATAAGATATAAGTATTCATCTAAAAAAAGTGGATTATTTTTATCATAATTATTGATTAATGTAATTGCTGATTCAAAATTCCAATTTGTATTTGTTCTTCTTAGATATCTTCTTAAGAAATATGCTAGATCAAATACAGAAAAATTTATACAAGATCTATCGAAATCTATTGGGATTATTTTTTTGTTACTTATTAATATGTTTTTGTTTACATAGTCTCCATGACATGCGCTAATATTGAGATTTTTAAAATTTATTATATGAGAAAATTGTTTTGCAATATTTGATAGATACAAAAAATCATTAAAATTTAGTATAAATATTTGTGAAAAAGTATCTTTGTATAATTTGGCGATAGTGTGCATTTTATGTAATTCATTAATATGTTTGGTATATTTTTGATTTAAATCTATGAAATTATAAAATAGCTTAGGGACCTTAAAGATCATCCTGTTCCAACTCCTCTGCTGTGGGCAGGGTTGCTGCTCGCTAGATCAGCTTGCCTAGATTTACATCCAACCTGGCCTTGTACATCTCTGAGGATGGAGCATTCACTTTTTTTCTGAGCAAAAATTTCCAGCACCTCACCACCCTCTGAGTAAAAAATTTCTTCCTAACATCTAACCTAAATCTCCCCTCTTTTAGTTTAAAGCCATTCCCCCTTGTCCTATCACTATCAGACTATGAAAAAGTTGGTCTCCCTCCTGTTTATAAGCTCCCTTCAAGTACTGGAAGGCTGCATCTTTGTGGCCCTCCTCTGGACCCACTCCAACAGCTCCACATCTTTCCTGTGCTGGGGACCCCAGGCCTGGATGCAGTACTCCAGATGGGGCCTTA
>NZ_LXFF01000040.1 GCF_001655775.1 Candidatus Arthromitus sp. SFB-turkey
ATCTTGATAAAGTACCAGAATATGCAGTTTTAAATGAAAGTGTGGAAGCGACTAAGTTATTATGTAATAACAAAAGTAAGTTTGTAAATGGAGTTTTACGTAATTATTTAAGAAATAAAGATACTATAAAAAATAGAAAGAATACTCTGCAAGATGAGTATTCTTTTGCTACATGGATGATAAAATTGCTTAAAAAGCAATATCCAAAAGAATATATAAATTTGATGTCTTCCTTAAATGAAAGAGGAGATACTTGTTGTAGGATTAATTCGTTAAAATATTCTAAGGAAGATTTTTTACATAAATTTAGTGAATTTAAAATTGAAAATTTAGAGCAATTTCAAAATGCTTTAAAAATTAGATATGTGTCAGATATTACAAATAGTCATTTGTATAAAGAGGGTTTATTAAGTATTCAAGATTTGAGTTCGCAATTAGTTTGTGAAATTTTAAGTCCGAGAGTAGGAGATACTATAATTGATTTATGTGCTGCTCCTGGAGGAAAATCTACATATATAGCAGAATTAATTAAAGATAATGGAAAAATAATTTCATGTGATGTGCACGAACACAAAATTAAATTGATAAGAAATAATATTTTTAGATTAGGTATAAAATCGATAGAATGTTTTGTAAATGATGCTACTATTGTTAATGATAATTTTTTGGATTTAGCTGATAAAGTTTTGTTAGATGCTCCTTGTTCAGGTTTTGGGGTTATAAAGAAAAAACCTGAAATAAAATGGTTTAAAAATCAATCAGATTTGGAAGAAATTATTAGTGTGCAGAAAAAGATAATTAATATAGCTTCAAGATATGTAAAGAAAAATGGAATTTTAATGTACACAACATGTACGCTTAATAAAAATGAGAATGAAAATATAATTAATAATTTTTTAAGTAATAATAAAAATTTTGTAATTGAAGAAATAGATGTTACTTTATTTAGAGATTTAAAAATTGAAAATATCAATAATATGATAACTCTTTTTCCGAGTAAAATAAATGATGGTTTTTTTATGTGTAAATTGAGAAAAATTTAAGAGGATAATATGGTTAATGTATTGAATTTTAAAAAAGATGAATTGAAAGAATATTTGGAACAAAATGGCTTTAAGAAATTTAGGGCAGATCAAATAAATAATTGGGTATATGATAAAAAAATTTTTGATTTTAATGAAATGACAAATATTAGTAAAAAAGAGAGAGAGGAACTTTACGGAATACTTAATATTTCTTTACCATCAATAGCTAAGGTACAACAGTCAGTTGATGGTACGGTTAAATTTTTACTGAAGTTAATAGATGATAATTTAATAGAGTGTGTGTTTATGAGTTATGATTATGGAAATACTATTTGTATATCAACTCAAGTTGGATGTAGGATGGGATGTAAATTTTGCGCGTCTACAGTTAATGGATTTTTGAGAAATCTAGAGTTATGTGAACTTTTGGCACAGATTTTAATAGTTGAAAAGTATACAAATAAAAAAATAAATAGAATAGTGCTTATGGGAACAGGTGAACCTTTATATAATTATGAAAATATTATTTCGTTTATTGGGGAAATGAAGAATAAGTTTGGTATGAGTAATCGTCATATAACACTTTCAACTTGTGGTATAGTTCCTAAAATATATGATTTGGCAAGAGAAAATTTAAGTATAAATCTTGCAATTTCACTCCATGCTGTTAATGATGAAAAACGTAAAAAGATTATGCCTGTTGCATATTCGTATTCTATATCAGAATTGATAGATGCTTGTATATATTATTTTGAAAATACTAAGAGAAGAATATCGTTTGAATATTTATTAATAGATGGAATGAATGATGGGGACGATGATGTTAAAGAATTAGTTGATTTGTGTAAAAGAGCTAAAGCTCATGTTAATATTATACCTGTAAATGAAATTAAGGAAAATGATTTTAGAGAATCTAAAAAAATAAATAAATTTTATGGTGATTTATTGAAAAATGGAATAAATGCCACCATAAGACAAAAAAAGGGAGTAGATATAGACGCAGCATGTGGTCAGCTTAGGTTAAGTTATAGTAAGTAGGAGGATACTCTATAATGGTTGGAGCTATAAGTGATATAGGTAATCTTAGAGCTGTTAATGAAGATTATTTGGATTATTATATATGTGATAGTTATCAATTGTATATTGTTGCTGACGGTATGGGAGGACATAATGCTGGTGATGTAGCGAGTAAAATGTGTGTACATAAGATTAGGGAATATATAAATAAAAAATATTGTGAATATGACAATATAAAAGATATGTTAGCTAATGCGGTTAGATATGCTAATAATGCTATTTATTTTAAATCTTTAAGCGATAAAAAATATAAAGGAATGGGGACGACTTTGACGTTGGCATTTGTTTGTAATAATGAGATTTATGTTGTTAATGTTGGAGATAGTTGTTTTTTTGTTATAAAAGATGAAATAATTACTAAAATAACTAAGGATCATTCGCTTGTGCAGCAGTTTATAGATGATGGTATTTTAACTCAAGATGAGGCTAAAGATCATCCGAATAAAAATATTATAACGAGATCTATAGGTATAAATCAGGATGTTGAGATAGATCTTTTTGTTATTGAAAAAGATATCCAAAGTTTTTATTTGTTGTGTACCGATGGTTTAGTAAATGATGTTGATTATAAAGAAATTGTTCCATATATTACTAAAAATAAAGAAAGTCTTTATAAAGTTTGTAGTGAGTTAGTTGCTTTGGTTAAAGAAAGAGGAGGAAGAGATAATGTATCTCTAATAATTTTTGGAGGCACTAATAATGATAGGTGAGGTAATAAGTGGGAGATATGAAATAATAGAAAAACTTGGCGAAGGTGGTATGGCCAATGTTTATAAAGCTAGGTGTAAAATTTTAAAAAGATTTATTTCTGTAAAGATACTTAAGCAGGAATTGACCAGTGATGAAGAATTTGTTCGTAAATTTAAAGATGAAGCGATGGAAGTTGCAAAACTTTCTAATAATAATATAGTGAAAGTTTATGATATAGGTACAGAAGGAAATATTCATTATATTGTTATGGAATACATAGATGGTAAAACATTAAAAGAATACATAAGTGATGCAGGGATTTTGTCAATTAAATCAGCTATAGATTTTAGTATTCAAATTTGTAATGCATTGATTGTTGCACATGATATAAATTTGATACACAGAGATGTAAAATCTCAAAATATATTAGTTTCGAATTCTGGGGAGATAAAAGTTACTGATTTTGGTATTGCTAAATCATCAGACTCAGCAACTATAACTAATTCAGGTAAAATTTTAGGTTCAGCTTATTATATATCTCCGGAACAAGCTAAGGGTAATTTTGTAGATTGTAGAAGTGACATTTATTCTTTTGGCGTGGTTTTGTATGAAATGTTTACAGGTAAGTTACCATTTACTCAAGGAACTCCTGTTAATATAGCGTTGCAACATATACAAGTTGATCCGATTGAACCTATCGAATTGAATGATAAATTACCTATTGGTATAAATAACCTTATAATTAGATGTCTTCAAAAAAATCCTGCATTGAGATATCAAAATATTAAAGAAATTAGAAATGATTTACTAGCTATTCAAAATAATAAAAAGCATTTTGTAGCTAAATATAATGTGAATGATTCCACTATGGTTATGGATCAACTTAATGTAGATGACATGGCTAAGAGGAATAAAAATAAAAAAAATGGTTTAATAAAATCTATAATTATACTTTTGGTTTCATTTATAATATTAGTTCTGTTTGTATTTTTATTTTGGGTTAAAGATGTAGTTGGTTTATTTTCTCAAAATGTAGAAGTTCCTTCTGTTGTTGGTAAGATAGGAAGTCAATATCAACGTGAACTGGAATCTTTGGGACTTAAATATGAGTTGTCTGGATATGTTGAAAGTGATTTGGAGAAGAATTTTGTTGTTGATACTTATCCTAAATCAGGCAATTTATTAAAAAAAGGGGATACGGTTAAAGTAATATTGAGTGAAGGAATTGAACAAGTAAAAGTTCCAGATTTAATAAATAAAACATTAGATGAAGCGCGGGTTATTTTAAGAAATAATGATTTGAAAATTGGGAATATAGAAGAAAGATTTAGTGAAATATATGATGTTGGAAAGATAATGATTCAAACTCCAAGTTATAATTCTGAGGTTGATAAAAATCAAACGATTGACGTGGTAATTAGCAAAGGTTCTGAAACTAGACTTGTGATTGTACCAGAGTTTATTGGTCTTGATATCGTTGAAGCAAAGAATCTGGCAACTTTAAATGGGATTTCTATAGAGTTTAATTCTGTAGATACTTCTATTAAAGATGATCATGAGAAAGTTTTTGATCAATCAATTCCTAAGGATATTGAGATTAGACCTAGTGTTGTTATTCAACTTACTTATTATAATTATGTTGAAAAGCAGGAAGAAAATCAAGAAAGTGTAGATGATAAATTGGAAGATAAAAATGATAAACCATTGGAAGAAACACAAACTGATAATTCAGATCAAGAAACTAGTGAAGAAGATTATAAAGAAGATAATACTGTGACTATACCATCTGCTGATAATTTAACAATAAAGGATGCAAAAGAAATATTTAATGAGTTAGGGCTTGAGTTAGATGGATCTGGTTTTAATGAAGATGATCTTATTAAACAGATAGATTATGAGAAAGGAGAAAAAGTTTCTTTGGGTACAAAAGTTAAGGTGATTAGTGTATATTAGTTTTTATGATAGCTTTTTGAAAATTTTAGTTTAAATTTTTGAAAGCTATTTTTTTATTTAAAATTATTTGGGAGTAGATATGAATATTGTTGATGGTATTATTGTTAAAGCTATAGATGGTTTTTATTATGTTATTTGTGAAAAAGTTGAATATTTTTGTAAATCTAGAAAAAAATTTAGATTTAAAGAGATTGAACCTAAAGTTGGAGATAATGTATCTATAAATATAATTGATAAAGATAAAAAAGAGGGAGTTATTGAGAAAATTTATGATAGAACCACAGATTTTATTAGACCACAATTATCAAATGTAACACAGGTGTTTATTGTTTTATCTTATAAAGAACCTAAGATAAATCTAGAATTATTGAATAAGTTAATAATAAATTTTGAGGTTCTGGGTGTTAAAATATGTGTTGTTATTAATAAGTGTGATTTGCATGATGAAGAAAGCAGTATTGAATTAAATAAGTTATTTGAAAAGTTTCCTTATGATGTTTTATTTGTTAGTGTTAAGGATAATTTGAATATCAATTGTATTAAGGAAAAATTGAGTAAAAATATTTCTTGTTTTTGCGGTCCTTCTGGTGTTGGAAAATCTAGTCTTTTAAATGTTATATTTGATAAAAATGTTATGGAAACATCTGAATTAAGTTGTAAAATTAAAAGGGGACGTCATACAACTAGATTTTCTCAACTTATTTATTTAAAAGATTTTGATGGTTATATTGCAGATACTCCAGGGTTTACTTCAATTGAAATATCAAAAGATATTAATCAATATAATCTTAAAAATTACTTTATAGATTTTTATAATTACGATAATTGTAAGTTTAGGGAATGTAATCATATTACTGAACACGGATGTGGTGTTAAACATGCTGTTGAAATTGGAGAAATAAATAAAATGAGATATGATATGTATGTGAAAATTTATAATAAATTTAAAGAAAAGAGAAGATAGCTATGGAGGCAGTGATTTTTGGTAATGGAGAATTTAAAACATTTGATATTGTAAGAAAGTTTGTAGATTTAAATGATGTTTTTACAATTGGTGTTGATGGTGGATGTAATTATTTAATTGAAAATAATATAAAAATTGATTTAGTAATAGGTGATTTTGATTCAATAAAATATAAAAACTTTATAGATAAAGTTTTGAATATAAAAAAGATTGATATGGATTATAGTGATTTGGAAATAGCGACTAATTATTGTATTGATAAAAAATTTAGTAAAGTTTATTTATTTGGATGTACTGGGAAAAGGTCAGACCATTTTTTGTTTAATTTAAGGTTAATGAATAAATTTTTTCAAAATAATATAGAAGTGTCTATGATTGATGAATTTAATGTAATAACTACATTTGATGGGGAAAGAGTTTTTGAAAAAGATAATTTTGAATTTTTTTCACTTGTACCAATTTATGAAAATACAGTAGTTTCTATAAGTGGAGCAGAATATGAGCTTAATAATAAGGAATTGGATATGATAAGTGCATTAACTTTATCAAATAAATGGAAAAAAGAAAAAGTAAATATACGTGTAAATAAACCTGTTTTTATATATTTAGTGTTTTAAAAGTAGCATAAATTGTATAAATTAACATATATATAGACAAGTAAAATTTTTTTTATTTTTAAAAATTAAGGGGAGTTATGCGTATGAAAATTATAGCGGTAAAATTACCAAAATGTTTATCAAAAATTGTTAAGATATTTACGAAATAACAATTTTTTAAAAAAGAGAGTAATAAAGAGTGTGAAAAATACGCTCTTTATTATTTTGTTTAAATTTGTATAAAAATTTAAAACAATTTTGTTATTGATTTAGTCTGTAATGTGTAATAATAAGATTATAGAATAACTTTTATGATTATAAATTTATTTTTAATCATTTGAATAATATTTATTGTTATAAAAAAATGGAGGATTTAAATTAATGTATTTATTAAAAAGAGGAGTGTATTGAAATGAAAAGAGTATCATCAAAATTTTTAAAATTTACATCTATGGGAATTATTTTTAGTTTTATATTTTCTGCATTTATGTATATAAGTGCTGGAGCGAATGTATCTAATGAATATATTTGGACTGAAGATAGCGATTATAAATCTCAAAAATATTTTGAGCAGTTGACAAAGGATAGGGATAAAAAGTTAGAAGAAATTTTAGATGTAGAAGATATTAGTGAGTATATGGATGATATGAAATCGTTGTATGATTTATGTGTAGAAAGGGATAAAGTTGAAGAAGTTGAAGAAATTATGAGCGATTATGAAGGAGAGCAAGTTTATATTGAATTATTATTATTGACTGGAGATGAGAGTTTGGCTAAAAGATATAGAGATGATCAAGAATTAAAATTTAAGTTTGAGAGAGTAGTTTAATGATATATATATATTATGAAGCTTGTTAAATTTTTGATTTAACAGGCTTTTTGTTTGTGAAAATTTTTGAATCAAATTTGTTTTTTTACACATACTTTCATGTATTACACTCAATAAATATATAAATTTAATGAAATAAAATAAAATTTAAATAAAGAAGTATTAAAATATTATTTCAAAAGTGGTATTATAAGTTATGGATGAAAACGTAAACAAGATAAAATGGAGGTTTTATGATGAGTGATTTAAAATTGGATAAACTAACTACTGAAAGTAGAAATTTGAATACATCAAATATAGATAAAGTTTCTACACTAGAGATGGTTAAAATTATTAATAATGAGGATAAAAAGGTTGCAGAAGCTGTAGAAAAAGAAATTCCTAAGATAGCCCAAGCTATAGATTATATTGTTGAAAGAATTAAGAAAGGTGGAAGATTAATTTATATAGGTGCTGGTACTTCTGGAAGGTTAGGAATATTAGATGCGTCTGAATGTCCGCCAACTTATGGAGTTTCTGAAGAATTAATTCAAGGAATTATAGCTGGAGGACATGAGGCTATTTTTAGAGCAAAAGAAGGAGCAGAAGATTCTAAAGAGCTTGCAATTGAGGATTTAAAATTAAAAAAATTATCATCAAATGATATTGTTGTTGGTATTGCAGCATCAGGTAGAACCCCTTACGTAGTTGGTGGGCTTGAATATGGAAATCAGATAGGAGCTTTAACGATATCAATTACATGTAATTCTGACTCAGAAGTTTCAAAAACATCCCAAATTTCTATTGCTCCAATAGTTGGAGCTGAGGTTATAACAGGATCTACGAGATTAAAGTCAGGAACTGCTCAAAAGTTAGTTTTGAATATGTTATCAACTGGTTCTATGATAAAACTTGGAAAAGTGTATGGAAATTTAATGGTGGATGTAAAAGCTACTAATAAAAAATTAATTGAGAGGGCAAAAAAAATAGTTTGTGAAGCTACGGGGATTGAAAAAAATTTAGCTGAAGATATTTTATTGAAAACTGATTATGATGTTAAACTTTCAATATTCATGATTTTGTCAGGATTAAGTTTAAATGATGCAAGAGAAAAATTACTAGAAAATGATGGATATATTGCCAAAGCTTTGGAGAGCATTAAGTAAGATAGGGGGATTTTATATGACAGATAAAGAAATTGCTAAAAAATTAATTGAACTTGTTGGCGGAAGAGATAATATTAAATCAGTTGAAAATTGTATGACGCGTTGTAGATTAGAAATTAGAGATATGTCTAAAGTAGATATTGATAAAATTGAAAAATTAGAAGGCACTTTGGGAGTTGTACAAGCTGAAGGACAGTTACAAGTTATATATGGTCCTGGAAAAGTTAATAAAGTAACTCAAGAAGTTAAAAACCTTTTAGGAACAAAAATTCTTTTAGGAGATGAAGCCGTTCAGGAGACTAAAAAAAGGTTAAAAGAAAAGAACGATACAAAATTTAAAAATGCACTTAAAAAATTAGGGAATGTATTTATACCATTAATACCATTATTTATAGCCTGTGGACTTGTATTAGCTATTAATAATATAGCTTCAACTTACTTTGGTAATTCCTATAAATTAACTACAGCTGCTAAAATTATATCACTTATAGGAAATTCAGTTTTTTCTGTATTATCTATTTTGGTTGGAGTTAATGCTGCAAAAGAGTTTGGTTCTCAAATGCCTATGATAGGAGGAGCTTTAGGAGGAGTAATTTCTTCTTCTTCACTTTCGAGTATAGTTTTATTTGGTAAAGAATTAACTCCTGGTCGTGGTGGAATTATATCTGTAATTTTAGTTGTTGTATTAGCAGTTTTTATTGAAAAACAATGTAGGAAAATTGTTCCAGATGTTTTAGATTTGTTTATTACCCCATTAGTTACATTAACGATATCAGTTTTAGCAGCTTTATTTATACTTCAACCAGTTGGAGGATTTATTTCAGATTCTGTAGGAGTATTAGTTGCCAAAACAATAGCTTCAGATAATTATTTTATTTCTATTATTTCAGGAGCAATATCTGGTGGTTTATTTTTACCTCTTGTTATGATTGGAATGCATCAAGCATTAACTCCAATACATGCAGATTTAATAGCAAATGTGGGATATACAATACTTCTTCCAGCTTTAGCTGCAGCGGGGATGGCTCAGGTTGGAGCAACTATAGCAGTATTTAGAAGGACAAAAAATAAAAGATTGAAGAAAACTGCTAAAAATGGATTTATACCAGGAGTTTTAGGTATTGGAGAACCTTTGATATATGGAATTACTTTACCACTTGGAAAACCATTTTTAGGAGCTTGTTTGGGTGCAGCTGTTGGTGGAGCAGTTATGGCAGCGTTTAAAGTTGGAGCTGTGGCACTTGGAGTATCTGGGTTGCCTTTGGCACTTTTAATTGCTAACGGGAAATTTTTAGTTTTTTTAGTTGGTGTTTTGGCATCGTATGTTGCAGGATATGTATTCACAGAATTATTAGGGTTTGAAGATCCTATAGAATAATAATTGTATATATTTGGAGGTATTATATGAGTTTAGGTTTTTCTGTTTATTTTGGATTAGACAATAGTATGGAAGAAAACATTAAACTTTTGATTGATGCTAAAAAAATGGGATTTAGTAGGATTTTTACTTCATTACATGTTCCAGAGGCAGATTATAAAATTTTAAGAGATGAAGTTAAAGAATTTTTTAGGATAGCAAAAGATTATCAAATGGACATTATCAGTGATGTATCTCCAAATACATTTAAATTTTTGAATATTGAAAATATGAATTTGAAAGAATTAAAAAATTTAGGTGTTAAAACATTAAGGATAGATTTTGGGTATTCAGAAGAAGAAATAGTAAAGATGAGTAAAAATACTTATGGTATTAAGTTGCAACTTAACGCTTCTACAGTTACTGAAGAATTTTTAATAAAATTAGATAGAATGGGCATGAATTATGATAATGTAGATGCTCTTCATAATTTTTATCCAAGAGAAGGTACAGGTATTTCTGAAGAATGTATGGTTGAAAAAAATTTTATATTAAGCAATAGGGGAATTGAAGTTGGTGCATTTATTGAGTCAAATAATAGGAAAAGAAGTCCTTTAAAAAATGGATTGCCTACATTAGAAGAACATAGAGGAAAAGAAGTTAGAAATTGTGCGAATCATTTATTTGCTCTAGGAAATACATCGGTATTTATTGGAGATTCTTTACCAAGTTATGAAGAATTAAAAAATCTATCACAATTGAGACAGGATGCAATAGAATTAAGAATTAAATTGAAGGTACATGATAAAATTATTGAGGAACTATTGAAACAAGTTTACAGTTCTAGAATTGATGAGGCAAGAGATGTGATTAGAGCAGCTGAGAGTAGATTGATTTTGGATAAAAATAAAGTTAAACCATTAAATACGGTTGATAAAAATATTGGTGATATTGTCATTGATAATGTTGATTATGGTAGATATATGGGTGAACTACAAATAATTAAAGTTAATCAAAAAGCTGATATTAGAACTAATGTTGTTGCTTCGATTTTACAAGAGGATATTCATTTGTTAAAATATATTAAAGGTGGTAAAAAATTTTATTTTAGTATAGTTAATTAATAACAGGAGTTTATGGATGAATCTATTTCAATATGTGGAGCAAAATTATAGTAAGTTTACAAAAAGAGAAAAGCTTATTGCTGATTATTTGTTGTTGAAGGAAAGAAGAATACTTAATATGTCAGCTAAAGAAATTTCTGAAATAACAGGAACATCAGCGCCTACCGTTGTGAGGTTTTCAAAAAAATTAGGTTTTAATAGTTTGAATGAAATGAAATTGAGTTTGTCAATTAGTTTTGAAAATAATAAAAGTGATAAGAAGTTTGAGTATTTAGATGAAGATTTAAGTGTGAGAAATATAATTAATGGAATAAGACAAACTTTTAAAAATATAGTCGATGTTACATCAGATTTAATTAAAGAAGATGAATTAGAAAAAGCTATAGAAATTTTGATTAATGCAAAGAGCATTTATATTTTTGGTGTTGGTGTTTCGGGGCTTGTTGGACTAGATTTTTATTATAAATTAAGTAGAATAGGAAAAAGATGTGTTTATCATAATGATGCACATCTTCAAGTTACTTCATCTGTACTTATTGAAAAAGATGATGTCGCACTTGTGATTTCTTACTCAGGGGAAACGAGAGAAGTTATTTTGTGTGCGGAAAATATTAAGAAGAATAATGTTAAATTAATTTCTATAACAAAGGCTAGTATAGATAACAAACTTTCAAATATTTCAGATATTACTCTGAATGTTCCGTATGTTGAAAAATCCTTGAGAGAAGGAGCAATAAGTTCAAGAATATCACAATTAGCAATTATTGATATGTTGTTTATTGGGATGGCAAAAAATAATTTAAAAGATATTGAAGATAAACTTGTTATAACTAGAAATGCTGTTAGTGAATTGAAATAATATTAATTTGAAATGATAAAATTTATTTGATAATATTTCTTGTGGAATGTTCGTTGAAATTGGAGGAAATATTAAAATGAATTTTAAGATAACCTGCAAATTTTTTGCAGGTTTTGTTTTTTGAAAAAATTTATTGTATGTAGTTTTATTTAAAAAGTATTATTTTTTGTTTTTAGTAAAAAGTATTTAATATTAATAGTTTGAATTAGTGTATTTTTTCATTGAAATGTATGTTATTATTTTTGATGGTTATAATCTTAATTAAATTTTATAAATCATAAGGAGTGTTAAAATTTGAAAATTAAAAAGGCAATTTTAGCGGGTATTGTTGTTTCAATTGTTGGATATAATTATCTTTTGAATTACGATGTACTTTCTAAAATAGTGTTTTCTGTTGCATTAATAATAATTTTAACAATGAATTTAAATTTGTTTACTAGTAAAGTTGCAACTATTCTTTGTTCTGAATTAGATACAGGTTCAAAGATAAAAGATATATCAGTTATATTTTTAGGGAATGCTATAGCTTGTCTATTTTTTGGGTTTTTATTTTCTTTTCTAGGAGAAACCCATGCGGAAGAAATTTGGGAAGCAAAAATGCAGACAAATTTGTTTATTGCTTTGTATAAGGCTATTGTAGTTGGATTTCTTATGCAAATAGCAGCTACGTGTAGGCATGATTTAGTTACTGTTGGAGTTGTATTGCTTTTTATAGGAACTGGTGGAGAACATAGTATAGCAAATATTGTGTATATGAGTGTTGCAAGAGCGTTTAGTTTTAAGGCTGTATTCTATATACTTATTTGTGCAATTGGAAATGCAATAGGTGGTTTAACTATATATTTGTTAAATCGAGAAAAAAATTTGGTAAGTTAAGAGGGGTACAAGTTTGTACCCTTTTTTTAAAATTTTGTGAGGGAAATATTATTTATTTTGAATACATTATCTAAAATTTTAATTGAAAATTTGGAGAAAAAGAGATGAAAATACGAAATGAGTATACATGGCCTTTAGAGTTAGTACATGATATTATTAAAGGGAAGTGGAAAACTATTATTATTTTTCAACTCTGAGATGGTAAATGTTCTTTTACTAATCTTAAACGTGGTATAGTTGGAATTAGTCAAAAAATGTTACTTGAACAATTACGTGAGCTAAAATATTTTAAATTAATTGATAAAAAAGTATATAAGGGTTTTCCTTTAAAAGTTGAGTATTTTTTAACAAAACGTGGAAGGAAAATGCTTTCTGCGATTATGATTATGCAAGAGTTAGGAATTGAATATATGGTAGAATATGGAATGACAGAATTTCTCGATAAAAAAGGGATTTCTTATCAAGACATTCATACAAAAAAGTAAGTAATTTAATTTTGATTTTTTTTAGTATATTATTTTTGTAAACGATAATATATGTAAGAAAGGATTTATAGATATGAATAAGGCGTTATTAATTGTAGATGTTCAAAATGATTATTTTCCTGGTGGATGTTTTGAGTTATATAATTCAGTACAAGCTTTAGAAAATGTAAAAAAACTTTTAAAATATTTTAGAGAAAATAATTTATTAATTTATTTTGTGCAACATTTTTCTGTGAATGATATTCCGTTTTTTATTCCTAATACAAATGGTGTTGAAATACATCCTGAAATTAAGCCTCTTGATTCTGAAAAAATTATTAAAAAAAATACTCCGAATAGTTTTCATAATACTACATTGAAGAAAGAATTGGATTTAAACAATGTAACAGACTTAGTAATATGTGGTATGATGACGCATATTTGTGTTGATGCAACTGTTAAGTCAGCAAAAGATTTTGGATATAATGTTACTCTTGTTTCAGACGCTTGCACAACTAGAGATATAGAGTGGAATGGAGAACGAATACCTGCTAATGTAGTTCAAAATGTGTATATGAGTTCACTTGATGGAACTTTTGCAAACGTTTTAACAAGCAAAGAATATTTTAAAGAAATATAATTTAATAAAAGAGGAAGCTGAAAAATATTTGAACTAAAATGAAGAGATGCAAAGAGCATCTCTTTTTATTTTGTATAAAATTGTATCTATCGAAAAAATTTTTTGTAATGTAAAATGAAATAGGGTAAGAAAATGTTATATAAAATAATTTTGGGGTGATAATTTTGATGAGAGATAAAAGATGTAATAGAGAAATTGTGGAAGAAGGATTGGATTACCAAATTAAAGGAGTAGATTCTTGTTTTAAACGTATTGAAGAATTTAAAAAATATATAGAGGATAAACTTTATAAGGATGGACTAGATAAAGAAAACAAAATAGATTTAATAGATAGCAATTATAGTGGTATTATTAAACGTGAATTAGAAATTATAAATTATAAATATACACTAGGTGCAGAATTGTCAGAATTACATAAGGAATATTTAGTGCTTTTAGATCAGATAGATAAAATTAAATCTTTAGGTGGATATTTTTTCGCTAATATAGTTTCACTTGGAATATTATTTGAAGAAGGTATAGAAAAGTTTGAAAAATTAATTATTATAATGGATGAATTTAAAAATAATGATCTTTTATTTGATTATCTTATTAATGGTTGTGGACTTAAAAGGAAATATTATTCTGAAGTATTTAAATTAGATAGATTTAAGTTTTCAAAGGAACTTATAGAATTAGCACAAAAAGATAGAGAACAAGCTTCTAAGAAATTAGTACACCATTTTAAAACATATTGGAATGANNTTTGTTGACTTTAAAACACTTAGTGATGAAGAGTTTTGTGAAAAATATGAACTTGATTGGTTAGATCCAGATGAATATGCTGAGAAAAAAGATGACCCTGAAGTATTTGGAACAAATTTAATTTATTTTTTAACAGATAATGGATACATATTAGGATTTGATAAATTAGATGATCTTGAACACGTTGATTTATACAAAAGTTTTTGGGGCAGGAGAAAAGTAAAGCCAGTACGTTTTGACTTGAAATGTGATTGTTATTACATAGCATATGTACCAAAGTCGGTAAAATTAAAATCAATATTTGGAATAAAGATTGAGGAAGTTAAAGACTTAAAAGAACTTGACCAATATGAAAAATACTTTGGACAGTTTGATAATTAATATATTTAACAATTAATAGAAATTATATTTTTGTTATGGTGGTGTTTATGTGATAAAGCCTTTCTATGAAGAAGAATTTGATGTAAGATAGTATATTAATAAACGTATTTTAGAAATTAATAGTTTATCTGATCGAATGTTATATAGAGAAATGACTGAAACTTTTATGATTGAATTATTTGAAAAACACAGACAAGATTGCATGGATTTAGTGCAAAAAGTATTAGATGAAGTAAGTCAGTCAGATACACATTGTGATATTTCAATAGGGTTAATTGAATTAGAGGAGACAAGGAAAATGAGAGATAAAAGATGTACAAAAGAAGAGGTGGAGAAGGAATTATTTTCTGAAATAAAAAGAGTAAATAAGTGTTTTAAAAATATTGAAGAATTTACAAAATATGTAGAAGATAAACGCTATAAAGATGAGTATGATAAGAATGATAAATTAAGTCTTATAGATACGAATCATAGTAGTATTATTAGGCGTAAGTTGGATATTATAAGGTATAAATATACATTAGGTGTAGAATTGTCAGAATTACGTGAAGAATATTTAGTACTTCTAGATCAAGTAGATAAAACAAGTTATAATTTTGGTTTTCGTGATTGTTCTGTTTTGGCACTTGGAATATTATTTGAAGAAGGTATAGAAAAATTTGAAAAATTAATTAGTATTATGGATAGAGTTAAAAAACATGATCTTATGTATGATTATATTGTAAATGCTTGTGGATTTAAAAGAAAATTTTATTCTGACGTCTTTTGGGATGATGATTTTGAATTTATGAAAGAAGTTATAGAATTAGCGCAAAAAGACAAAGAGCAGGCTTCTAAGAAATTAGTATATCATTTCAAAACAAATTGGAACGATTCTACAAGACCATATGGTAATTGGCTTTGGGATTGTGCAGCTATTTCAAAGATGTTTAAGTTAGATGATAGTGAATTAAAAGACAATCCACATTATCCATATGAACTTGCTCATTATAAAAATGAAATGGAATTTATGCCAGAGAAGATGCTTGATTTTCCAAAAGAAACTTATAAGAAAGGAATTCCAGAATATCCAAGACTTGAAAAACTTATACCAGCAAAATTTCATGAGATAACAAATAACTTTTTAAATGACTATAAAAAGCTTGATTATGATGAATTTTGTGAAAAATATGAACTTGATTGGTTAGAACCAGATGAATATGTTGGACAAGAAGAGGATCTTGAAACATTTGGGGTAAATTTTATTCTTTTTTTATCAGATATTGGATACATATTTCAATTTGATAAGTTAGATGACCTGGAAGAAGTGGAATTTTACAAAAAGTTTTGGGGAAGAAAGAAAGTAAGACCAATACATTTTCAGTTAAACAGTGATTGTTATTACATAGCATATGTACCAAAATCAGTGAAATTAAAATCAATATTTGGAGTAAAAATTGAGGAAGTTAAAGACTTAAAAGAACTTGACCAATATCAAGAATACCTTGGACAATTTGATAATGAATAAATTTAATTTTTAAAATATACAAAAATATTGTAAATGAAATTGGTTTTTGATAGAATAACTAGAAATGCCAAAACAAAAATGGTAATGGCACACTGTGTATTGGCAGTGTGTGTTTTTTTATGTAATTTATTAGTTAGGAGGTATTAAAAAGTGAAAAGTTTGTTTGATTTATCTAGCCTTTCGATTGAAGAAATTATTTCTATTTTAGATAGAGCTCAACAATTTAAAGAAGGTGCAGTAAGTGATATTGCTAAAGGAAAAATTGTTGCAAGTCTTTTCTTTGAACCAAGCACTAGAACT
>NZ_LXFF01000041.1 GCF_001655775.1 Candidatus Arthromitus sp. SFB-turkey
CATCATAATAATTCTTTCCTGCCCTCTTATTTATCTCTATCCAATAATTTATTTGTTGAAGAACTATTGCTTCATTTAATCCTATTTCATTTGCAAGTGTTGTATTTACAACTATTGGTGAATCATCAAATAAATACATACTCATTTTTCCTTTCCCTCCTTATTTAAAAATAAAAAGCAACTAGACAAATAACTCTAGTTACTTTCTACTTTTTTATTTGATTTTTAATACCGATGTACTATTTACAAAGATTACAATAATTAATAATTCTTTCTAAATAGTACATCGATAATTTATTTTTTTGAAAACCCTTAAACTCTTTATTTATACATATCATATTTACCTTGATCACTATTATGACATGTTTACCTCTAGCTCCACCGCTGACTATATTAACTCCATTAAAACTAAGTTCTTTTGATATATTCTTACAAACTTCTTCTCCATAAGGAGTTGGATTCCTTGTTCCAATAATTGAAATACATTGATAATTTACAAGATTTATATCACCTTTATAAAATATCGCAAATGGCGGTGTATCTATATTTTTTAATTTATCAGGATAATCATCATCGGTAATTTTTAAAATTTTTATATCATGTTTATTTAAAATCTTATTATAATCATCAATATCAAAATTTTCTTTCAAAGAATGATAAGTTTTTACAAACTTATCATATTCATTAAGATTAATAAAACACAGTTTTCCATTTCCAATTAGTTCTTTAAAAATATTTTCTGAACTTCCAAACTCTTCAATTAATTTAATTTTTACATTTGAATTTACATTTGTCTTTAAAATCCAGTAATCATAAAATTCCATAAAAATTCCTCACTTTTATATAACTTGTTTATTAATAAACTTTCTATAATTTACAACTTCCATAATATGATCATCCGTTATTCTATCTTGATTATCTAAATCTGCTATAGTACGTGCAATTTTTAAAATTTTAAAATACGATCTTGTTGAAATATTTTCTTTCCTATAAATTGTTTCTAATATTTGCTTACTTGATGAATTTAATTCACAAAATCTATTTACAAGATCATTATTCATTTGACTATTATACCTAATTTTAAATTTTTTAAATCTATCTTTCTGTATCTCACGTGCAGAATTTATTTTCTTTAAAGCTTGTTTAGTAGTTATACGAACATCCTTTTTATTATTGACATCTATATAATCAATTACAGGTGTATACGTAAAAATATCAATACGATCAAGCAAACTTTTAGAAATTTTATTTATGTATTTTTCACGTTTTGTGGTTTCACAAACACACTGCTTTATAGCACTATTATTTAAATAATTTCCACAAGGACATAAATTTGTAGCACCTAGCAATATAAAATTAGCTGGATATTCTACAAATTCTTTATTTTTATTTAACAAAACTTTTCTATCTTCTAAAACTTTTCTTAAAATTTCTAAAGTTTCTCTTTTAAACTCAAGCATTTCGTCTAAAAACAAAACTCCATTATTACTAAGTGTAACCTCTCCAATTTTATTATCCCTACCATTTCCAAGAAGAGAACTTTTAGAAGTTGTATGATGAACTTCTCTAAATACTGGAGTTTTAAAATTTTCTTTAAATGAGGTTAGACTATATACTCGTCCCTTTTCTAAACTTTCTTGATAATCTAATTCAGGAAGAATAGATTTAAAAGACTTTGCTAGCATTGTTTTTCCACTTCCAACTGGACCATACAAAATTATATTATGAAATCCAGCTGCTGCAATCTGTAACGCTCTTTTACTACTAACATGTCCTAAAACATCTTCAAAGTTAATTTGATTTACATTTTCTTCAACATAATTATCGCAGTCCATATTAAATTTATTTTTTGTTCCATATTGAACATACTCTACAAAATCTTTTAAACTTTCAAAATAATCAATATTTATATCTTGTACAAATTTTGATTCACAGAAATTTTCTTTAGGTAAAACATAATTTTCGTATCCCTTCTTTTTTCCATCTAAAAGAATAGGCACAGCTCCGTTTATATTTTTTATGTATCCATCAAGAGATAACTCTCCCAATATTACTGTATTGAAAATATTTTCTGTAGCTTTAATTTGTTTTGATGCAATAAGAATTCCTATCGCTATACACAAATCCAATAATGATCCTTCTTTTTTCAAATTAGCTGGAGCCAAATTAACTGTAATTCTTCCTAAAGGAAATTTAAAACCACTATTTAATATGGCACTTCGAACTCTTTCTCTTGATTCTTTAATTTCAATATTTGGAAGGCCAACTATAGTAAAAGATGGTATTCCCTTAGTTATAGAAATTTCTATATCTATTATTTGTCCTTTTATATAATTAAAAGTTGCACTTTTTAAAACAATTACCAAAATTAACCACCTCTTACAATGGATTATTAACAACAAAAAATATTTTTATACATTGTCTATGGTATTTTTAGTATAATTTTTGTAAAATATAAAATTATGTTTAATATTTTGTAACTTTTGTAGAGGTATTTAATATGGCAATTATAATTGTGGTATTTTCGTGGATATTTTTGTTCTTGAATATACTAAGTATACTTATTATGATTTTTCTAGAAAGAAAAGATACGAGGAGCATTCAATCATGGATTCTTACATTCTTAATTCTTCCTCCAGGATTTTCACTGTACGTATATTTTGTTTTAGGACGTGGACCAAAATTAAATAAAAAGAAAATTGAAACAAGAAACTTCAGAATATTCAACGAAATAGACAGTATGTTAAATGTTAAAGATTACAGTTCAATTCCTGATAATAAAAACATAGATACGTCCATATTAAAATTCAATCTTTTACATAACAATTCTGCTATAACAGAATTTAATGATGTAAAAATTTTTAATACAGCGTACGACAAATTTGAGGAGTTAATTAAAGATATAAAAAATGCGAAACACAGTATACATTTGCTTTACTATATAATTAAAAATGATACAATTGGAAACATTCTTGTAAGAACTCTTACTGAAAAAGTTAAAGAAGGAGTAAAAGTAAGACTTATCTACGATGATGTTGGATGTATATGTGTTTCAAAAAAAATGTTTGATAAACTTAAAGAAGCAGGCGGAGAAGTTTATTCCTTCTTTCCTTCCTACGTAAAATTTATAAATTTTAATCTAAATTACAGAAATCATAGAAAAATAGTTGTTATCGATGGAAAAATAGGATATGTTGGAGGAATAAATATCGGAGATGAATACATGTCTCTTCATAAAAAACTTAATCCTTGGAAAGATTGTCATTTGAAAATTATTGGAGATGCTGTAAATTTTCTTCAACTCCAATTTATTCAAGATTTAGCCTATGTGAGTAATCACAAAATTGAAACCGAAGAAAACTTTAAAGAAAATTATTTTCCTAAATCTAATACTGAAAAAGTAACATATACGCAAATTGTTGCCAGTGGACCTGATAAAAAAAATTATGAAAAGATAAAATCAACTTATTTAAGAATGCTTTACAATGCAAAAAAAGAAATATTTATTCAAACTCCCTATTTGGGACTTGATGAAAGTTTTTTGTCTGCATTAATCTCAACTGCTCAATATGGAATAAAAATTCGTATAATGTTGCCAACCATATATGATAAAAGAATTGTCTACAGGGTAACTTCATCTTATATTAATCAACTTTTACGTGCTGGAATTGAAGTTTATTTATACAAAGGGTTTATTCACTCTAAAGTAATGCTCATGGATGATTGTGTTACTTCTATTGGTACTGCAAATTTTAATATTAGAAGCTTTTCATTAAATTTTGAGGTAAATGCTTTTATAACTGATCATGAAATTAATTCTAAAATGAAAGAAATTTTTTATGATGATATAAATGATTGCGTTAAACTTGATGAAAATTATGAAAAAAACAAATCTCTACTAATAAAAATTGAAGAAGGTTTTAGTAGATTATTTACACCATTATTTTAAATAAAAGACATTCGCACGGATGTCTTTTATTTTGTTTTCTTGACAATTTGTGTGGTAATATTTAATATTTAATCGAACAATGATTATATGGGGGATATTTTATGAAAGATATTAAAACAATAATACAAATTTTACCTGAAATTTACTCAATAACAAAAGATATTGAAAACTCTCTAAATTCTGATAGCTCATATTCAAATAGCGATGATATAAAATTAAAAATATCAATGATTTACCAAAACCTTGAACAATTATTTGGTGAATTACCCAACAATTTAAATCTATTAAATGAGATAAACATTGAAAATATTTTAAATTGGAAAAATTCGATTTTAATATACGTTTTTAAACAATCATTCGAATATTTAAAATCAATTTATACAAACTTTAATATAAGTCCTGCTCAAATAAACGCTAGTGAAATCAAATTATTTTTACAAATATCAAATAAACTCAATATGGATTCAACAACTAACGCCCTATTATTAATTTTTTTATCTGAATTATGCCGTACTTCTGATCCGACATTGTCTTTTAACTTAATAATGGAAGCTTTTGAAATAAAACCAGATTTAGGGACAATCTTAGGAGCAACACATTTAAAAAATTATATATACAATTCTGAAATAATAAATCAACAAAAAAAGATTAAAAATTGTACTGTTTGCGGTGGACAAGGTATTCCTTTTCATAATGCTCCTTCTTATAAAATGATTAATTATAATCATAATTTTTTACCTGCTAAATTATGGATGAAATGCACAAAATGCAATAATTTATACTCTCAACATTTTCCTTTAAAATTTTCCTTTAGAAAAAATCCTTTAAAAATTATTTATCCTCAACAAAATCAAACTCAAAATTTAACACCAATATCATCCTATATCCTGAGAGATTGGTGCAATATTCTACAAAATTTAAAACAATTCACTAAAGGTAAACAGATTTTAGAAATAGGTATAGGTAATGGAGAATTAATTGCGACAGCTTTAGAGATGAATTACGATATTGATTGCGTAGAAATTGAAGAAGATGTTGCACAAAAAATTTCAAATCTATTAGAATGTCAAATTATTTGTTGTGATTTTATTGATTTACCAGAAAACAAACAGTACGATATTCTTTTTATGGGAGATGTTCTTGAACATATTGACGATCCAAAAAAAGGACTTAAAAAAGCATATAAATTATTAAAAAATGATGGTGTTTTATGGATTTCTACACCAAATTATGAAAGTTCATTTAATAAATTACACAAAACAAGTACAGCACTATGGAATGAACCATGGCATATTACCTATTTTAATAAAAATGGATTAGAAAATTTATTAACAGATTTAGGTTTTAATATATTAGACTACAGAATAAGCACTCATTATAATGGTTCTATGGAAGTTATTGTGAACAAAAAACAAGGGTAATTCAAAAATGAATTGCCCTTGTTTTTTTACTTAACATATTCGTACATATCATAATCATTTTCATACATTCCAAGAGAAGAATATACACTTTTTGCTCTATTATTATTTTTTTCAACGTATAGTCTTAATCCAACAAAATTTTTACCATTATCACAATATTCTTTGATGTGATTAAACAATTTTTTAAAAACACCACGATTTCTATAATTTTTATCTACATAAACACTTTGTATCCAAATAAATTCTCCATTTCTCCAATCACTCCACTCATACAAAATCATCATTTGCCCAACAATTGTTCCATCAATTTCACAAACAAAATATTTTCCTTGAACCTCTTCTTTTAAAACTTTTAACACACCTTGTTTAACTATGTTTATATCTAAAGTTTTTGATTCAGTTTCTTCTGCTAAATTCATATTGAATTTAACAATAAAATCCAAATCGTTTAAATTTGCTTTTCGTATATTCATAATTTTAAACCTCACTTCCAAATATTTGTTATTTTTTATATTTTTAGTGAAATAATGAGTAAAGAGGTGAATTACCAATGACATCAAAAGAAATTGGAAACTTAGCAGAAAATTTAGCCACAAAAATTTTAATAAATAAAAATTTCCAAATCATGAAAAGAAATTTTAGATCAAATTTTGGAGAGATTGATATTATATGCTTAAAAAATAATATAATTTCATTTATTGAAGTAAAAAGTTTATCAATGTTTAAAAATAATTTTATATATGCGCCAAAAGAACAAATTACTCGAAAAAAACAATTTAAAATAAAAAGTACAGCAAATTATTTTTTAACAAAAAATAATTTGCATAATTTATATTATAAATTTGATTTAATAGAAATAAAGTTTTGGGGAAATAAAAAATATAGTTATAATTATATCGAAAATATTTTTTAAATATACTTTTTCAAAAAACTTTTTCTATGATATTTACATATTCCATATTTTTCTATAGCCTCAACATGAGATTTTGTTCCATAACCAACATTATTTAAAAAATCATATTCAGGAAATTCTTCATGATATTTAATCATAAGTTCATCTCTATAAACCTTTGCAATAATAGAAGCACACATTATAGATGCACTTTTAGTATCACCTTTGATTATTGAAATATTTTTTGTTTTTAATCCCTTAACTAAATATCCATCAGATAAAACCAAATCAACATTAGTGTTAATTCCTTCTACACTTTGTTTTAATCCATTTTGATTAGCAACACCTATACCAATTTTATCTATTTCATCATTTGAAATTTCAATTATTTTAAAATATCTAGCCTTTTCCTTAATAATTTCGCTCAACTTCTTTTTGAAATCTCTACTCTTTATTTTCTTAGAATCATTTATATTTTTAATTACTTTATCCTCACTATGTAAATCTAAAACAACTGATGCACAAACAATCGGACCAGCTAAAGGACCTCTCCCAACTTCGTCACAACCAACTATCACATAATTATTATTAAGAACATATTTTCTATCAAAATTATAAAATTCTTCATTCATCAACTGATTTTGTTTTAAATTATTATATCTATTCTTAAATTGCATAACTAATTTTTGTACTGAAACTCTACCATCTAAAGATAATTCATTGAGAATTTTATCTATATTTTCATCTTCCATATCTAAATTATCCAAAAAATTTTTTATCTCCGAAACCTTTAATTGCTCAAAATTCATTTCAATTAACCTCTTCAATCAAATCTTTTGGAGTTTCAAGAGAAATATTTCCAATTTTTCCTGATCTAAAATCTCCTAATATTATTTTTGATAATCTTGAATAATCAATTTGTGATCCTTTTTTCAAACATCCAAGTTTTCTTCCTATAGAATCTAAATTTTCTAAAACATCCATTGAAAATTCTATTTTATATGTAGATTCTAAATTAGATTTATAATTTAAAGTCAAAAATTCTAACAATTTATATGACAATTCTTCTGTATCTAAAATTTCATCTTTTATAGAGCCAATATAACTAAGATTTAATCCAACTTTCTCACTATCAAACTTAGGCCAAAGTATACCAGGAGTATCCAATAAATCTATTCCCCATTTAGTTTTAATCCATTGTTTTGATTTTGTAACACCAGGCCTATTTCCAACTTTAGCAATATTATTATTGGAAATTTTATTTATAAGAGAAGATTTCCCAACATTTGGGATTCCTAAAATCATTCCTCTAAGAGTATAATTTTTCACGCCTTTGGATTTATATTTTTCAAGTTTATCTTTCATAATAAAACTAATTTTATCATTAATTTTTTTAATATTTTTGCTTTTAATAATATCTACATCTATACAATGAATTCCATTATCTTCATAAAATTTAATCCAATCTTGAGTAACTTTGCTATCTGCTAAATCAATTTTGCTTAAAATAATAATCTTGGGTTTTCCTTTAGTCAAATTTTCTATATCAGGATTAGTTGTTGAAATTATAGCACGAGCATCTCGAATTTCTATTACAATATCAACCAAATTAATTATATTTTTAATTTCTTTTTGAGTCTTAAACATATGTCCAGGAAACCAATTTATATTCATAACTTAACTCCTATAAAAAACAAAACAGCAGATTTCCTAAATAGGAAACCTGCTCTTTAAATAATTAAACTTTATTTTTTATCTCCAATTTTCTCTTTAACTTTAGTAGCTTTTCCTACTCTATCTCTTAAATAATAAAGTTTAGCTCTTCTAACTTTACCTCTTCTAACAACTTCAATTTTCAAAACTTTAGGTGAATGTAATAAGAAAGTTTTTTCAGTTCCTACACCATAAGCAATTCTTCTAACAGTAAATGTTTCTCTAACACCACCATTTTGTCTTTTTATAACTGTACCTTCATAAATCTGAGTTCTCTCTTTATTACCTTCTTTAATAAGAATACTTACTTTTACAGTATCTCCAATATTAAAAACTGGAACATCATCTTTCATATACTGAGCTTCTATGTATTTAATTAAATCATTCATTCTTTAAAAAACCTCCAATTTATTTTTTATTTTTCAATAAATACGGCTTAAACTTACGTGTTATTTTTAATGACTCTTCCTGTCTCCATTTATCAATTTTACCATGATCACCTGACAAAAGAACATCAGGAACATCCATCCCCATAAAACTTCTCGGTTTCGTATATTGAGGAAAATCCATCAAATCACCAGTAAATGATTCATTTTTAAGACTTTCTTGATTTATAACTGATGGTAATAATCGAATTATACTATCTACAATAGGAATTGCAGCCATCTCACCACCTGTTAATATAAAATCTCCTAAAGAAATTTCTTCGTCAATAAAATTATAACATCTTTCATCAATGCCTTCATAATGTCCACACAAAAATATTAAATGTTCATGTTTAGATAATTCTTGTGCCTTAGATTGATTAAAAACATTACCTCTTGGTCCTAAATAAATTACTCTATCTAATTCAGATTTCTTTGTATGCATTATGGCGTTATAAATTGGCTCAACACTCATAAGCATACCTGCTCCACCACCAAAAGGATAATCATCAACCTTGTTATGCTTATTATTAGAAAAATCCCTAATATTAATCAAATTAATTTCAACAATATTATTATTCTTAGCTTTATTCACTATACTGTGATTGAACACTTCAAACATATCCGTAAATAAAGTTAGAATACTTATTTTCATAAAGACCAACTCTTTACTGGTTTAATGATAACTTTTTTTTGTTCAATATTAATATCAACTATTATTGATTTAAGAACTGGAATCAATAACTCATCATTAAAACTTGTTTTCTTTATCCAATAAACATCATTGTTCTTAGTTTGTATAACCTCAGAAATTTTTCCTAAAAATTCTCCCTCATCATCATAAACATTACATTCTTTAATATCTGCAATAAAATAATCTCCATCTTTCAAAGAAATATCTTCTCTTGCAATACGTATAAACTTATTTCTTAACAATTCAGCATCATTGCAAGTATCACAACCACTAAGTTTTACAACAACTTTTTTGTTTTTAAATTTAATAGAATCAATTTCAATCTCTTTCAAATCACTTTCATCAGTGTCGCTACTACTTAAAAAAACTTTATTTAATTCATTAAATATGCTCAAATCTTCATCAAAAGGTATAATATTAATTTCTCCTCTAACACCATGCGGTTTAGATATCTTACCTATAGCAAAATGTTTTATCATTTTTAAACACCATTAAAATTTAATTATTTATACCAGCCTTAACTAATAATCTATTAACTGCGTCTGTAGGTTGAGCTCCATTAGAAATCCATTTTTTTATTTCCTCTTCTTTTAATGTAAATTCTATTGGATCTTTCATTGGATTGTAAGTTCCAACCTCAGCTATAAATTTTCCATCTCTTGGACTTCTTGAATCAGCAACAACTATTCTGTAAAATGGCTTCTTTTTAGTTCCCATTCTTCTTAATCTAATTTTTACCATATAAAATTCCTCCTAAAATTTATAAATATTTATTCTTAAATTACTTCAAAATGGTAATTTGGGAAAAAATCCTTTCTTACCAAATTTTCCTTTTCCAAAACCTTTAAACTGTTTCATAAGTTTACTCATGTTTTCAAAATCTTTTATTAACTTGTTAACTTGCTGTATTGTAGTTCCTGAACCTCTAGCAATTCTATTTTTTCTAGAAGCCGAACCTATTAGAAGTTTAGGATTTCTTCGTTCACTCAAAGTCATAGAATTTATAATAGCATCAATTTTTCCTAGTTCTTTTTCACTATCTTCAAGATTTATATTTTTAAGTTCCTTCATAGAATTTCCAAATCCTGGAATCATTTCTAGTATTTTTGAAAAAGATCCTATTTTTTTCATTTGTTGCATAGCACTCTTAAAATCTTCAAAATTAAACTCATTAGCAAGCATTCTCTCACTTAATTTTTCTGCTTCATCTTTATCGATAGCTTCCTGAGCTTTTTCAATAAGAGAAAGAACATCTCCCATACCAAGTATTCTAGATGCCATTCTATCAGGATGAAAAACTTCTAAATCTCCAACTTTTTCTCCTGTACCAACAAACTTAATGTTTTTTCCTATAACTTCTTTTATAGATAACGCTACTCCACCTCGAGTATCACCATCAAGCTTTGTTAAAACAAAACCAGTAACATCTAAATTCTCATCAAAAGTTTGAGCGATATTTACAGACTCTTGACCTATCATCGAATCAATAACCATTAAAATTTCATTTGGATTTGAAATTTCCTTAATATCTTTGAGTTCATTCATTAACTCATCATCTATATGTAACCGTCCCGCTGTATCTATTATTATCAAATTATTAGAATTTTTATTTGCCTCATTTAAAGCACCCTTTACAATTTCAACAGGACTAACTTTATCACCAAGTGAAAATACTGGTATATTAATTTGATTTCCTAAAACTTCTAATTGTTTTATAGCTGCAGGTCTATATATATCACACGCAACTAATAACGGACTCTTTCCAGATTTTCTACAATGTAGTGCAAGTTTTGCAGCTATTGTAGTTTTACCTGCCCCTTGAAGACCAACAAGCATAATAACTGTAGTTCCATTATGATTAAAGTTTAATTTGCTTTGCTCATTTCCCATTATAGCTTGTAATTCTTCATTTACAATTTTTATTACCTGTTGTGCTGGAGTTAAACTTTCTAAAACTTCTTTACCTAAAGATTTTTCACTAACGTTATTTACAAAATTTTTCACAACTTTATAATTAACATCAGATTCAAGAAGAGCCAATTTTACCTCTCGCATAGCAAGTTTTATATCTTGTTCAGATAATTTACCTTTTCCTCTTAACTTCTTGAAAACTCCTTGAAGTTTACTTGCTAAACCATCAAACGCCATTTTTCACCTCCAACTTACATATTTTCAATAAAATTATACAATTCACAATTTGAATCGTAATCTAAACATTCACTTAACTTTTTAAGTAAAATTTCTTTCTTAGTTTTAAGTTCTCTATCTTTTTCCAAAATTTTCATTTTTTCTTCAAAAATTTTAAGTTGGTCAATGCTTTTATTTATTGAATACAAAATTGATTGCCTACTCGAGTTATTAATCTTAGAAATTTCTACCAACGATAAATCATCAAAAAAATATAACTCTAAAATACGTTTTTGTTTTTCAGTTAAAAGCTCTCCGTAAACATCTATAAGTAATATAATTTGATTTCTATTCTCCAAATCTTTTTTATCCATTACTTGTAGTATTCTAACACTATAAAAAAAACATGTCAAGTAATTTTACTTGACATGTTTATAATAAAGCATCAACAAAATCTTTTGGAGAAAATTTTTGTAAATCATCAATACTTTCTCCAACTCCTATATACTTAACAGGTATTCCAAGTTTATTTTTTATTGATAAAATCATTCCGCCCTTCGCTGTTCCATCAAGTTTTGTTAATACCAATCCTGTAATATTTGAAATTTCTTTAAATTCAATTGCTTGATTCAGCGCATTTTGACCAGTTGTTGAATCTAAAACAAGATAAATTTCTTTTTCAACATCATTACATTCATTTTCTATTATTTTATTTATCTTTTTTAATTCATTCATAAGATTTTTTTTGTTATGTAATCTACCTGCAGTATCGCAAATTAAAACATCATAAGATTTAGCCTTAAAAGATTTTATCGCATCAAAAATTACAGCTGAAGAATCTGCTCCTTGATCATGTTTTATCATTTTTACACCAACTCTATCAGCCCACACTTGCAATTGTTCAATTGCAGCAGCTCTAAAAGTATCTCCAGCAGCAATCAATACACTTTTTTCATTATTTTTAAAATTATTTGCAAGTTTACCAATACTTGTTGTTTTACCCACACCATTTATACCAATCATAACAATAATCTTAGGAAATTTTTCATTCAAAAAGTCTGAAGGTTCATCTAACATATTAAGCATAATTTCTTTAAGTACAGGTTTTATCATTTCTGGATCATTAATTTTTCTTTCACGTATTATCTTTTTTAACTCATCTATTATTTCGAGAGAAGTTTCAATACTTATATCACTTGTAATTAACATTTCTTCAATTTCTTCATATAAATCCTCATCTATATTAATAGCAATTCCCAATATTGAATTTAATTTATCCGTAAAATTTTCCTTAGTTTTATTTAATCCTTTCTTTAGTTTTGAAAAAAAATCATTAAACATTACTAAGCCTCCTTTAAGTTCCATAATTAGCTAAATTTATAGATACTATTTTAGATATACCCTTTTCTTGCATAGTAACACCATAAATAATATCACTAGATTCCATTGTGGTTTTTCTATGAGTTATAACTATAAACTGTATATTTGAAGAAAACTCTTTTAAAAATTCAGCAAATCTCAAAACATTATTATCATCAAGAGCCGCTTCAATTTCATCTAAGACACAAAAAGGTACTGGTTTCATTCTAAGTATTGCAAACAAAAGTGAAATTGCTGAAAGTCCTTTTTCTCCTCCTGATAAAAGATTTAAATTCTGAAGTCTTTTTCCTGGAGGTTGAACAACTATATCTATACTACTTTCTAACTCATCACCTTCACCAAGTAAAAGTGACGCACTTCCCCCTCTAAAAAGCTCTTTAAATGTCTTATCAAAATTTTCATTTATAATTTTAAAATTAGTGCTAAAAATTTCTTTCATTTTAACAGTTAATTCTCCAATAAACTGTTCAAGTTCTTGTTTACTTTTATCAAGATCTTCTTTTTGTTTTGTAATAAATTCAACTTTCTTATTTAATTCTTCATACTCTTCAATAGCTTTAAGATTTACATTTCCTAAATCAGATATATTATTTTTTAAAGATTTCATTTTTTGATTATATAAATTAATTTTTGATTCTTTTAAAGAATATTTTTCACTTTCACTCTCATTAAACTCAATGTTATATTCATTCAAAAGTTTTTCATTTAATGTGTTAAATTCAGTTTCGAACTTCACAAGTTTTATTTGTAAGGAATTTATATTTCCTTCTACTTTGTATACATTTTGATTAGCATCCTCTATATATGTACTTAATTCTTTAATTTTATTTTTCAATTCATTTTGTTCAATAATATATTTATCAAATCCCTCTTCACTTTCTTTATTTTGTTCAGTAAGTAAATTAATTTTATCTTTTAGCTCATTAATATTCAAATTATGATACTTAATTCTAAATTCAATATTATCAAATTCTTTCTGTATGTTTTGATTTATTAAAAGTATCTCTTTCTTCTCTAGTGTAATTCTTTCGATTTCTTGACAAATATTTGATATATTTTCTTCCAATTTTCCTTTCCTAATTTTATCAAATGTAATTTTATCTTCTTCATCCTTGATTTGCCTCCTAAATGTATCAATCTTACTATTTATATCATCAATATCAAGTTTCAATTTTTTATTCATCTCTTCATTAACAACAAATTCATTATTCAATTCATCAATATCACTTTTATTTTTCAAAATAAGTTCATCTAATTGAGCCAACAAATTATTTTTTTTATCAATTTCTTTAACTTCTCTTAATTTATTTTCATTTTTAAAGTTTAACTCATTATCTAATTTTAATAAATTAATTTTCAAATCTTGAACATAAGAATTTAATTTTTTTAAATTTTCCTTTAATTCATCATGTTTTTTTTGAAAATTCAAAAAATTTTCCTCTACTTGTTTAATTTTTAATAGTTCTCTATTTATATTTAGATTTTGTTCTTCAATTTTTCTTTTTCTACCTATAATATTTACATTTTTAGAATAATTACTCCCTCCAGTTATAGATCCACCAGAATTAATAATTTGAGAATCAAGAGTAACTATCTTATTTGAAAAATTTGCAAATTTAGCTATATTAACACCATTATCTATATTGTCACAAATTATTGTTTTACCTAAAATATTTTTTGCAACCTTTATAAACTTTTCTTCAACATTAACAAGATTAATAGCAAAGTCTATAAATCCATTTTGACTTTTAAAATCACCAAAATTTTTTATATTAAATTCTTTAATAAGATTTAATGGATGAAAAGTTACCCTACCAATATTATTTTGTTTTAAATAATTGATAATTTCTCTAGCAATATTATCATCATCAACAATAATATCAGATATATGTCCACCTATAGCAGTTTCTATGGCAAGTTCGTATTCTTGTTTAGTATTGAAAATACTACCTATAATAAAACATTTATCTTTAAATTTAGATAATTTCCCACTATTTATTTCATTCATTAAAATTTTACTTGTCCTATTAAAACCATCATAATTACTTTCAAATTGCACCAACATATTTAAATTAGTTTTTTGTACGATAACAGATTTGTTTAATTTATCAAGTTCAAGTTTATAAAATTCAAGTTTTTTCTGATGATCATCTATATTTAAAGATAAGTCATCAATACTTTTTTGATTATTCAGTAAATCTTGATACTTAAGTTCTCTTTGAAATTCTTGTTCTTGAATTTCATTTTCCATATCCAAAACTTTCTTTTCAAACATCTGTTTTTCATTAAATACCAACCTTCTTTCATCTTGTAAAGATTGATATTTTGAATTAATAAACTCAATTTTATTTTTTATAGTTGTATTTCGTTCAAAAATTTCTAACTCTTGACATTTAATTTTTCCCAATTGAGAATTTAAAGTCTCTATTTCATTATTTTTACTAGTAAAAATTTTTTCAAATCCATCTAAATAATCAACTAACTGGTTAAACTCATTCTCTAATTCCAATTTTGTTTTATTTATAATATTTTCTTTTGAGTTAATATTGGATATCTTAGATATGTTTTCATCCATTTGTTTTTTATATATTTTATTTGAATTCAAAAGTATATTTATGTTGTTATTCTCTGAATTCACTTTATTAATATAAGATTGTATTTCATCTTTAATTTTATAATAATTTTCTTTCTTTTCTCTCTCTTCAGAAGTTAAATCATCTAAATGTTTTTCCAAATCATTTCTATTTTTTTCTAAATTATGTTTATTAACATTAATATCACTAAACTCATTTTGATGTTTAACTAATTCTTGTTTCAAATTTATCATTTCAAAATAAAGTTGATAAAGTTTGTTTAAAATCAATGAAACTTCTATTTCTTTCAGTTCACTAGAAAATTCTAAAAATTGCTTCGCTTTATTTTGTTCTATGTACAATGGTTCTAAATATTCATAATAAGTATTCAAAATATCATTTATCCTAATAAGATTTTCATTTGCATGATTAATTTTATTTTGTGCTTCTTCTTTTTTAAATTTATATTTAGTTATTCCAATTGCCTCTTCAATAAGAGCTCTTCTATCATCAATTTTTCCATTTAAAATTGCTTCTATCTTGCCTTGTCCTATTAAAGAGTATCCTTCTTTTCCTATACCTGTATCAAAAAATAACTCATGTATATCTTTAAGTTTACAAACTTTATTATTAATTAAATACTCACTTTCACCCGATCTATATAATTTCCTAGATACCGTTACAGTTGAATATTCTATAGGTAATTCTTTTTTCGAATTATCTATAGTAATAGATACTTGAGCTAAGGAAACTGCTTTTCTAAATTGCGTTCCTGAAAATATAACATCTTCCATTTTTCCACCTCGAAGAGTTTTAACACTTTGCTCTCCAAGACACCATCTTATTGCATCAGAAATATTACTTTTTCCGCTTCCATTTGGTCCAACAACAGCCGTTATTCCTTTATTGAATGTAAGTTCCGTAAAATCAGCAAATGATTTAAATCCTCTTATTTCTACAGATTTTAAAATCATATAAGTTTTTAGTCCTCTCCAATTCTAATTTTTATAATCAAATAACCAAACCAACTAAAATAGTTGCAAAAAATATAATCAATATCGCCGTTGATATCCCAGTTATTAATCTTTTTTTAGTTTTTCTTTTCATACGTTTACTCCTTTTATGTCAATTGTACATTTCCTAGCATACATTTTATTTCCATATTATTATATATATTGTTTTAATATATACAAATATAAAATTTAATTTTAACAAATCATTATTTCTAACTTAAATCCGTATATCAAAAATTTAATAACACTATAATTCTAAATTTTTTCAGTAAAAATTTCAAATCGTTATTTCATGAAAACAATTTAATATAAATACATAAACATAGATTTATTAAAATAATTCAATTTAAAAAAGACAACTAAAATTTTTAGTTGTCTTTTTTTAAAACTGTTTTTCATTTTAAAATTTTTTCTATAACTATATGTTGTACAGGGGCATAATCTAACAAAAAAATATCTCCAATAGGTTTATACCCATGACGTAAATAAAATTGTTCTGCCGATACTCGAGCATCCATGCAAATTTTTTCCCCACCTTTTTCAATGGCTATTTTCTCTAAATAACATAATAATTTACCACCGATTCCACTACTCTGAATTTCAGAATCAACACATAAATACTCTATTTTATAAACAGAACCTTTATTTGACATAATCCCAACTCCAAGTAGCTGTCCATTATCAAAAAAACCAATAATTATTGATTTTTTCTCGAAACTAAGATCTTCTTTATAAATATCTAAATATAATGGTATTCTCATAACTTTATTTCTTAACTTCAATGTATCTTGATAATCTTTTGTTCCATATTAAATAAACTTTATATTTTCCATATAAGCCTCCTCAAAATACTCTCTAAATAAATTTTTCAAATCTATTTCACTATATCAAACAAAAAACAAAACTTAATATTTGTAACACTTCAATGTTATAATAATTGTTAACGCTATAACAAAATTCAAACTAAAAAATTCTTAGAAAAATTGAATTTTTATTTAGTTTAAAATAATTTGCATTCTAAAATTCATATAAAAATAGAATACTCCAACAAAAAGAGTATTCTATAATCAATTTCATTTTAATTAATTTAAATCTATTTTAGTCAAAGAATTGGTCATATTAAGTATTTCATCTTTGTCCATATTTACAATAATGTGATTATCATCAAATTTTTTTGCCCCATTATTTAACACATACTGAATAAATTCATTAATAAAACTCGTTTCTTCAAATTCTATTTTTATTTTTTAAATACAAATAAATACTCATGTGCAATTAATAAAAAATTATATTTAATACTATTTGTTTTCCAATATCCTGTAGCCTTACAATTATGTTGTTCTTTAATAATAAGTTCTTTTAATTTAAATCCTGCACCCTCAAATATTTTCATTACTTGAAAAGATATTGGTATCATACAACCTTTTTGTCGAGTATCTCCCATAAGAATAGCACAAAACTTATCTTTTTTTAAAACACGATAACTCTCACTTGCTACTTTATTCATTTCTTTCAAAAAATCATTTACATTTAAACGTGATAAATCGTCACTTAAATCTTCACTATATTCTATTATATTAGCATAAGGTGGATGTGTACAAATAAGATCAATACTATTATTCTGAATAAAATCTAATCGTCTAGAATCACCCTTATAAATATATACTTTTCCATTTGCTCCTTCATAATTAAAAGTTGTTTTCTCTCTACATCGAGCAAGAGCAATATCATTAACATCTACTCCAATAATATCTCTATTAAGTAACTTTGCTTCGACAAGAGTAGTCCCACCACCGGCAAATTGATCTAATACTAAGTCATTCTCCTTTGAATATCTAAGTAATATATTACGTGGTATATATGGAGACCAATTACCTCTCCACTTTGAATCATGCGTTGCCCAATCACCACGTTTAGGAAAAGACCAATGAGTAGTTGTCTCAATTTTAAAATCTTCCGGTTCCCATCTAGTAATTATTTTTGTCATTATTTAAAAACCTCTCTAATAATTCCATCCTCTAAATCTTTAATATTATATAGATGTTCCATAATATCAAACGTTTCTTCTAAATTATTACGTGCGTTATTCCATCCTTTCCCATCTGTAAACCATACAAATGTAAATCCTTTAATGATATCCACCTCTAATGCAAGTTTTTTATAACTACGTGCCGTTTCATTCAATTTACTTCCTCCACTTACATAAAAATTAGCTTCAACTCCATAAATCATCTGATTTGTCTTAACTACAAAATCAAAACGTTTTTCAGTTTTACCATTATTTGAAATTGCTGATAAATCAATATCCCACTTATTAGTGATTTGACTAATATACATCTCTTTAAAATATGTTTTATTTTTTTGAAATCCAGCCTTTATAATAAACCTTTCCACCAGATTTTCCATAAGATCCCCTCCACGATTTTTTCGTCCATTTGAATCTAGTCCAGTTTCAACTCCAGTAACATAATCAACAAGATTATTTATAATATGATTCGAAATTAAATCAAATAAACCTGTCTTATTCATAAAAATTTTATATTGCTCTATTGATAAGTTTTTATTTTTAAAACTATAATTAAAATCTCCTTGAGCATCTGAAGCATAAATTTCATCAGCTCTTACTGCTAAAAGTATCGGTATACATTTCAATATTTCTGGATATTTATTTAATAGTTTTTCAAAATCATTTTCTATATTTTTTGAACCAATTAATGAATTTAATATATTTAATTCTATTTTAATATTCTCAACGTTTTTATACACTTTTCTAAAATCAGTATAATATTTATAATCTGCAATACTTTCACGAAAATTTAATAACCAATTATTAAAATCTCTACTCATATCTATCACCTCATTAAAATTATGTATAATCAATTCCTTAATTTTTCCACGTGATTTACCATTAGAATTAATCATCCGTGTAGCATCTACCCTTACAATATTGTAAGTTCTATATATATCATCAAAAAAATTATCATCTACATTATAATTTCTAGGATCAGAATTACTGACAACGATCTTAGCACCTTTATCATTCATTTCTTTAACAAATTCTGCAAGTTGAATTTGCTCTTGATCATTAAATGAATTTTCAGTATACGAAGTAAAATTGGATGTATTATTAAGAGGTCTATATGGTGGATCAAAATATACAAAAGTGTTCTCATCAATAAAATCTTTCGATTTTCTATAATCCTCACAAACAATAATTACATTCTGTAATTTTTCACATACNNATCAATGGTTTTTTATAATTTCCCATTGGAACATTAAACAATCCTTTTTTATTTACACGATATAATCCATTAAAACAAGTTTTATTTAAAAATATCATTAACGCAGCTTTTTCAATATTATATTCATTATTTAAATTTATTTTTAAATAATTAAACCTCTCACGTTTTTGTAAATAATATTCTCTACGTTTTGAAATATCTAAAGATATATATTCAAATTGATATTCTCTAAGTAATTCAATTAATTCATCAACATTATCACGAATACAACAATACGTATTAATATCACTTAAATACACTTTTTCTAAGTTATAACGACTAAGTATATCAAATAAAACAGCTCCACCACCTACAAAAGGTTCTGCATATTTTGTAATTTTTTTATCAAAAAATGGATAATATTTTTCTATCTCTTTTAAAAGTTGTCCTTTCCCTCCAGCCCACTTTAGAAAAGGTTTTACAAAATCATTTTCCAATTTAATCGATGCTTCTGTCATAGCCGTAAAATCCATAACATACCTCTAATATTTTATATAAATTAATTTTCACTCTTATTTAAATTTAATATATAACCTTTTATATTACAAATAATAATTTATTAAATATTTATATAAAAATTAAAAAAGCCATCAGATTTTCATCTAATGACTTCTTAATTTTTATTCTAACTCAATTGTTGAAGGTGGTTTTGAAGTAATATCATAAACAACTCTATTTACTCCAGAAACCTCATTTACAATTCGTCTTGAAATTATTTCTAAAACTTCAAAAGGTATTCTCGCCCAATCAGATGTCATTCCATCACTTGATGTAACAGCTCTTATTGCAACTGCGTAATTATAAGTTCTTTCATCACCCATAACTCCAACAGATTTCATATTTGTAAGCGCTGCAAAATACTGCCAAATTTTTTTATTAAGACCTGCTTTTTCAATTTCATCTCGTAATATTTTATCCGCATCTCTTACAATTTCAAGTTTCTCAGGCGTAACTTCACCAATCACCCTTATCCCAAGTCCTGGACCTGGGAACGGTTGACGAAATACAATTTCTTCTGGTAGACCAAGCTCTAAACCTAATTTTCTTACTTCATCTTTAAACAATGTGTTTAGTGGCTCAATTAGTTCAAATTTCATGTTCTCAGGAAGTCCACCAACATTATGATGTGATTTTATTGTTTGAGCTGTATCCGTACCAGATTCAATTATATCTGTATATAAAGTTCCTTGAGCCAAAAACTTTATCTCTCTTAACTTCGACGACTCTTCTTCAAAGCAATATACAAATTCATTTCCAATAATTTTACGTTTTTGTTCAGGATCCGTAATGCCTTTTAATTTATTTAAGAAACGATCTTGAGCATCAATTTTTATAAAATTCATATTGAATTTACCTTTGAATGTATCTACAACATCTTCTGCTTCACCTTTTCTCAAAAGTCCGTTGTCAATAAACATACAAACTAATTGTTCTCCAATTGCTTTATGAAGAAGTGCTGCTACAACTGATGAATCAACTCCTCCACTTAATGCACACAAAACATTTTCATTTCCAACTCGCTCACGAATTTTTTTAACTTGATCATCAATAAAATTTTTCATTGACCAATTGGCTTCAGCTTTACAAATATTAAAAATGAAGTTCTTTAATATTTCTCCTCCATAAACTGAGTGTTCAACCTCTGGGTGAAATTGAACTAAATATATATTTTTGTTCTTACACGAAGCCGCAGCTATTGAACAAGATTTACTACTAGCATCAACTTCAAATCCATCAACTAATTTCGTTACATGATAACCATGACTCATCCAAACTATTTGATTTTCTGGCGTACCTTCAAATAATTTAGAACCATTTCTATATGAAATTTCTGTTTTACCGTACTCACGTTGATCTGCTTTCTCAACTTGTCCACCATTCATATGAGTTATAAGTTGCATTCCATAACAAATTCCAAGAATTGGTATCCCAAGATTTAAAATTTCTGGATCTAATGTTAAAGCTCCCTCTTGTGTAACACTATTTGGACTACCACTTAAAATAATTCCTTTAACATTGTTCATATTTTTAATTTCTTCAGCCGTCAATTTGTTTGATTTCAATTCACTATATACTCCAAATTCACGAATACGACGAGAAATAAGTTGATTATATTGACTACCAAAATCTAAAACAATAATTTCATCGTGATTCATATTTCTTTCCTTTCCTTAATAATAAAATTTTTTAAACTAAGACATTATAAAATGAGCTAAAAATATAACTGTTAATACCCACATTGCAGGATGAATCTCTTTTCCTCTCTTTGAAGCTAACATTGTTATTGGATAAAATAAAAATCCTGCTGCAATTCCTTCTGCGATAGAATAACTCAAAATCATCATAATAATCGTTACAAATGCTGGTATCGCTACCTCTATTTTTCCCCATTCAATACTACTTAATGATGATGCCATCAAAATTCCAACTGTTATTAATGCTGGTGCAGTAACCGAAGGCGTAACAACTGACAACAATCCAGAACAAAATAACATTAAAGAAAAACATATTGCCGTAAAAACAGAAGTAAGTCCAGTGCGTCCTCCCACTTCAACTCCTGATAAAGATTCAACAAAAGAAGTTGTTGAAGAAGTACCCAATATCGAACCAACAACTGTTGCTGTTGAATCTGCTAGTAAAGCTCTATTGGCATTTAATAAATGACCTTTATCATTAACAAATCCAGCACGAAATCCTACAGCCATTAATGTACCCGCCGTATCAAAAAAATCCATAAACAAAAATGAAAATATTACTACAATCATATCCTTTGTAAAAATCGTAGGCAATGCTTCAAATAAAGCTCCAAATGTTGGTTTTAATGAAGGTATTGGAGCAAAAATTTGTGTTGGTATTTCTACAACTCCCAACAACATTCCAATAACTGCTGTAGCAAACATTCCAATAAATATTGCTCCTGGAATCTTTCTTACTAATAAAATTAACGTTATGATTAATCCGAGAATTGCTATTAAAACACTAAAATCTTTAAAATCTCCTAACCCAACTAATGTGGACTCGTTATTCACAATAATGCCAGCATTTTGAAAACCTAAAAATGCAATAAAAAATCCAATCCCTGTTCCAACTGCATGCTTTAATGATTTTGGAATGCTATTAATTATAAATTCTCTTAATCCTGTTAAAGATAGAATTATAAATAAAATTCCTGAAATAAAAGTTCCCGCTAAAGCTTGTTGCCAGCTATAACCCATAACTAAAACAACTGTATAAGCGAAAAAGGCATTTAATCCCATTCCTGGTGCAAGTGCTACTGGAAAATTTGCATAAAGTCCCATTAATAATGTTCCAATAATTGCTGCTAAAATCGTTGCTGTAAATACTGCTCCAGTGTCCATACCAGCTGCACCCAAAACATTTGGATTAACAAAGATAATATAGGCCATTGAGAAAAATGTTGTCAAACCAGCTAAAAACTCCTTCTTAACAGTCGTCCCTCTCTCCTCTAATTTGAAGAACTTGTCCACAATAAACCACACTCCTAATATTTTTTTCTCTCGACAATCGATAAGAACTTCATGTAAACATTTAAATGAAAAAAGACTCTCAGTCCAAAAATACTGAAAGTCTCAAAAGTGGCATAATACAACCCATTTTTAAAAACAATTTATATTTAATACAACGATTACCACCCGTAGTC